>JASFEP010000049.1:0-16545 GCA_050124775.1 Candidatus Aminicenantota bacterium
AACTCCTGTCGCGTTGTAATCCGGTTCGGCGGCAGAGGCATAAGGGTCGATCTGATAGGGAGGAGGGGGCATTTCGATTTTTTTGGGGGGCTCTTCCGCAGGCAGTTTTTTTGAGGAGGCGACCAATTGGTCACCGACATACATCAGTACCGTGTATTCCTTCTCTTCAACCCTGGATTCTTTTTTTGGAGGGGGGGCTTTGTCCTCCATTTCAACGGAGATTTCGAACTCCCTTTTGATAAGGCGATCCTCCGCCCTCAATTCCAGTGTATATGAGTGAACTCCGGATCGCTCGAAGAAGTTATCGGTCTCGAGAATGAAGGAATTGAAGCCTGAGAGAAAGAGGCCGCCTTTGAGTGTCTGCCCGTTTTCGATGAGCTTGTAATAAGCATTCCGGCTCAGTTCAAGGGCTACGATCAATTGGCCTGGAGGAAAATCGTTTCTGTAGTTGTCGCTATCGATCAGACCGATCTCGAGGACCAATGGGGAAGGTTTCTGAGCGATGGCTCCGAGACAGAAACCCAGGATGAATAGAATGCAGAGCGGTCGCTTATTCATCGTACTTAAAAAGAAAATCAACCTCCAGGGTGTCGTTCGGAAAATCTTCGGGCAACTCAGGAAAGGGAGCACTCATCCTGATGGCGTTGAGAGCAGCCTGGTCGAGAATCGGTTGAGCGGAGGAATTCCTGATGCTGAGATTCATAAGACCTCCGTTTTTTCCGATGGAGACTGTGATCTCCACAGCATTTTTTCCGCCGTTCTCCTCGGATGCTGGAATGTACCAGTTTTTCTGGATTCTTTCCACGACATCCCTGGCCCACGGAGTTATATCGATCTGGTTGATGTTAAAAGCGATCTTTCCTGCACCGGATATTTTTGCCCCGTATGTTTCTGTGGATGGAGAGGTCCCCAAAGGGCGCTGATTGGATGTCTCTGATGAAAGATAGTGCAGAAGGTCGAGCTCCTCTTTTCTCAGGTAATTTTCTGGATCGGGCACGAAGCCTTTCGAAGGTGAGATGTTCAGGCGAAATCCGGAGCCCTCTTTGGGAGATGGGCTGAGTTTAAATCCCTGGGTAAATTCCGGCGGTGAAGAGGGGGCTTTATCGGTCGATCCCGGTTGGATTTGTGGCAGAGAAACTTGGGAGACCGATGTCTCTGTTTCTCGAGGGCCTCCTGAGGAAGTATCCTCTGTCTGGAGGCGGTCTTCCGTGCTTTCTGCAGCCGTTCGAAAGCCGCGTCCTGAAAGCAGCCTTTCAAGATAGGGGATGAGAAGGTCCCTCCGGGGAGTGATCACAACTTCAGTGACTTTCTCTTCCAGGGGGATCTTGATCGGCTGGAAAAAGATGACGATTGCCAGTAAAAGGAGGATATGAAAGAGGACAGACCCCGAAAAACAGAGGGCCCTTCTTTTTAAATCTGTATTGTTCTTGAAGATAGGGTTCCTCCTTCTATTTTCATTTTAACACAAAACGATGCCGCATAATCTTATACTCGAAATGAACCGGAGAAAGTTGCACTCTGTCCTTTTATCGAGACACCTGACCACGAAAGCGACAGGCCCGAAGTGTCGCAGAGCGGTTTTCTTGTGTGTCCAAATGGCATATAATTTGCACACTTCATCCCTTTGAAGCTGAATTCTCGATTCGAGGAACTGATGCACATGTTTATGAAAACAATTGCGAGGGGAAAGAGATTTTTCAAAAGAATAGGTATTGCATTCCTGATAATATTCGTTCTTGGTCATTTTATATCTTGTGGCGGTTCAAACGGTAGCCTGCCGTTGGTCTTGCCGGAAAAATTGCCATACAACGTGGCTGTCGTATTTTCCGAAGAATTCAATCTGGTCGGGGGGGAGAACTATTCCATAATTGGGGCCCTCCATACCGAATTGTTCGATCGTGTAGGGGATGTCTATCAAAACACCGCAGAGGAATTTGAAATCCCGGCCGAAGGAGAATACGAAAGGATCATCACATTTACTTTAAATGAGGTCGTCCGGGATGAGCACAAGAGGCGCCTGGCAAACGTGACCGATCCATCACTCCCATCACGACACATCCCCCTCAGATTCAGGATTTCCGTTACCATGGCTTCCTATGACGGGGAGGATGTGGAATTGCTCGAAACAGAAGTCATAAAAGGCATCGGGGAGAGCTCGAATCAGGAAGGCGTCTCGATCAGGGAAGGGGCAGCCGTCGCTTCCAGCTCGGGCCGTGGCAGCTTCGACAAAGCTGTCGCGGAAGCTATGGAAAATGTCTGCAATGATGTGACGAAACTCCTCATTCGGGGATTTGCCGAGCCCAAGGAAAAATCCAGGGCGTTATAGGGAGGAGATGAGGCCCTCGCGGTAGAGACAGTTTGAGTCTTTGATCTCTTCATCTGTGGTTCGGATATAATCGATGGATGCCTTCACGCTGGCGAGCATGCGCTCTTTGTCATCGGGAAGAGTTCCTGCTACCCCTCTGTATATAATCGTGTTTCCTGCCCAGAGATAATTCGTCAGATGGTCGCTGGCTAAAAAGCAATTTTTGACGTCCAGCGTTTCCAGGAAAAGTTCGACTTCCTCCAACCTTTCCAAGGGTGGAGTAAGGGCGAATTCGCCCCTTCGAAGTTTTTCATCCAATGGTGTTTTGTACTGGATGGTCAAAGTCCGGAGCCGTATGAAATCCGGCTGGGACGCATTCAGCACCTTGGCGCTGTTTTTGGCGTGCTCCCGCCACCTATCCTTGCCCCCGGCGCCGCTCAGCACATAGAACGACACTTCGAATCCGGCGGCCTTGGCTTTTTTGCCTGCCTGGCTCATCTCTTCGGGTTTTGCCCCTTTACACAACCGTTCGAGGACGATTTCATCCCCGGATTCCATTCCCAGATGGAGACGATCGAGGCCGGCCTTACGAACAGCCTTGAGATAATCCATTTTTCGGTGAAGGATGGTTTTTGCCCTCGCGTAGGTCGTGATGCGTCGCGTTTCTGGAAAAACTTTCCGAATATAGTCAACGATCACCGGGAGGTCCTTGTGAACGAGGTTGTCGCTGTCACCAAGGAAAATCGTATCCGCAACGCCGTAGATTTGACGCGCTCGTTCCACATCCTCCTTCACCTCCTTGAGCGGTTTGGATTGGAATTTCAGTTGCTTGTACATGGCACAGAACTCGCAGCGATTCCAGGGACAACCGCGTGTTATCCGGATGAGGGCGCTGTTCGCCTCGTTGGGAGGCCTGAACGGCGGAAAATCATAAGAGTTAGCTTCGATGAACATTGTGTTATTAGGTTAATAGAATTTATTCCTTTTCTCAATGACTAATGGAGACGGTTCTATTTTTTAGGGGCCGTTTCTCGTTTTGTCGGGTTTGCCCCCCTCGTGCGGACCGTTTGGAAAATAATCCCTAATTATTGCACAGTGGCTCCTTCGGCAAAGGGTCCCTTCATAATCCAGAAAATAGGGCCGTTCCCAATTTTCTATTCGGAATTTGACGGAAGGTCGAAAAATTGTTAAATATGCTGGTGTTTTGAGTGACTAAATGTAGGCGAGAGGTTAATATGGAATACGTTTATTTGGGGAATACGGGCGTTCTCGTCTCGAAGCTCTGTTTCGGGACCATGTCTTTTGGCGGAGATGCGGATGAGAAAACATCCGCAGAAATGTTCAAATACTGTCGTGACAAGGGCATCAATTTTTTCGATTGCGCCAATGTCTACCAGGCTGGACTGGCTGAGGAGATCCTGGGAAAGCTCATCAAGGACTGCCGCGAAGAGGTCGTCATCACAAGCAAAGCTTATTTTCCGATGAGCGAGGATGTGAATGCCAGAGGAGCCTCGCGCAAGCATATTATGGCGGCAGTGGAGGACAGCCTCCGGAGGCTCCGCACGGATACCATCGATATCTATTTTATCCATCGCTATGATGGCCGGACACCTCTGGAAGAGACCTTGCGCGCTCTGGATGACCTCGTCCGGCAGGGAAAGATCCTTTATCCCGGTGCCAGCAACTTTACAGGGTGGCAAGTCGCAAAAGGCTTGGGCATATCGGATAAAGAAAGCTGGGCGAAGTTCGTCTGTGTTCAGCCCATGTACAACCTCGTGAAGAGGCAGGCAGAGGTTGAAATCCTCCCCATGGCCCAGTCGGAGAATTTGGGTGTCACGACCTACAGCCCATTGGGCGGAGGATTGCTGACAGGGAAATACGGTCGAGCCAAGAGGCCCGAATCAGGTCGGCTTATCGAAAGTAGAATTTACGAAACACGTTATAATCAAGATTGGATGTTCGATGCCGCAGAAAAATTCACGGCATTGGCCGAGGCGCACAATTTCCATCCGGCAAGCCTTGGCGTGGCATGGGTAGCCAGTCATCCGGCAGTGACCGCACCCATAATAGGCGCAAGAAACGTAGGTCAGCTAGAGATGTCGATCAAATCGCTCGAGATCGATATGACGCCCGATCTGCGGAACGCCATCTCTTCGCTTTCCCCCGATCCACCTCCTGCGACTGACCGGAGCGAAGAGGGCACAAAGCACTCCTTCTTTGTGCGATAGCGGTGTCTCAGCCTCTGTGGATGTAATAAAAAGACTTCAGCTCCTCGATGTCTTTTTCGTCGTGCACAAAAGGCATTTCCCCCTGTTCCTCTAGCTCTGAGGCAATCTTTCTGGCCTGCTCGAGATAGGATTTTCTCAAGCGGGGGAGATCCTCCAAATTGACCGACTTGGGAGCGAAGTCGTTATCGATGGAAAATTCAGGGATTGCCTCTTCGAACCCGAGGTATTTCCATTCGGCTGTTCTCATGTCGAATGTGTATTTCCGAAGGAAAAGATATCCAGACCGGGCGATGAATGTGATAGCTTCGAGGAGGTAGTCGATTTCTTCTTGACTCAATGTGTAGTGGATATTCACGCGAACCCAGCCGGGTTTGATTCCCTCGCAGCCTTCGAGGATCAGATTCCTGAATTTATTCGAGGTCTCGTCATCGATGTCCAGCAGGATGTGGCCGTAAGGTCCTGCACAGCTGCATCCCGCTCTGGACTGTACACCGAAGAGGTCGTTCATGAGTTTCGTGACGAACTTGGGGTGAAGGATCTTGTCTTCGTGCTTGATATTAAAGGATATGATAGACACTCCCCTGTAAGGTTTCACATCCCCGACGATCTCGAGGTTATCGATTCGTCTCAGTCTATCGATAACGTATTCCGTGTATTCGGATTCGATGGCTTCGATCGTATCTGTTCCTATCTTCTCCTTGAGGTCGAGGACGAGGGCCGCTTTTATCGCTTGAAGGATGGGCGGTGTCCCCGCTTTTTCTCTGATTTCGATATCCTCAGCAAAGTCGTGCCCGTCGAAGCCGACATACCGGACTGTACCCCCTCCGGCAGTGGTCGGGGGGAGGTCCGTACGGTAGATCTTTTCGTTGAAGACGAGAACTCCGCTCGTGCCCGGGCCGCCCAAAAACTTATGAGGGGAGAAGAATATGGCATCGAAGTATGAGTGGGGGTCCCTGTTCATGTCGATCTCCACATAGGGAGCTACAGCCGCAAAATCATAAAATATCAGAGCTCCATTTTTGTGGCAAACCTTGGCGATATCATACACACGCGTCCTGATACCCGTGATGTTCGACCCGGCCGAAAAGGATCCGATCTTTAACCGGTTTTTGTATGTTTCACGGGCAAGCTGTTTTTCGAGCTCTTCGCAATCGATGTGCCCCTCTCTGTCGAAAGGGATGACCACGACCTCCACGAAAGCCTCGCGCCACATCAATTCGTTGGTGTGATGCTCGTAAGGCCCGATAAAAACGACGGGTTTGTCTTCATCGATCTTCTCCAGGGGCAGATCGTCACTTGCGCAGACGTGTTGGACCGCATTAGAGATCCGTTCTCTCGTGACGGGAGGGATGTAAACACCGATGATCTCCTGCAGTTTTTTGAGAGCTCCCGTGGTGCCCGAGCCGGTCATGATAATCTTCCCTTCAGGGCCTGCATTGACGAGATCTTTGATCTTTGATTCGGCTTGGTGGAGGAGTTGCGTCAAATACTTACCGGAATAATCGTCTTCTGTGTGCGTGTTAGCGTAGGATTTTTCGATGTTCCAGATTGTCTCCTCGATCATCTGAAATCCCCGTCCCGATGCCGTATAGTCGGCATAGAGAAGATGACGCTCCCCGAAGGGCGTGTCGAAAAGAAGGTCTTTTCCGATGATCTGATCACGGACAAATTCGAGGCTGTATTTTTCCATCGGATTCTCCAGAAATAAAGCTTAACTCAATTATTATACATGAAAGAGATCGGGAAAGTTCATTCCTTTCGATTCCAAATCCGGCTTGCCGACAGGCTCAGCGCATTTGCTCTAAATTAATCCTTATCTGCTAGGTGGCCGACCGGAGAAGCTATCCCTGTCATGAAACTTATACGGACCTTCGGCCGTAGACGTAATCACCTATACGCCGCATCCATTCGAGTTCATCTTCAGTCATGGGTCCTTTGGCGACCTCGGCCATGTTCTCTGCGAGTTGTTGGGCGTTCGAGGGCCCTGTGATGACAACATCCACATAAGGATTGGAGAGAGCGAAACGGTAACAATCTCCGGCTGTGGGGCGTTTTTCGTCGGCAGGAATTTTTTTCGACTTGACGAGAGACATTCGTCTTGTGGCCTGGAAGATCACATTTCCCGGCCTTACTTCGGGGAGATGGGGAAACAGGTCCTCTTCGGCCCCCCGATTGGCGGCGTTGTAACGAATCTGAAAGACGTCATACCGGGGATCTTTGGCCAGCACCGGAAAGAGCGTGCGCTTATGACTCGAAAGACCCAGATAACGGAATATTCCTTGTTCCCGGAGTCTTTCCGCTGCATCCAGGACCTTGGGCTTGGGCGGCTTGTTGTGCCAGCCGAGTAGAAGCACGTCCGCTGTGTCAAGCCCCGCCTTCTTCAAGCCCCGCATGAGGCTTTTCTCCAAGCCCTTCGGGCTCCGTCTGAAATCCTGGATGACCAGCACCAGTTCTTCGCGTTTCCCTTTTTTAACGATATTCCGGATCGCTTGCGTCATTTTATTATTTCTCAGAGCGCCCCAGTAAAAATAGTTGCAACCTGCATCAAAAGCGGCTTCGAAGGATTTTGCCGGGGCACCATAGGCTGCGCCCAATCCCAGCCTGCCGACCGGAAGTTCTGTTTTTCCCAGCTTTATCTTTTTAGCGAGCCAATCGGACATTTGTTCCCTCCAATCTCGGTCACACAGCACTGTTAAGTGTAAACACGCGTTCTCCACAAAGAGAGATGAACATCCGGACTATTTTAGCGGTACTCGGGGCGTTAGTAAACGGAAATATCATTTATAGAGTGACTAAATATTCTGTAAATCGAACGTTGAGGCCAAATGCAGGTCGGCACTTTTCGCTCACATGGAAAAAGGGATTGGAAATGGATCAATCCAATTTGGCCTCGAATATGAGCCGCAGAAGCTTTCCCACGCCTCCTCCGGAGACGAAATTTCCGGGTATGTAGGTGTTCACACGGTGGACCACGACCATGTTGCGGTCTGGGATCACGAAGATGTAATGGCCTCCGTATCCTCTGGCGGAATAGGTCCCCTGCTTCAGATTTACACCGGGCATGTGTTTGTACTTGTGTCCATCCTCTGCCACCCACCACATGTATCCGTAGGCATCGGAGCCGTACAGCCCGGCATCCGAATGGGCGAGGGTGCTCTCTTCGACCCAGTCTTTTGGGATGACCTGTTTCCCGTTCCATTTCCCCTTCCTGAGCATCAAAAGGCCGAATCTCGCCATGTCCCTGGCAGTCATCCGGAAGTGATAAGCCTGGTGGAGAGACTCCGGAGTCCCTGATTTTGTCCCGTCCTCCGGTGTGTAATCTTCCATTGCGATAGGATCGGCGATGTCCTCTTTGAATGCCTCATAGATATCTTTTTTCGTCAGCTGCTCGAATATCGTGCCGAGCGCGTTAAAATCCCAGTTGTTGTAATACCAGTAAGTACCTGGCCTGTGACTGTGACGCTTAGGTTTTAGCGCTTTCATGCCCGGCGACTCGGAGGCGGCATCATGGTAGATGCCCGATCGCGCTTTGAGGAGATCTTTCACTGTGGCTGTTTTTTCCACTTCGGTCAAGGATGGCTCCAGATCATCGATTCCGAGGTCTTTCAAGGTGGCATCCAGGGCGATCGTTCCATCTTTTACGTAATTTCCGTAAAGAGCGCTCAAAAAGCTCTTCCGTATGGAATGGACGATGTACTTGGTCGTGATCTCGCCCCACTCGTCGAGAATATAACCATCCACTGCAATGACGACAGCCGCCGTGTTCAGCCCTTCTGCGAATTCTCTCGCCTTGGCCAGGCCTCTGGAGGAATATCCCAGGTCTTCGGGTTTTTCGGCCCGGATCCAGGTCTCTCCCGGATAATGCTCTTGGGCCAATAACATTGCGGCAGATACAAAAAGGAGACACAGAATATAACTAAAGATATTTCTCTTTATAGATGAAAAAACTCCTGCTTTTTTTGTCATCTGTCTTATCGAAGGGCTCGTTCGGCTTGCGCTCTTTTTATTCATAGTTCGATCTCTTTTCCTTTTTCGTTTTATCGGTTGTCCGATCCAACGCATGACTCTAAACGATTTTACGAATTCTTTCAATGAGAGTTTTCGGCCATGAACGTGGGGCTTGATTTTCTGCTCTGTTTTTGCTTGATGAGACCGGATCGTATCGAATGAATAAAATCATAAGGATTTTGGTAGTTTTTATTGGACACTTGAGATAGGATAGACCCGGTTTGATGAGTTTGAGGAGCTTGAAAATCTGAGTTTGGAGGCAGGATCATGGTCATTAAAATTTGGTGGATATGGATGATAATCGCTGCGATCTTCGTTGTCGGCGAGATATTCACTGCCGGATTTTTTCTCCTTTGGTTCGGTGTCGGGGCAGCTGTTGCCGGAATCTTGGCGCTCCTGGGTTTGAGTTTCGGCTGGCAACTGGCCGCCTTTGTTGTCGTTTCCCTTGTGCTTTTTGCGAGCTCGAGACGGTTTGCCGAACGGTTCAGCAAAAAACAACCCCCTGGGATCGGCGCGGACCGATTCATCGGAAAACAGGGTGTGGTCCTGGAAGATGTGGATAATGTGAAGAATGTCGGACGTGTGCGTTTGGATAAGGAAGAGTGGCGGGCCGACTCAGAAACCGGAGAGGCGATCCCTGCAGGAACGCAGGTCGAAGTCGTTCGATTGGATGGCACTCATCTGGTCGTTAAAGCGATAAGAAAGGAGGATTAGAATGGAAGCTGTATTGATAGTCATTGCCTTAGTTGTTTTTGTGATCGCTGCTACCGGGCTTAAGATCATTAGACCCTGGCAGAAAGGCCTTGTGGAACGGTTAGGAAAGTACCAGCGCACGGCCGATAGCGGTCTGACGATCATCATCCCCTTTATGGAGAAACTCATAAAGGTGGATATGCGCGAACAGGTAGTGGATGTCCCCCCACAGGGTGTTATCACCAAAGATAACGTTGTCGTGGAAGTGGATGCGGTCGTCTATTACGAAGTGACCGATCCCGTTAAAGTGACATATAATGTGACCAATTTTTACCTGGCTGCCACCAAACTTGCGCAGACGAATTTGAGGAACCTTGTGGGCGACCTGGCCCTCGATGAATCGCTGACTTCACGGGAGGTCATCAACACCAAACTGCGTCAGATACTGGATGATGCTACGGATAAATGGGGCACGAAGGTCACCCGTGTCGAGCTCCAGAGGATCGAACCCCCCGTGGACGTGACAGAGGCCATGCACAGACAGATGAAGGCCGAGCGGGATCGCCGGGCCATGATCCTTGAAGCCGAAGGCGCAAAAAAGTCGGCGATCCTCAAGGCCGAAGGAGAAGCCGAGGCGATCATGAAGGTGGCCGATGCCAATAAATACGAGAAGTTGACCGTCGCAAAAGGTGAGGCCGAGGCGATCGAGAATGTTTACAATGCCATTCATAAGGGAAATCCCACCAACGACCTTATCGCCATAAAATATCTGCAGGCTCTCGAGAAAATGGCCGATGGCCAGGCCACGAAGATCTTCCTGCCCTACGAAGCCACAGGAGTGTTGGGCAGCATAGGCGGTATCGCAGAGCTTTTGAAAGAAAAAAACTCTTCGTGATGGGTATTGAAAGGGGGGCAGCTTCTGATAAGAACTTGGATCGTGTTGTGCAGCACCAAGTCTAGCCCTCGGTAAGCATTATGTACAGCCTGTCCGGGTCGAAAGCTGACCCCTCCCCCACCCACTCCAAATCTTTCCTCCATTCATGTACAATCGAAGAGTTTCGACACAATTCCTTGGAGATCCAAAAGGAGATTTTTTCATGAGTGTTTTAAAGCCCTCAAAATTTACGAGAGCCGGTTATTTATTCCTGTTCATTTGTCTGTTGTGCAATCCTTTTTATAGCCTTAACATACAGAGTGGTCCCGATGTCAGAGTCGATCCGCGCGTGGAGTTGATGAGCCTCATTTTCCGGCTGGCAGGAAACCCGGAATACACCCAGGATCGCCTCCCGTCCTACATTCAGGATGTCGAGAAATATTTTGGGGCATTCAGAAACCACGATGCCGTACAGATGGCCATGCAGTTGAGGCGATCGCGGGGTGTGAGTTTCGATGCGGTGATGAGTATGGCCCTTCATGTGGAGGATGTGGACAGCATGAAGGAGCGTGTGCCCTTGGAACCCGTGCCCAAAAGCTGGGACAGACGCTGGACTGTGGAGGATACCCGGGAATTTCAGAACGCAGTCCGCAGTTTCGTCAAGGATGCACGGTTTGACGGATTTTTCGATGCGCATCAAGATCTCTACAGAATTGCCGAATCGCGCATGGAAAAAGTCCTCGATGATCACAGAGTCCTGGATTGGTTCGACGGTTTCTTCGGCGCTCGGTCAGGAGCAAGTTTTACCGTGATCCTCGGCATGATGAACGGGGGTGCCTGTTACGGGCCTCGGGTTGTCTTCCCGGACGGACAGGAGGAGCTCTACTGTGTTCTGGGCGTTTGGCTCAAAGACAGAAGAGGACTTCCGCGTTTCGACAGGAGCATATTGCCGACAGTGGTCCACGAGTTCTGCCACTCTTACATCAATCCGCTCGTGAATTCACACGCCGGTGAACTGGAGAAGGCGGGTGAAAAGATCTTTTCTACAGTAGCGGAAGCCATGAAGAGGCAGGCCTATCCCGGATGGCAAACCATGATGTATGAGTCGCTCGTACGTGCCTGCGTCGTCCGCTATAGATTGGCGAATGAAGGAGAGGCGGCGGCGGAGCGTCAGATCATCCAGGAAAATACGAACAGGTTTTTCTGGATGAGAGATCTCTCAAACCTTCTGGGCGAATACGAGGCCGACCGCGGCCGATATCCGAACCTGGATTCCTTTTTCCCGGAAATCGTGAAGTTTTTCGATACATATGCCACATCTTTGCAATAGTTCATCCCGGGAATTTCTGTCCGTTGGCAAGGATCACTGGATGGATTTGAGTTCGCTTATTGTGTTGAATCTATGGTCTGTAGCACAAACATTTCCAAACCATGACGGCAAGGAAACCTATGCGGAGGTGAGTGTTCCCGATCGTGTGATGGAGAAAACCGTGAGAAGAGCTTGACGGACGTGGTACATAACCCGAAGGGGAATGTGAGGAAAGCGCGGATCCGTGCGAGGTTTCCTCGCTGGGGAAACTGAGGCGGAATTTTGTTTTCGAACCACCAATTGGGACACCCGGAAAATCGTTCGTCATGGTTTGGGAATGCAAACGTCTTTGATCGGCAATTTGACCGCATGTTTGGGCTGTGGTATACACAAAGTAATGCTTGAGGGTTCAAAGGTTTGAAGGACACATAGTGAAGACTCGTCGGAAAATTGTCCCTTTTCCCAAACACAAAGTCCATCCGGACCAGGCCAGTTTTTTGCGTCGTTTTTTCGCCTTTGGGCTCGACACGGTTTTTATATTTCTTTTGGCGTTGGTTCTTTATGTGCCCCTTAGCGAGGTTGTGGCTCCCCTCACGCATGAAGAAGGCTTGATTACGTGGTATAAACGGGCGGTTGCGGAAGGAAAGTCTGTCATGATTGAATTGGGTCCGGGGGATAATCCTTCGAGGAGGGTCAAAGAATCTTACCTTGAAGTTCTTAAAGAACACATAAATCCCGAAGAATACGAGCGTGCCAGAGACATGACCATGGGAGAGATCGAAGTTCTTTACGAGGATATTCTTAGAGAATTCGGGCCCGGACTCACCGCAGTCCAGGATGAGCCGGAGGGAATGCACATCCTCAGGGAATTCATTTTCGGGTACATCTATTTTGTCCTCTTTTTTCGCTTCGGGGGGCGCACTCTGGGAAAGAGAGTCTTCCGCCTGAAAGTCATCGACCTCAAAAAGCGTGAAAGGCTGGGATGGTTCCAGGCATTCGAACGCACCCATGGATATGCCTGTTCGACGCTTTTTGCCAGCCTTGGATTCTGGCAGGTTCTCTGGGATCCCGATGGTCTGACCATGCACGATAAGATCGCCGGAACCACGGTCATCAAGCTTCCCCGAAAGAGGAAGACAATTAAGACGGATAAAAAGGGATCAGGACAAGAAGGAAAAACAGGATCAGAACAAGAGCCGGAAATTCCGCCTGTGGGGGTCGTCAAAAAGGAAAGTTATTACTCTCAAAAACTCTCAGGAGAGAGGCTCATACTGTGCTACTCCATCGCGCCCCCGCGGGTGAAGCAGTATCTCGAAGCCGAAATCGATTTTGTGTTGAATAAGATAAATCCGACAGACCGGGTGCTCGAATTGGGCTGCGGATACGGGCGGGTGCTTCTTTCGCTGGCTGAGAAGGCGGACCTGGCAGTGGGCATCGACACAGCCGTGGAGAGCCTTCGTCTTTATCACGATTTATGTCAGGATGGGGTTCGCTGCAATGTTTTTGCGATGGATGCCGGATGTTTAGGATTCAAGGATGCTCGGTTCGATAAGGTGGTCTGCATACAGAACGGGATATCCGCTTTCCAGATGGGGAAAAAAGAATTGATCGCAGAGGCTCTGAGAGTGACCTGCCCGGGAGGTTCCATTTTTCTGTCCAGTTATGCGGAACGCTTCTGGGAAGATCGCCTCGGTTGGTTCAGGATTCAGGCGGAGCGTGGACTCGTCGGTGAGATCGATGAAGAGGCGACCGGGGAAGGGATTATTGTGTGCAAAGATGGATTCAGGGCCACGACGGTTAATGGGGACGAATTCCGGGCCTTAGCCTTGGAATTCGGGCTCATCCCCCTTGTCACCGAAGTCGATGGATCCAGTCTTTTTTGTGAGCTGAGGAAAGTATAGGATATTCCAGCAGCGTAGGATCAAGAAGGAAAAGTTCTTATAGACAAATCGTTTGGTTGATTTGATCAGAGAGGAGATTTGAATGAAAAAAATCGCTGTTCTCATCGAGGATCATTATCAGGTCTTGGAAGCTTGGTATCCCTATTTACGTCTCAGGGAAGAAGGGATAGAAACAGTTTTTGTCGGAACCGGAAAAGAGGCGTACATAAGTAAAGAAGGTTATCCGGCCCCTCAGGACTTGTCCATCACCAAAGCAAAGCCTGGAGACTTTGATGGTGTTGTTATACCTGGAGGATATGCCCCGGATATTTTGAGGCGGCATAAAAGCGTCAACTCCTTCGTCAGGAAAATTTACCAGAGTGGTAAATTGGTCGCAGCCATCTGTCACGCAGGATGGGTTCTCGTTTCTGCAGACATCCTGAAAGGAAAGAAAGCGACGTGTTTTTTTGCGATCAAAGACGATCTCGTAAATGCGGGCGCAGTTTTTGTCGATAGAGAGGTCGTCGTGGACGCGAATCTGATCACGTCTCGTAATCCCTACGATCTTCCAGCCTTTTGCCGGGAGGTCATTAAATTTTTAAAAACCGCAAAATAGATTTTTATTCGTTTGACCATGAAAGATTAAAGAGGAGGATGTTATGGGAATGACACGGAGGCGTTTTTTTAGAGATGCTGGAATGGGGATGGCAGGTTTGGGTTTATTCAACAGCCACAAATCCTTCGGCGCACAGGTAAAAAAGGGAGATTCGGAGAAGCTGTTGATCGAAAATCCCGATCATCCCAAAGCAGCGACTGTGGACCGTCTTCCCCTTGAATGGTATAAAAAAACCGTCGCCCGGCTGAGAGAAAAGGCAGGGGAAAGAGGCGTCGATGCGATCGTCCTTCAAGGACGGTGGAACCTCGTTTATTTTACGGGCCTCTTTCACAGCACCACAGAGAGGCCCTTTTATGCTGTGATCCCTGTGGAGGAAGACACGCTCTACTGGTATCATCCGGGCCTGGACAGAGACCTGGTGAAATCCTGGTGGAGCACGGACAATGCTTATTATTTCGATTATCTTCACGCAGAAGGGGGTTATCCTAACCTGGGTATGCTGGACATCGGGCACAGGGTCGATCTGTTCGAATGGCTGCTTCAAGGGTTGAACGCCAGAGGTTATGGCGAAAAAACGATCGGCTTCGATACCGAATTTCCTCTGTCAAGATCGAAAAGATTCGGAGAGATCCTCCCCAAAGCAAAGCAGGTGGATATCAGCGACATCTGCCTCAAGATGCGGGTGGTCAAGACCGAAGAGGAGATCGCACTCACACAAAGGGCCATGGATTACTTCAGCAAGATCCATGCTTTTGCCAGGGATTATCTTCTGGAGAAGGGGACGGACACGACGGATTTTGCCATCGGAAGGGCGGCGGAAGAATACGGCGTGGACATGATCATGAAGGATATCGAACGCGACGGGAAACCCCACACGTCTGTAGGGATCTCAGTTCATATCGGTTGCCGCACGGGCGTGGCGACGGCCTACCCCCATCCCAATCAGTTTTTCCACAAAAAAGTCGAAAAAGGGGATGCCCTTCAAATATCGGGGGTGGTCCGGATCGGTGGATACGGGGGAGAGTGCTACCGGTACTATCAGATCGCTCCTTGGGATGAGCATAGGGAGAAACTCTGGCAGGTCGTCACGGATTGTGTTCGCATCCAGGAAAAGGAATCCAAGGCCGGACGGACCTGTGCCGAGGTGGCCTACATGATCCATAAATATCAGGTGCAGAACAGCGTGAGCAAGTACATTTATCACAGACCTGCTCATGGCGAAGGGATGGAAGGGCATCAAGCGCCATGGCTCGCCTTGGGCGACAAAACAGTGCTCGAGGAGGGAATGACATTCAGCGTAGAACCGGGCCTCTACGACCCTGAAAACGGTTTCGGTTATAATCCCAGCGATAATCTTCTCGTCACCAAAGAGAAGGGCGTCCTCATGAGCAGTGTTCCCTATTCCAAAGAATGGATGTTTTTAAAGCTATGAATAATCCAATGAAAGGAGTGTTATAGATGGCCGGCTTCGAAGGTGTTAAATGGGCGACAAAACAGATGCGATATGTGCTTGATGGAAAAAAGTTCAGTCTTTTTGACGCCGACGACAAGGTCTATGCAGTCTCGAGGTCCATACATTATGCCCAATTTCTTTGTTTTGAGGGCATTCGTTTTTTTTGTAAAAAAAATGCAAGGAGCCGTGTGGAAGTCGTTTTTTTGAACTGGAATATGAATCTAGAGCGTTTCCAGCGAGGCATCGCCTTTTGTCTGGCCTCACGACAGCAGAAGCTGGTGCCATCTCCGGAAGAGATGGAAAATATTTTTATCCACCAGTATTTTCGAAATCCCTCCATGCGGGAATTTTTAGAGGAGATGGCCGAGATGGGCGCTCAGGGGTATCTCAGACCTTTCACCTTTGACGAGGAACAGTCCATCGGCGTGACCTTTGCCACTCAGCCTTCAATCCGGGCAGTGGCCTGCCGGTATGACCGATATTTGGGAGAACCCTTCAGCGGAGTGGTCGTTCCTAATCTTATCCGTGCTGTCGCGGCCAATAAGACGGGGTGTCTCAAGCTGGGGATCAATTATTTGATGAGTGTCAAGGCGATCGACGAAGCCCGTAAGCTCCTTCCCGAGGCCGCCTCGGTCCTATTCCTGGACGATAGAGTGGACAAAAAACTCTTGGACAGGGCTGTTACGGAGTGGGATTCGTCCTGTTGTCTGTTCGCTTTCCGCGACGGTTCTGTGGTCAAGATACCGGAAAGCCCGTTGATCCTTCCCTCCGTCACCATTCAAGGGCTTGTCGCCATACTGAAGGAAATGGGGACACCTGTTCAAGAAAGAGACATCACCTATGGAGAATTGCTACAGAAGGTCGCGTCCGATGAATTGGTGTGTGTCGCGAGCGTCGGCACTGCCGGAATTATGAATCGGTGTGACAAATTGTTGCTCGTGAATGAAAAAGGGGATGTCCTTCAAACCCACAGGCCCGATAAGAAACATGATCTTTACCAGAGATTGGATGAGGCCAAGAACTATTACTGGAATATTTACCAGGAAAAAGTAAAGCTGCCGGACAGCATGACACTTAGTAAGTACTCGATCTGAGCCATAGTTTTTCTTTCGAGAGTTTTTCTGAGAAGTTGTACCCGTCTGATAATTGACTCATGCCTTTTCCATGATTATTCAAACA
>JASFEP010000050.1:0-16361 GCA_050124775.1 Candidatus Aminicenantota bacterium
ACCTACTAATCCTTATCTCTTATAAAAGCAGGGTCCGATGAAATCATTTCTAAATTTTTTCAGCTCAGTCAAATTGGCAATTTTCCTCTTGATCTTTATCACTATAGCTTCCATTTTAGGCACATTGATACCTCAGCATCGTAGTCCGGCCGAGTATGTGGACAGATACGGGGAGATCGCGAATGTTCTGATCAGGCTCGAGGTCACAAGACTCTATCAATCCTGGTGGTTCGCATCTCTTCTTTTTCTCTTTGCCGTCAATATTCTCGTGTGCACGCTCACCCGCCTCTCGCCGAAAATGAGAAGAGCCTTCCATGCGAAATTCGAGAGAGAGAGAAAGAAAATCTTATCTCTAAAAACAAGGGCTAATTTCAGGAAAAATCAGAATCTCGAAAAGACGATAGCCGATGTCCGACAAGAACTCTCATCCAAACGTTATCGTCTTCGAACGGAACAGAATGAAAAAAATGCATTTTTGCTGGCACGAAAGCGGGTGCTCGGCCTTTTCGGTTCCGACATCGTTCACCTCGGTCTTCTCGTCATCATTATCGGGGGAATTATCAGCGGGTTGGGTGGATTCCGAACCATTTTGAACATAGTCGAAGGAGATACCGTCCCCGTTCCCCAAGCGGATTTCAAGCTCAGGTTGGATAAATTCGTCACAGAGTATCACCCCAACGGGAGTGTCCGGGATTGGAAGAGCACCCTCACAGTTTTAGAAAACGGATCGGATGTTCTCTCCAAAATCATCGAAGTCAACCACCCACTCTCTTATAAAGGATTTGTATTCTACCAGAGCAGATATGGCTGGGACTGGCAGAATCCCACGCTTGAGATCTGGGCCAAAAAAAACGATGATCCCGGATTCTTGAGAAAGCTCCGCCTCGGAATCGGAGAAAAAGCCCTTCTTGAAGAGGAGAATATCGAAATAACCGTTCTCGATTTTGTTCCTGATTTCATCATCGGTGAAAACAACGAGATCGCCACGCGCTCCCTCGATCCCAACAATCCCGCAGCTTACATCGAAGGCTGGCGCGAGGGGGAAAAACTTTTCTCGAGTTGGATCTTTGCCAAGTTCCCTGATTTTGGCCGCATGCATTCCAGTGTCGAAACCGAACTCGCCTTCGAATTTAAAGATCTCAAAGCTTCTCAGTATTCCGGAATCGAGATGGCCAGGGATCCCGGAGTAAATTTTATTTGGACAGGCTGTACGCTTCTTATGGTCGGTTTATTTGTGGCTTTTTTCTGGCCCACTCGAGAGATTAAAATCATTCTTGAAGAAACTCAGAAAAAAACGGAGATCACGGCCGGCGGGATCGCGGCGAAAAACCGGGAGGATTTTCGTGCGGAGTTTGACAAGATCATGGAGTCCTTAAGGAGATCACAATGAATGAATCCACTCTTTTTCTGATTTCATTTATTCTCTACATCGTGGCCGCATTTTTTTATTTCGCCTATCTTTTTTCGAAAAAAGATCATCTTGCCAAATCAGGTTACACCTTCGCGTTTGCGGGCCTAGTCGTACATTCACTAGCGCTGATAATGAGAACGATAGAAAGCGGACATGCGCCCTTTACGAACATGTATGAATCCCTCTCCTTCCTCTCATGGTCTGCAATATTCGCCTATGTTCTTATCGAGGGAAAATTCAAGATCAAAAAGGCCGGTCCCTATTTTATGCTGATCGTTATTGGGTTGATGGCTCTGGCATCTTCGCCGCTCATGCCTAAAGAGGCGACTCCCCTGGTTCCGGCTCTCCAAAGTTATTGGCTATGGCTTCATGTCTCTGTCACTCTTTTCGGCGAAGCATTTTTCGCCATCGGTTTTATAACGAGTATTATGTATCTGATCGCAGATTCCAAAGAGAAAAAAGGGATAGCCTCAAAATCATCGCTGACAGCAGAAAAACTCGATTCTGTCAGCTATAGGACCATCGCCATCGGGTTCCCGCTTTTTACGCTGGGTGGACTCGTTTTTGGAATGGTCTGGGCTTATAATGCCTGGGGAAGATACTGGAGCTGGGACCCCAAAGAGACCTGGAGCTTGATCACCTGGTTCGTTTTTGCTCTGTACCTGCATACGCGAATCGTGATGGGCTGGAAGGGGCGCCGTTCTGCATTCATAGCCATCATAGGATTTCTGGCCGCCCTTTTCACTTACTTCGGCGTGAATTATCTCTTAGCCGGACTTCATAGCTACGCATAAAATCCTTGTGTTAATACGTTTGTATAGGATGCTCCTAACAAAGAGATCTCGAACATAGAACGAAACGAAAAGATCGGAGCGAACAGATCGCACCTAACGGGCGACCGAATATCCGCAGGGAATACGGCATGAAAGAAAAAAAGCGTAAAAAAAGAAATAAGAGATTGTTCATTTTTGGCGGCATCGCTGTTTTTATTCTTGTTCTGTTTGTCGGAGCCGTAGAATTTACATCTCACTCGGGTTTTTGTGCTTCGTGCCACTACATGAAGCCTTTTTTCGAAAGTTGGGAGACTTCTTCTCATAGCGAATTCGAATGCAGCGCGTGTCATTATCCCCCTTCCGGGGGAATCCGTTCAGTGTTGAGGAAAAAGATCGAGGGGCTCGTCATGGTGGGCCGGTACTGGACAAAGCTTTACGTCAAATCAAAACCCTGGGCAGAGATTCGCGATGAGAGTTGTCTGGCAGAGGGATGTCACGACAAAAGGCTACTCGAAGGTAAGGCCCAATTCAAAAAAGTCGCTTTCGACCATAAAATCCATTTTGAAGACCTAAAGAGGGGGAAACGCCTTCAGTGCACAAGCTGCCACTCTCAGATCGTCCAGGGTGAGCATATCACTGTCACAGAAAGTTCTTGCTTTATCTGTCATTTCAAGGAGAGCGAGCACTATCCTCAGATAGATGATTGCTCCCATTGTCACACCAAAGACATTCTTGTCAACAGCGAAGAGTCACGATTCAACCACTCTCTTGTTTTCGAAAAAGAGTTCGCCTGTGACAAATGCCACAGCAATACGATTATAGGAGATGGAGAAGTTCCAAGAGAAAACTGTTATAAATGCCACTGGGAAAGAGAGAGGCTGGAACAGTACGAAGACACCGATCTGATGCATACAGAGCACATCTTCGAAGATAAAATCGAATGCAACCTGTGTCACATGGAAATCCAGCATAAAATCATCAAGGATATCGAAGCTATTTCCGATTGCAAAACCTGTCACACCGACTTTCATAAACCGCAAAAAATTCTCTATACCGGAGAAGGAGGCAAAGGTGTTTCTCATCCCATGCCTAATATGATGTTGGAAAAGGGCTTGAGCTGTAAAGGATGTCATATCTTCCATGAAGAGGCCAATGGAGATGGAATCCTGGGTGAAACATTTGTCTCTGAGGGGGAAGCCTGTGAGTCCTGCCACGGTAAGGGATTTTCTAGGATCCTTGCGGATTGGGAGGCCTCAACCCTAAAAAAACTGACGAAAATCAGATCCATTTTCAGTTCCGTAATGCAGATCGTCGAGAGCTCAAGACACGCGAACAAAAAGAAAGCGGAATCCCTCATGGAAGAAGCGTTGTTCAATATCGAGATCGTGGACAAGGGGAAGAGCGTCCATAATGTCGCCTATTCCCAAGAGCTGCTCTTTGCCGCTTATAATAAGATGACAGAATCCCTGAACACGATAGAATCTCGCTATAGACCTCCACAGTTTGAAGAGCCGGCCAAAAATATCCCCACTCAGTGTTCCAACTGTCATCAAGGGATCGAAGAAATCAGCACCTCTGTCTTCGGACTCAATTTCCCGCACAAAAATCATCTTATCGAACAGAACATCCAGTGTGATACCTGCCATTCGAACATTCGCCAACATGGAGAGTTCATCGCCACAAAGCAAGGCTGTGCATCCTGTCACCATAAAGATCCGGAAAAGGACTGTACAAAATGTCATCAACTGCAGAAAACGATCTATCAAGGTGGAATTCTCAACGGAGAAAAGGTCCCGGAAGACATCATGTTCGAAGCCGGTGCAGAATGTACGGATTGTCACCTCAATGATCAAAACATCGTCTTCAGGTCAACCGCAAAGAAGTGCCTGGATTGCCATGAAGAGGAATACGAAGAAATGTTTACTGAATGGCGGGCTTCCGTGAGGGATCTTCTCGCTTCCCTCACATCTCTCTTAAAGGAAAAGAAAGAACGGGCATTGACCGAACAGGAGAAGATGACCCTGCAGGAGGCAGAACGCACTCTTCATGACATACAGCTGGACGGGAGCACAGGAATCCATAATTATATATATGTGGAAGAGGTTTTGACCGGCCTGGTAAAACAGCTTGAATCCCTTGGCTAAGCCGAATTGAAACCTAAAGGCGACAAAGCCTTGGCCGCTTTGTGGAATATTCTTTAAGTCTACCGGCGATATTATTCACGAGAGGATCTCCACCCATGTGTGCCTTCTTTTTCACTTTCCTTTCCAGGCTAATAGCGCCATCCATGATCCTGTGAGCCATACCCGGCGCATAAAAAAAAGGGAGGACCATTCGATCCTCCCTTTATTGGATTTGCCAGACGTCTAGAAGTTCCACACGGCGGCTAGATAAAAGCCCAGAGAATTGCCTCCCGTATCGACAAAGAGATACTGAGCCATATCGTCATAGAGGTAGTAAGTGACAACACCCTTAACGGACCACGTTTCGTTCAAGGCATAGGAAGCTCCCATGTCTGTCACGATCTGCTTCATCTTCAGGTTCGAATATTCGACGGTCTCTGAGATGCCATCAAAATCGAAGGGGCTGACCGGAACGGCAGGGATAAAATCCAGCTGGTCGGTACCCAGAGTGATATCGGACATTTCAGCAAGAGAATTATTATAAGTTAGACTTCCGAAAAGGGAAAAATTCTCCGAAGCGGCATAGTTTAAGTTGAGGAATGCCGTGTGTGTATCGATGTCATACTTCATTTGATCTGTGAGCGTCCCCGGAAATCCGCCAATGATGCCCCCTCCGCATCCCTCGAGCACGGGGATGGCAAAAAGTGAGCTCAGCTTTTCTCCATAGAAGTAATAAGTGCCTGTGATATCTAACCCGTCTAAGGGAGCCCACCAGATATTGAATCCTGTACTAAGGGTGTCGTTTTCCCAAGTGGAGAAATTGAGCTTGTCATTTTGTTCTGACCGAAGCCGGATATCTGCGGAAAGGGAAAACCTGAAGTTGGGATTCCATGTGACTATTCCCTTGACTTCCTGCATGTCCGTGGGAAGGCTTGTCAAATGGGCCTCTCTTGCTCGGTGAAAGACATAGAACTGATTGCCAGAGAAGGGATTATCGACGGCAAAATCCTGTACGAGCGGGGCAACACCCGCATAGAGATTCGTGAAGGGATTATCCGTGATTTTGATCACACCCTTGAGCACGAATTTCCATTGCCTCACGGGTTTATAATCAAAATAGCCCGTAATTGTGTGAGTGTTAGTCGTCGAGATCTCATAGTGATCCCGATCAATCCGTTCATAGTCATAATTCAGGCGCAATTTTGTCTTAAGGGAAAACCGGTATTTGAAGGACGCATCAAAATCCCACGTCTTTCTGTTAAGGACGGACAATCTTTCCCAATCGGCCGATCCGAAATCGGGATAGGCTTCGACAAAGGTTTTTCCAACATTGGGGCCGGCTACGTCCACGGGCTCTACGGTATCGATGAACACAGAGTCGTTCTTGATGCTGATCTGCCGGAACCGCGCATTGAAAAGACCTCCTTTACCGATACGTGTCGAGAATCCACCGGCAAAGGAATTGGAATCCGTCGTCAGGTTTGTGAAAGCATTCTTCACGTTGCTGTTGACGTAATGGGCTGTGATGACCGAAGAATCGGATAAGGGAACATTTGCTTTTATCAGATGGGTTTGCTTGTCTGTATCGGGAACGACATTGAAAGGAAGCGCGCCATCCCTGGCATCATACTGAATACGGCTATCGAAAACGGGGATAACTTTCTCTGGATGGAGCTTCAACAGATAGGTGTTTGTGGGGGCGGCTTCATTTTCCCTGTATTCCCGCTTTGTGTACGAATAATCAAAGACGGCTTTTCCCAGTGTGACATTTCCTCCCAACTGATAGTCTGTATTGTTGTTACTGATCGGACGGGATTTGGCCACCACATGGCAGGAGGAACATTTGCTCAAAGTCCTCGCCTGATATTCCCCGCTCCGGTGCTCATTCCTTATATTGGCATAAATCTTCAAGAATGAAGCACCCGGGATGGTCAATCTGGACTTGCTGACGAATTCGCTTCTCGTGATCTGATATTCGTCGGTGGGATTGAAATCTTCGTGGAAAACGCCGGACCTCGCTTCCGAGGCGACATCGAGATTTTTCAGGGGGTCATGATCCAACCGATGGAGCAGTGATGTATAGGAGAACTTTTGATCGAACACCCGTCCTGCATTGAAGTCAAGCATGTGGTCTTGATCCTTGGGATCGCCGTTGTAAGAAGCATTGAGGTCCAGAAAGATCTTTTCGCTCACAGCCCTCACATCGGCCTTGCCGATAGGACGAACGCCGTCGGGAAGCACCCGATATTCACCGACTTTGGTCAGGTTTCCATCATTCGAATGGACGACGGCTCCCGCTGCAACACTGGCTTTCACCTGAGTTTTCTTTTCATCTTCGTCTTTTTCCTGACTCGACAGAGGAATGGTCACTAACGACAGACACAATATGATTCCTAATGCTTTTTTCATTGTTCCTCCCATCTTACCTGATCAATCCCTTGCCCTTTCCCGGAACGGTTTGTGCCGGATTGTCTGTTCCATGGACCTGGAAGTGGCACTGCGAGCATTTTGTGAGGTAAGCCCGCCGCCAGCCCGCTGTACCGAATGGATTATCGGAATGTCCGCCGGCAGGTAAAGTTTTCGGATGAGTCAATCCTTCACGCCCGGCATGGAAGTGCGACTCATGACACTGGAGACAAAGAAAAGGTTCATTCTGCTTGAGCAGGTTATTGGCCACCGTCCCATGGGAATCGTGGCAAATGGTGCAATCTTCAACAACGGGTGCATGTTCATAGATAAACGGACCCTGCTTGTCTGCATGGCAGTTGAAACAAAGGTCGTTGACTCTTTCGATTGTCTTCAGGTTCTTGACCAATGATCCATGGTGCTGATGACAGCTGCTACACTTCATCTTTCCTTCTCTTATGGGATGGCGGGAAGGGAAATTGATTTTGGCCGTGACATCTTTGTGACAGTCGAGACAGAGCTCCGGATCTTCTTTGACGAGTTCTTTTTCTCCATGAACGGTGTGACAGCTCGAACAGCCGATCTCATTGAGTGCGTGATCACTGAGATTCCAGTCTGTTGTCTGAAGCGAACGATGGCAATTGAGACAGGTTTGTGAAGATTCATCGGCGGTCGCGCTGGCAAAATTGAAGATCTTGCTGGGATCTCCCTCTTCGACGTGGGCTTCACCCGGTCCATGACAGGCTTCACATCCTTTCTGGATGCCACTCAGCTCCCCATCGAGGATACGGCTGTGGATATTCATTTTGGAGAGAGCATAATCCTCGTGACATTCGAGACACGTCTCGTTGCCCACTTTTTTCACGACATCCACATCGGAGCTATATGCCAGCCCCAGGCAGGAAAGACTGAGCAAGAAGCCGACAGCGATAAATTTGAGATTCAACTTTCGCGTCATGACTCCTCCTGTTATTTTATAATTTTATAATATTATAAATTTATTTATAAATATGTAAAGAATTATATAAAGAAAACTTTAAATTTTTACAAAAAATTGATATGATTATTTTAGAGGATCCAAATGGACAAACCTCTTCGCTATTATGAACTTCACGCTGAAGTCTGCAAAACCTTTGGTCACCCCAAAAGACTGATGGTTATAACTACTCTACGGAATAACGAACTCACGGTGACGGAGATCGCTGAGGAAACAAAAATCGACGTTTCCAATCTGTCGCAGCATCTACACGTGTTGCGGGATAAAGGCATTGTCACCACTCGAAGAGAGGGGACAAAAATATTCTATAGGCTTTCCCACCCGAATATCGGTAAAGCCCTGGACCTCATGTCATCGTTTTTAGAGCAAAGGATCACCAGTTCACACGACTTGATCAAAGAGCAGTGAGTCGATTTTACAATCGGAATCAAAATATATATAATTCTGGAATTCAGCTTGTCTCTCAAAAGATGACAAGAATTGCAAAATAATTTGAGTTAGGAGGATGGAGTGAAAAAAATCGTGCCGGTAACACTTATCTTGATAGTCTGTCTGTTTTTTATCCATGCACACAGCCAGGATTTCACGTATGTCGGTGCCGCCAAATGCAAAATGTGCCACAAGAGCGAAAAACAGGGTCAGCAGTACCCTCTGTGGGAAGCCAGAAAGCATTCCAAATCATATTCCGCTCTGACGACTGACGAAGCCAAAGCCCTTGCCTCGGATGCGCCAGAGAATCCGGAATGTCTGCAGTGCCACGCTCCTCTCACAGAGAAGGCACCCGAGCTCAAAGAAGAGGGAGTCACCTGTGAGGTGTGCCACGGACCGGGAAGTGCATACAAAAAATTAAGCATTATGAAGGACCATGCCGAAGCCGTTAAAAACGGTCTGACAGAATACGGATCGCCCGATGCGATAAAAGCGCAGTGCCTCACCTGTCATGAAAACGCTCATGATAAACCTTTCGATTTTGCTGCTGCATGGGAAAAAGTTAAGCATCCCGTCCCTGAAGAAAATTGAGAGACGATCAGCGATCTAACCCCCTGGATAAATTATTCCTCAATATCTTCCTGGGATACTGCTGCATGTTCGTGCTCAAACATCTCTTTGGGCATCTTTCCCGATAGCCAGGATGGATTCATAGGATAAACGTGCGGATTGAAGACCGTCGAGTAGAGATGCCAAATGGCAATTGCCAGCGAAGCTAGTATCGCTTCATAATAATGGATCACTAACGCCACGTCCAAAAATCCTTTGGGCAGGAACTCCACGACCTCATTATCGAACCACAGAAGAAGACCGGTGATGATCATCACCGCAGTTCCCCATATGAGTGCCCAATACTCGGCTTTTTCGATATAGCTGAACCTTTTAAACGCCGGCGTTTTTTTAGACAGGCCGAGATTGTACATGATACGCTGAAGAAAATCCCGAAAATCATAGAATTTGGGCCACATATCCTTCAAAAACGCCCTTCCCCTGCGGGTGAAAAGATATATCAGGTGCCAGAGAGTCACGACAATCAAAACAACGGCCGCAACCCGATGAATGATGCCTCTCATCTCAAAACCATGTTCCCACCCAAAAAAGAGTCTGGTGATCCAGGATTCACTGTAACGCAACGCAAATCCGGAAATTACCAGGACGATGAAGCTTACCATGAGCAAATGATGTTGCCATAACTCTCCGAGACGCATCCGTCGGACCTGAGGCTTCTTCATAACGAGAACGATTTGCCTGATGAGGTCGATGAGCCAGTGCACCGCCATCAATCCTATGATAACAACGATCGCGACAATATAGATGACTCTGACGATATCGGCGGCTTTGGTTCGTAGCCCCTGACCTCCCACGCTATGAATGGGCGTGGATGCTAACGCCGCTGATATACTGGGATGACATTCTCCACATGTTGCCTGAAGGTTATCGGGGTGGATTGAAGAGGAAGGATCTGTGCTAGGCAATATTCTGTGGACACCATGACAGGATGCGCAATTGGCCACGAATAAATCCCCCGCTTTGGTTTTTAATCCATGAAAACTATCGATGAATGAGGTCAAACGTCCGGTGTCAATTCCGTATTTTTCCGTGAGAGTGATAGATTCATGGCAGGGAGAGCAAGTGGCCTCGGCCAACCTGACTTTGGATACCGGAGATCGGGGATCGCTCGGCGAGAGGATGCCATGCTCACCATGACAATCGGTACACACGGGAGCATCTGTTTCACCTCTTGCGACCAATTGGCCATGAATTCCTTCCCAAAAATCCTGAGCGTCGCTCTGATGGCATTTTCCGCAGGTATCGGGGATATTGAAATGATTGATCGTGGATTCCGAATCGCCAGGAGATAATATTCTGTGGGCCGAACCTCCCGTCGAATGGCAGTCATTGCACGTAGCCGCCACATCGATTCCCTGTTGAGTGGCCAAACCATGAACGCTGTTTTTATATACCTCTATGGGATGATCGATCAAAATCTGATATTTTTCGGTGAGGTTAATATCTTCATGGCAGGTGGCACAGGTATCGGGAACATTGGAGGGATGAGTCTTCGACAATTTCACATCAGAGGGCAAAACGTCATGATCTCCGTGACAATCGGCACACGTGGGGATATCTACACACTCCTGTGCACTCATCCTGCCGTGAAATTTGTATGCCTCAGCCGAATCTTCGTGACAGGACGCACAACCCTGACAGGATACGGAAAACCCTGATTTTTCTTTATGAGGGATCAACTCTTTGTCTAAATGACAGTCCATACATTCCAATCCCTCATGGATGGAATGGGAGATATCATCTTCGAACTTAGTGTCGTGCTTACTCACTTCATGACAGGTGATACAGTCTTCGCTGCTAATTTTTTCGTATTCTTCCTCTTGTTGGGCTACGACAAAAGAAACGAGACCTACAACTATAAAAATCCCCAATATGATGAACAAAGTCGTCCTCTTACCCGAATATCTTTTAACCATCCTCACTCCTCTTAAATATCACAAAATCATATTGTTCGTTAGTGGTTAATATATTTTACCATTCGAGTCAATCCCTTTAGTGAAATCCTGGTCACTTTTCGCTAAACCTGAACGACCGAACACAACGGGAAATATTGAACGTCCAGAGCGAGTGATAGAAAAAAACCATCTTGGGATATGGAAGGAAATGGGTGATGGAACCCGCCGAAAAGAGTGCCGAAGATGCGCCAATTCAGCTATTCTCTTCAAAATCCAAGATCACGGAGGGCTTAAAGGCCATCGATCAGGCCATCATTTTTCAACTACAGATTATTAACACACTTCTGGTTTAGATTTCTCAATCTCGATGAGATGACCGAAGCAACCTCCATCATGATCAGATAGCCGATATGATTGTTCTTCTTGAAGAGGTCCCGGAGATCCTCGCCCTTTAAGACAAGAAGCTCAGATTTTTCCAATGTCCACGCCGCTGCGGTCAATGTGTGCGGTTCCGTGACGGAAGACCATCCGAAAATATCCCCTTGACCAATTGTGTCGATCGGCATCTGGCTGCGACCTTTATCGGCTCGCATCCTGATCTCAACATGACCCTTCAAAACGAGGTACAGGTCTGTCGCTTGAGATTTCTCTTCAAATATGCGTTTGTCTTCCTCAAACTCAACCTTTTTTGCCAATTCTCTAACAGAATCCAGCTCCGAATCAGTCAAACCGCTAAAAATGTCGAATGCCCTTAATTCCTCGATAGACACCATTTTTCCCCTCCCAATGTGGAATTCAGGAAATAAATCTATTTATTCTATCATTATTATATATATAATAGATTTTTTCGATTTGTCAATTGTTATCCAAGGAAAAGAATCTTTTGAGATATACTGCACGAAGAGGCTTACTCAGTTTGTCTTGAGTGTGGTTCCTAACATCCCGGTCGTCCTGGAACAAGCCTGAAGGATCGAACACAACAGAACATTCTGAATGTCTCGAACGAGAGTGATAGAAAAAGCCTTCCTAGGATATGGACGAAGCAAGCCGGACTTGGCTTAATATTTGACTTGAGTATCGGCCCTAGTATAAATTAAGAAGTCATTTCGTGATGGCACCTAAAAAAGAATGCTATTTTCTAATGAGGATGCCAAATGAAAAAATCTTTCTTACTTATTTTATTCTCATTATTTATCGCTGGTCTTGTCGGGATATGCTCGACAACTTTAGCATCCATCGAAGAGACTACCGCTCCACTGAGTGAGCCAACTGAAGCATGTCTGGATTGTCACCGGTCGATCTCTCCGGGAATCGTGGAGGATTGGCTGTCGGGACATCATGCGCATGAAAGTCCCGCACAGGCCTTGAAAGAGCCGGAATTGGCCAGAGAGGTATCCAGCAAGTCCATCCCCGAAAATCTTCTAAATGTCGTTGTGGGATGCTATGAATGCCACAGTCTTAGAGCTGAAGAGCACACAGACAATTTCGAACATTACGACTTCCGAATAAACGCGATCGTGAGCCCTGACGACTGCGCGACGTGCCACTCCGAAGAGCGCGAACAATACGGTCAGAGCAAAAAAGCACACGCCCTGTGGAACTTGGAAAAAAATCCCGTCTATCATGCACTCGTCGAAACAGTCACCAGCAGAAAGTCGATCCAGGATGGTAAGGTCGTCCAGCTCGAATCCTCATACAATGCCAAAGCCGAGACTTGCTATGCATGTCACGGAACCGAGGTCATGGTCTCAGGAACCAGAACTGTAGAGACAGATCTCGATGAGATAGAGGTTCCTGTTCTGACCAACTGGCCCAATCAAGGCGTCGGAAGAGTCAATCCCGATGGCAGCCTGGGCGCGTGCACGGCCTGTCACCCCCGACACAGCTTTTCCGTGGAGATCGCGCGGAAGCCCGAGACATGTTCCCAGTGTCATCTGGAGCCCGATCTGCCCGCATGGAACGTCTACAGAGAAAGCAAGCACGGCAATATTTATTATTCCAAGCAGGATGACTGGAATTGGGATAATATTCCTTGGGTTCTGGGCAAGGATTTTAAGGCACCCACATGCGCTGTATGCCACAACAGCCTGCTCATCAGCCCAGAGGGAGACGTGATCGTCGAACGCAGCCACAGTTTCGGATCCAGACTTTGGGTGCGGATTTTCGGGCTCATCTATGCCCATCCCCAACCCAAGAGCGGGACGACTTTCACAATAAAAAACCAAGATGGGCTTCCGTTACCCGCAACTTTTATCGGAGAGTTGGCTTCAGAACACCTCCTGGACAAAGACGCCCAAGATGCCAATTTCAAAACAATGAAAAAAGTGTGTACGAGCTGTCATTCGACAGACTGGACAGAAGGTCACTTCCGTAAATTTCACACGACCATCAAAGAGGCAGACGACATGGTCCTCGCAGCCACACAACTCCTTCTGGAGGCCTGGGACAGGGGCCTGGCCGATCGATCCAACCCCTTCGATGAGGCCATCGAACACAAATGGTTGCTGCAGTGGCTGTTCTACGCCAATTCCGTGCGGTACGGATCGGCCATGTCAGGGCCAGATTATGCGACTTTTAAGAACGGATGGTGGAACCTGACAAAAAATCTGCGGGAGATGCGGCATCTTATCGATATCCATTGAATGGCCAATAGGGAAAGCACACGTTTTTATTCAAAAACATATGATTGATATGTGAGGTTCGAGGATCTTTACTCCTTTACCTGGAACACTCTCCATCCGGTCCATTTGCTGCGACGGCCTGTTTTTGGGTACGATCGTGCCCGTATCCTCCAATGTCCTTTGAACTCGAACTTATTGTAGGGCACAGCGATATTGATAAAATCAGTGTTTAGCTTCTGGGTTTGAGGCCCGAGTACGACCGGTATCCAACAGCTCGGATTGTTTAAATTCCTGCAGGATTTATTGAACCTTTGAAATTCAGCCTCTATGGCCACAATCGGCGGCTTGTTCTGTTGGGATACACCTTCGATTTGAATGGGAACATCATAAAAGATATGCTGGTCATCGGGTAAATGAATGATGGGCGGGGGGGGTTGATAGAATTGGAGGAAAGGATCCTCTTTGACTTTGTCCGAATCACCTACTGGTTTTGGTCCTATGACGGGTTTCTGAGGATTAAGATGAGAGACATCCGGATCAGTCCTGTTTTCTCCCTTGTTATAGTAAACCAACCCCTTACAATAGGCCTCAAAATCAAGGGCGCTCCCTTGAGCCCGCACCTGAAATTCCCTTTCCGCAGGATTATTTTTCTCCCACTCATTCAAATCAAGAGTCATGGTTTTCGATGCCGTATCATAAGTGGTTGGTGAGTCAACAATGGAGCCCGAGGTCCGATCAGCTTCCCGCCCCAATATTTTGAGAGTTAGATTTCCTGGGGCTATATTTTTCAGTATCCCGGATATATTGGCGCTTATTGTTTGACCTGCTGTCACCCAACTCTTATAGATGCTTCCATATTTGAGTATTTGTTTACCGTTGCCATAAGCATAGAAATCGCATTCACCCTTACCCTTTTGGCCAGCATCTCCGTCCTCATAGACATGAATTTTCGATATATGAAGATGGAAACTTCGAACATTGGTCCAGTGGGCACCCACCTTATGGGATTTGCATCCCTTTTTATCGATTACTTTCAATACATAATAGTATAATTTATCGGGGATTAGATTGGGAAAATCCACAGTCCACATCTTGACATTGTTCGTACTTCCCTTTTCGCCCTTCGTGTTGGCGAAATTTCCGTTCATATCCGGGACTTCTTCGGAAAGTGCCATGTAGAAACGCTGCACTCTCTCTGACGCAGTGACTATGAACTTCAAGCCGCTCATCACTCTAAAAGCCTGCACTTTACAATCTGTCGGTGCCCACACCTCATGAAAACAAACATCGCTGGCTTGGCTATCGCCGATAATCAGGAGCCCTAGTAAAGAAAGGAGAATTACCAGCATTAGTGTCATACGTATCCGATTTTGCATTTTTCCTTCTTTGGCTATTCTCAATCAAAATTCAAAAAGATCTTATACAAAATTCAATCCGTCGTCCATATCCATATAATAGAACCAGCGGGTTTGTCAATTGAACAGACTTTGACATCAAAATTGGCTTGTGATATTTATCTGGTGCAGCTTGGCTCGAAGTTCTCTTTATTAATGGGTGGCGGAACAAAGGACATGAAAAAGATCGGACGGTTGCACGTCCTTACGGATACAGAGTTGCAGCATCGCTTTTCCCACATCGAACTGGCAAGGATGGCAATCGCCGGAGGGGCCGATACCATCCAATTCCGTCAAAAAGAAGGTTCGACACGCGAGATGATAGAAACGGCAAGAGAGATGAAAAATGTCTGTGTTAAGGCCGGCATCATCTTCATCGTGAACGACCGCCTGGACGTGGCATTAGCCTCTGATGCCGATGGCGTCCACCTGGGTCAGGACGATTTCCCCATCCCATTGGCCCGCAAAATACTCGGAGAGAAAAAGATCTTCGGAGGATCGGCAGTTACGGTACAAGACGCCCAAAAATGCCTGGCGGAGGGAGCCGATTACGTCGGATTCGGCCCCGTTTACCCGACAGCATCTAAAGCAGATGCAGGCCCTGTCACAGGACTCGACCTCATGAAAGAGGTCATCGACAAAGTCCGCCTCCCTTTAATCGCTATAGGCGGTGTCAACAAGGAAAACACTCCCAAGGTGATCCGAGCAGGAGCCCACGGAATAGCTGTCATTTCAGCCGTGTGCTGCCATAAGGATCCCGAACAGGCCACGCGTGAACTCTTTCGAGCACTCGAGAGTCAAATGTGAGATAATATCATCCTGGGAAAAAAGAAAACGATGCCGAAAACATTATCCGATATCGGAGAATTCGGGCTCATCGACCGCATTCACAAGCTCATCGAGGAGGAGGGAGTTCAAGCCCCAGGAGTCACCCTGAGTATCGGGGACGATACGGCCGCTATCCAATCCCGTCAAGGCTATGAATTGCTGGTCACATGTGATTGCCTTGTAGAAGGCCGCCACTACCTTCCTGGCCGCATCGATCCGATGAACCTGGGGCGACGGGCTATGGTCGCGAACATCAGCGACATCGGCGCCATGGGAGGCCTTCCCCTGTATGCACTCGTATCGCTGGGACTGAGAGAGGACACTCTTGTAGGGGATATCGAATCCATGTACCGGGGTTTTTTAACGGAGCTCGGTTCACTCGGGGCTTCGATCATAGGAGGAAATATCACGAAAACCGAAAGCGCCAATTTTATCGACATCACACTGTTGGGTGAAATCGAACAGGGAAAACTGATGCTCCGGTCTTCTGCGGAAGAAGGAGATGCTATCCTCGTTACTGGATACCCCGGACAAGCTGTTGCAGGACTCGAGCTTTTGAAGAACTCCCAATCGCCACAAGATTTGAAAGATCATCCACTGGTCAAGGCGTACAACACACCCGAACACAGGGCCCGGGAGGGGCATGCCGTCGCCAGTTCCGGTTATGCCAGGGCGATGATCGACACAAGCGACGGGCTCCTGGCAGACCTGGGACACATCTGCGATGAGAGCCAGGTTGGAGCCGAGATCATTCAGGAGAAATTGCCCCTCAGTTCCGATCTAAGGCAGGCGGCTTCAGATTTGAACCGAGATCCATACGATCTGATCCTCAGCGATAGCGATGATTACGAATT
>JASFEP010000051.1:0-16092 GCA_050124775.1 Candidatus Aminicenantota bacterium
TCTTAATTTATATCTTATATCCAGCAAGGGACAGGGAATACCATGTCAGTGAAGTGCCCTAAGTGCCATTCAGAAAATCCTGACACAAAAAGTTTCTGTGGCGACTGTGGAACACAGCTTCCTTCCTCCGCGGGGATCTCTCCTTCTCTTACTAAAACTCTCCAAACACCTGTAAAGACTTTAGTCAAAGGATCAACTTTTACAGGAAGATACAAGATCATTGAGGAACTGGGCCGAGGGGGGATGGGTGTCGTCTACAAAGCCGAAGATACGAAGCTCAAAAGGACAGTTGCCCTCAAGTTTCTTCCACCAGAGCTGACACACATTCCTGATGTTAAAGACCGATTCATGCGGGAGGCTCAAGCGGCTGCCGCTCTGGATCATCCCAACATCTGTACGGTCTATGAATTCGACGAGGCTGAGGAAAAGACATTCATCTCCATGGCCTACGTTGAAGGCCAGAGCTTAAGGAAGAAGCTGGCATCAGGCCCGTTGGAACTGGATGAAGCCTTTAGGATTGCCACTCAAGTTGCCGAAGGTCTGCAGATAGCGCATAAGAAAGGAGTCATACACAGGGACATCAAGAGTGCCAACATCATGGTCACAGAGGACAATCAGGCGAAGATCATGGATTTTGGATTGGCCAGGATGACAGGAGGGACTCTGTTAACACAGGAAGGCACAGCAATGGGGACCATTGCCTACATGTCTCCTGAACAAGCACAAGGGGAAGAAGTCGATCATCAGACGGATATCTGGTCATTCGGTGTGGTGCTCTATGAGATGCTCACTGGTGAGCTGCCTTTTAAGGGAGAGCATGAGCAGGCCGTTGTGTATTCGATCAGAAAGGATAAACCTAGGCCTATTACCGAAGTTAACGCTGAGATTCCGCTATCCATAGGTCAAGTTGTTGATAAGGCTCTGGAGAAGAATCCGAATAGGCGGTATCAGCAGATAGACGAACTGCTGGATGACCTGAAGTCGATATCGGCAGGCATAGTGCCTGAGGAAATAAAAGCTAGGCTCAGGAGAGAAAAACTTCGCAAAAGGAAAAGGACCATCCTTTATGCAGGGGCAGCAGGATTGGTGATTGTTATGGCTGTGCTGGCTCTGACTCTTTTCACCGGCCGTGCCGAAGCCATAGAATCGATCGCCGTCCTGCCGCTCGAGAACCTCACTGGGGATATGGGAAAGCAATATGTTGTCGATGGTGTGACGGATCAGCTCATTGGACAGCTGCAGCAGATAAGCGGTCTGAAACGGGTGATCTCTCGCACTTCGGTGATGCGGTACAGAGAGACTGAAAAGTCCCTGTCGGACATCGCCCGGGAATTGAACGTGGACGCGATCGTGGATGGAACGGTGTATCAGGTGGGTGAGCGTATCCAAGTCCGGTTTCAGCTAACTGATGCGCTTCCCGAAGAGCAGAACCTGTGGGGAGAAACTTATGAACGGCCCATGCGTGATGTGCTCATGATGTACAGTGAAGTGGCCCAGGTTATTGCCCGTGAGATAAAGATCGGGCTAACTCAAGAGGAAGAAACACGTTTTGCCGACGCCAGCCAGGTCAATCCGGAAAGTTACGATGCCTATCTTAAGGGATTGCCTCACCTGAACAAAGTCACTCCAGAGGGGCTAAAGATTGCACAGCAGTACTTCGATTTGGCCTTAGAGATAGACCCGAACAATGCATTGGCTTATGTGGGAGTTGCAGGTGTCTGGCAATATCGCTATCACAACGGACTGGTGCAACGCCAGGAAGTCATGCCTCTGATAACGACACCGATAGAAAAAGCATTGGAGCTAGACAACACACTGGCAGAAGCTCATAGCCAGTTGGCGCTTTACAGATGTTGGATCGAATGGGACTGGGAGGGCGCAGAGAGAGAGTATCAGCAAGCCTTAAGGCTTAATCCCAACCTTGCGCCTGCCCATATGGGCTACTCTTATATATTATGTTTTTTGGGGCGCGCCGAAGAGGCCTTGACGCACATTGAGCTTGCAGTCAAGCTGGACCCCCTAAGTCCAGTCATCCATTTTGCTTATGGACAAGTCCTGGGATACTACCATCGTCGCTGGGACGACGCCGAGGCGGCTTTACGCACCGCGTTGGAAATTGAGCCTAATTTTGGGTTTGCCCTCGGCAATTTGTGCAACGTACTTGCCGCAAAAGGGATGTACGACGAGGTACTTGCCATTATTCGGAAGATCTACGCTGATGATGTCGAGCGTACTAAGGCATTAGAGGATGGCTTAGAAAAAGGCGGCTACAAGGGCGCTGCTCGTGCTGTAGCGGACCTCGAGGCATCATGGTATGGGAAGCCAGGTAAAAGCGTAGGTGCTATGGGCATCGCTTCGAGCTATCTCCATGCTGGTGACTCCGACTTGGTCATCGATTGGCTCGAAAAGGCCTACGAGGCGCATGACCTCTCCCTGCCTTACATCAGTTCATGGCCTGATCCCTTTCGCTCCAACCCACGTTTCCAGGAACTGCTGCGAAAGATGAACCTTCCGGTGGATGAGTAGGAATAGGAAGGACGCCGAGTCTGGGATAGCGGAGGTCGATGATGCGGGGGAGAGGCTGGCGGGATTGAAGAGGTAAGGGGAAAAATGAAAAGTTGTAGTCTAGCAATCATCTTCATATGTCTCATTATATTGATGAGCATGCAATGCGGCCGAGGTGACCGTGCACAGTCCAATGATTCTACAGTTATTATCGGCTACTATGGTGACGAAAGGATTTTTCTCCATGAGTACTGGGGGATGGAAGCGACCTACCTGATTTTTCTTCCTCTGGTGGAATCAATGTATGGATACCAAGAGCCTCAACCGGCGCTAGCAGAGCGATGGAAACATTCCGAGGATTACAGAGAGTGGACTTTTTATCTTCGCGAAGATGTTAAATGGCATGATGGTGTGCCGGTGACTGCCCACGATATCAAATTCACAACGGATTTAAGGAGGAAACTGAATCGTGGAGGGGGTTCAGTAGAAGTTCTAGATGATTATACTTTCAAGGTCACTTATCCTGAGCCCAAAAACGTGCTGGATGATGGCGATGTCTACTATCCCAAGCATCTGCTGGATGGGCTCGATCCTGATAAGTTTTACGATTGGGATTTCTGGACTCATCCGGTCGGCAACGGTCCCTATCGGTACGTCCGTCATGTCCCTGAAACGATAGTCGAGGTGGAAGCCAATCCCGACCATTATCGCGGCATGCCGAAAATAGAGAGAGTGATCCTCAAATTTGGTGGGGATACACTCACCGAACTCATGAGCGGCAATGTTGATGCTATAGGAGAGATGAACCGTCTCGATCTACTTGCCATAAAAAAGGATTCCCGCTTCCGGTCTTATTGTGGCTGGGGGAATATGGTAAGCGCACTATATTGGAACCACAATCATTCTCTTTTCCAAAGCCCTGAAATTCGACGAGCACTGACAATGGCGATAAACAGACTCGAACTGGCCAAAGTTCTGAACTACCCTGAAGAGATCCCCATCAGGGACACGATTGTAACAATCCGGCAGTTTTTACAAGGCCTTTACCCGGATCCATTGCCGAATGATCCGGACCAGGCGCGTGAGATCCTCGAAAAGCATGGATGGCACGACACCGATGGAGATGGAATCAGAGAGCGAGGAGGGGAAGAGTTTCACTTTACGGCACTTGTTTCCTCCTCGCTCCCAGGCGCCGAAGAAACTTCCATTTATGTTCAGAATCAATTTCGAAAAATCGGAGTTCAAATGGGAATCCAACCATTGGATGCCAATCTTCTCAAACAGCATATAAGGACCGGTGACTTTGATGCGTTATTTTTTCTAATTCACGGTTCATTAACCCAGCCCAATTTTGGTGATGCAAAAGTATTCGGGAAAGAATCTCCCCTCGGCTATAAGAATCCAGAGATGATTCGACTGCTTGATATGGCGCTCTTGGAGATGGATCCTGATAAGCTGGATAGTATTTACAAGAAAATTATGCCGATCTTTATTACGGATATGCCTATGATGCTTCTTCTACCACAGGTTTACATTTCAGTGGCTCATAAAAGAATCAAAGGCCTCAGCAATCAAATTAGGGTCGATCCGGTTTGGAACATGGAACATCTCTGGATCGAGGAAGAGAAGTAAAAGAGAATTGCGAGGAATTCTTTGATCTCTGGAAGGAAACTAGCCCTGGGATAACTGAGGTTGAGGATTCAAGAAAGAAGCTGGTTGGGTTGATAGATTAGCAAATCTCTTAGCAAACTGGTCTAATAATTAAACAAAATCCTCTTCTCTTCCTAAGACTATAGTGGAAATGTTAGCAATTAAGGCTTACTTTTCTGCCCACTTGCGGAGCTCACGTTTTATCTTCTCCTCGATTTTCTCTCCAATTTCTTCCCAATCGTCCCGTTTTGTATCCTCTTCCTCAGCCCAGTTTTTGATACCTTTACGGACCTTTTCCTCTACTTTTTCAGCGATCTCGGTCCACTCTTTTTCTCGAGCGCTCTTTTTCCTTCTTCTTTTACACGAAGAACCACCGCTACCTCCTAACGCTATCGCAGCTCCGAGTATAAATCCAAAATTGTACCACCCACCACTGTTGTTCACTTCGTACATTTCCACACTATCGGAAAACAGACTGATGATGAATGTGACAACACAAATGAAACCATGCCATAACCCAGCCCAGAAGCCAGCCGGCTTCGCATCAAATCTAGTATTGCCTGGAGCACAGCTGGTAGTAATTATGATGAGAATGAATACACAGAGAAATATAATAGAAAGTTTCCTGAATTTCATTCACTCCTCCTCATTAAAAAGCTCTTCTTAAAATACTTTTTTCCCTCGCAAGGTTTATACTACAGGGAATATACAATGTCAAAATAAAAGGAGTATCTCGCTAAGGCAGTGTGAAAACTTCCGGATTGGTATTTCAAATTGATCCCCTCTAGATAAGGGGCTGTAAGAAAAACTTTGCGAATTCGTTGAGGCGATAGGAGAGCAAAGTTTCGTTTTAGCGAAATCCGGATTACTCGAGATATTTCGTAAGCAATGGCTTGTGCACTTTCCTTCCCCTCTGGAAAAATGCTGCCCGGGGCTTGCTGAGGTGGAGGATGCAAGGGAGAGACTGGCTGAATGCAAGAATTCACCATAATTCCAATCCTCTGGGGGAAAAGAAGTCGAAACAAAGTCGTCAAATCGCCTTTTTAGTCAAATCCATAATTACTGTAATTATATTATTATCAAATATTTAAACTGTTTTGCTCTTGGGGGAATAGTCTGACTACGAATCAGTAGGTCGGCAGTTCGAATCTGCCTTGGGGCGTACTCCTTTATTATCATCTAGTTACATTAAGAATCAATAATTTAGATAAAAAAAATATTCAATCTTATCTTTAACAATGTTTAGAATAATTTAGCAGTTTTTTAGTGTATTTGGTCAAAATGTGGTCGAAAACGACTTAAGGATTTCTCATCAGAATATTCTTTTATTCCTCTTCATGATGAATCTCTGGATATTTTGACACATCAAATTTTGAGTTATTTGAACACTTTCTTTTCCATAGTTTCTTTGAATATGATTGCATCGGGATTTTCTTTTAGGATTTCCTTTGAACTACTTTCCATTTGTTCCGGTCGTATATGCATTGCAATATAATATTGAGGCTTATGATCCTTCCAAAGAGGAGAATCGAGAACCGGGGACCTGAAAACGATATCTATTCCCTGGTTTTCTATGTGCTGCACTTTCAAATATTCTTTGCTCGGTTCCAAGTGCATATCACCCGGGTGAAATAACGTTGTGCCGTTGAAATCGATAATGAAGCCGAGATTAAGATAATCAGAGTAACCGTGGCTTAGCCCGATTGCTTTTATCTGAATACCACGAATCTTCAAATCGGCAGCTTCCCCGAAGTTGAGGTCTATGTTTTTTACTCGATTACTGATTTTTCTAAAATCTTCTTTCATTGCCCTTTTCAGTCGCTCAATGACTCTCGGATCGGAGATCATAATAGTGCCGGGATTATGCGACAGAAACTGTGCGGTTAAATGAGGATCGAAATGGTCACCATGAGAATGAGTGACAAGAAGAAGATCGATGTTATCAAAAGGAGGCTGTGAGTCCATCATTTTTTTCACAACATCTTCCGGAGTGAATAAATACCACGGATGTTTATGTATGGCATCGATCAGAACTTTTTTTGAGCCGCATGATATCAGAAATCCTTCGTTACCTATATAATAAATTTCCAATTCTTCTTTTTTTGTTTTTTTCTGTTCCTTCTGTTTATCCTTCAAAGGGTAAATTCTTCTTGGAATTTTTTCTATTCCTTTTGCAGTCAACAGCCTGGCTATCTCGTCATGACCATTATCCTCAGCTATGTGCAATAGAGTTCTTTCATCATTCCCCTTCATGTCTACTTTTGCCCCTTGAGCTATCAGTAGTTCAACTATATCTTTATGACCTTCCCTGACCGCATAAAAAACGGCTGTTCTTCCTGCATTGTTTATAGCGTTGATATCAATTCCTTTGGAAATCAAAACCCGGACAATCTCGCTCAGACCTCCGGCAGCGGCACTGTGCAGCAGTGTTCCTCTTTCATCATTTCTCGCGTGAATATCCGCTCCTTTCTTAATCATTCTCTCAACCAATAATCCGTGTCCGCACGATGCTGCGCCATGCAGCATACTGCGGCTTCCATTACCATGAATATTTATCTCCGCCCCTCTTTCGAGTAACAAATCAATGACTTTTTTGTTTCCACGGGTGACCGCTAAGTACAGCGGTGTTCTTCCGTCTTTATTCCGGACATCTATCTCAGCGCCTTTTGCCAATAGAAGTTCGGTCGATTCTTTGTCACCGCCAAAGGCTGCATAGTGCAGAGACGTTTCGCCGGCACCGTTTGAGGAATGAATATCCGCTCCGTTAGCAATTAATAAACGGGCAATATCTACATATCCGTGGCCCGCTGACAAATGTAAAGAAGTTGTTCCTTCAATGGTTTCTGCTTGAATATCTGCTCCATTTAAAATGAGTAACTCAGCAACGTTTTTATTACCGTATAGGACTGCATAGTGCAGCGGTGTTACACCGTATTTGTTTTTTGTATTTACTGATTCAGGATCATTTTTCAGCAATTCTTTTACTTTTATAATGTCGCCAATCTCTGCCGCTGTGTTAATTTCTTGAGACAAACCTAGAGTTGAAATCATGAGATTAATAAAAATAAATGAGGCCGATACGACTAACCAATTTTTGCTACATTTAATCATGATTTGCTTTCCCCTTTTTTATTTTAGTTCATCGGGTTTTAATTCTTCAATAATTTTTTTGCATCTACTCAATAGATATCCCTACTACCGACTTTCGTTGTGGCTGCCGGGAAAACAAATCGCTTTGAGCGGTTCTTCAGGAACGCCGGTCGCAGATCTTCACTTCGGCGTCTACGACAGTTGGCCAGTACGGCACGAACATGATCTTGCGGTCAACTTCCGCAACGCCGAGGGTCCGCTCGATGAGCGTGGTGGCTTGATTGAGGGCGAGACATATCTGGCAATTCAATACTGAGGAAAACCGCTGTAGAGGAGGGTGCAATGGACCGCAACAATTTCGATCCTTCTCTTGAATCATAAATTTCAACATCAGGAAGTCATTTGACTACGAATCAGTAGTATCTCAGCTTAGAGCTTAAGCCGAAGGAGAGGGAGAAATAGATCGAATTTGTTTGGCGCTCAGCGTGCATTCAAATGCACGTAAGGCATAATTTGCGTGTTGATATAGGGAATGTAGGTCGATATCACTTTTGTTTTATTTATAAGAAAACCTGTATACTTTTAAAAGTTTTGTATCCTTTTTGTTTTTTCTGCGTCTCATTATATGGGTGCAATTTGTAGTCATACAGACTTAAGTAAAAACCAGAATAAAAAATAAGGGAAAACACAATGGATAGACAAAAAATAAACCAAAGTCGTCGAAGTTTTATTAAGAAGGGAGCAACAGGCCTTGCCGGTGTATCAATAATTCCTCTAATTTCTAAAGCAGATAAAGAAACAAAAATAATTCAGGAAAAAAACAAGTCGAAAATGATAATTCGCACTCTCGGAAAAACCGGAATAAAATTTCCTATCGTTAGCATGGGGTCATTTCAGGATGCCAATTTAGTTGAAATTGCTCTTGATCTAGGAATAGTACACATTGATACGGCTGCCGCTTATCAAAATGGAAATCATGAGAGAATGCTCGGAGAGGTTTTTAAGAGTCGACCTCGGGATTCTTTTGTTATTGCCACAGCCAATAATGTACAAAGCTATTTTGATAGAAAGACAGGATTACTTAGAAAAGGAGTAAAACCAGAATTTCTTATCAACGATTTTGAGGGTAGCCTTAATCGACTTGGTTTAGACTACATAGATATTTATTACCTTGGCGTTTTAGAGGATAGAAAAACTACGTTATTTGAACCTTTCATGAAAATTATGGAAAAATTTAAGAAAGAAGGCAAAACAAGGTTTATCGGTGTTACGACTCATAAAAATGAACCGGAGGTTATTAGAGCTGCCGTTGAAAGTAAAGTATATGATGTGGTTTTAACGTCTTATAATTTTCGACAAAAACACAAAGATGAGGTTAAAAAAGCGATTGCTTATGCAGCTAATGCAGGTCTTGGGATTGTGGCCATGAAAACACAAGCAGGCGTCTATTGGGATAAAGAGAGAAAGAATATGATAAATATGAAAGCGGCCTTGAAATGGGCATTGCAGGACGAGAATGTTCATACTGCGATTCCCGGTTTCAATTCTTATAATGAGATAGTTGAAGGCCTCTCGGTTATGGAGAATTTAACTTTAACACCGAAGGAAAAAGAGGACCTCAAAATTGGAGATGAAATGGGCTATTCAGGTCTTTACTGCCAGCAGTGTGGGAAATGCATTCCTCAGTGTAAATGGAATTTGGATATTCCGACTCTAATGAGAAGCTTTATGTATGCTTACGGATATAAGAATCCTTTCAAGGCAAGGGAAACGATTGAACAGGTAAATTTCTCTCATATTGGCTGTAACGATTGCTCAATTTGCACAGTTAATTGCGCTATGGGATTTGACGTGAGAGAAAAGGTGTTGGATATCATAAGGATAAAAGAAATTCCAAATGAATTTTTAATATGATGAATCAGCTATGACATCTTAACTTTTTAAAAATCTATGATTAAATAATGGCAAAGCCATAGAGCATTACGGATCTTTTCTGAGTTCCACAAAGTTCTAAAAGATTTTCTTGCAATAAATTTTGGTACTATGCAGTTCAATTTGGTATTCTTTTGTTATTTCAAGGACAGATCAAGTTGACCTACGGAGAAAAAAAAAGAGATTTTTTACTCGGTCATTTAAAGCTCATTAGGATCCCTCTGTGTCCGGATAAAACGCCATTGACATTGATCCCGACTGGATGTTTGGATTTCAATTTTGAAGTTACAAACGAAGAAGTCCACCTCTTAATGTGGGGCTTTTCAGATGATTCTTATTGCGTGAATTTATTAGAAAATTTTCTTAATTCAGAAGAAAAGGAAAGAAGAGAAAAATTCCGATATAAAGCACAAAAAGACCGCTTCACTTATGCACGAGGCTTTCTGCGCGTGATACTGGGTTCATACCTTGGCGAAAATCCTGATCTAATATTGTTTGAATATGCTGAAAGTGGTAATGACCTGCCCCAAATCATTGTACCACCCCTTGAGTTAGAATCCCCATAAATTACAAAAAAACAAGCAAAGTTTTTCCAAAATGAAGGCGTGATCAGATTGAATTAGTGAATGTTCATTATGATATCGGGATCCTTATAGTCTACTTGGAAGTCAAGCTCTTCATTCGTGCGGATGTTGTGGCATTCAAATCAATCACCCTAATTCCGAATCCCTCGGGGAAACGAAAATCGACACAAAGTCATATTGTCTTTTTCGGCTAGAGCCACAACTTTTATAACCTTATTATTATCAAATAGTTATGTAGTATTCCCCTCTTATATCACCAAAATTGGAGGCGGTTAATCTCAACGGACAGGATAAGGACCTATGCCCCAGGTTTAATAGAGTTTATAATCTTTTGCACCTCTTCCTTATAATTCTCCAATATTTCGGGAGACCCTGTCACCATGATTAGAAAGACATGTGTTCCTTCAGGGTTGAAGAATGCAGCAATTACGTTCACCGGCACTCCACTTCTGGCCTTTTCCTCGCCTGTTGCCTCCATAAAGATGAATGGAATCCCGTTAATGGTCTTTTTCTCCCACGTCTCTGCCGTTTGCCTAAAATCAGTGATGCGCTCAGAAATCAGTTCTCCGGCTTTCTCTTCAGCCGTTCCTAGGTCGGCAACCGCATCCGGAACAAAGGCCCAGAGTGTGATGAGCAAACGGCCTTCCTGAACAAAATCCGGGGAGGCCTGGAGTGGAACTGCCCCAGGGCCCTGTACATCTTGTTCCTTCCATTCTCTCCAACTGTTTGGAAACATGCTGGAGACGACATCCCAGTCATCAGGCAGACTCAGTGAAAAAATGGTATTTTCATTCGGGAAGAAATACTCCTTGTCTTCTGCAAACGAGACACTCGGCATACAAAACAGAATCAATACGATTACCGCATACACTATGTTTTTCATAGCCTCTATCCCTCCTTTATTGTTCATATCTAGATGCTAACACAGCATATCAACCAGTCTGACATTATCACTGATTTTAGAACATAAGTACAGCTTGGATTTGCTTGAGTGAGCTTGAAATAATTTGGGTCTAGAGCCGTTCGTCCGACTAATCCATTTTCCTTCCGGGTATCGTTCCATCGTTCCCCCTGATAACGAATCAATAGGTCGGCAGTTCGAATCTGCCATGGGGCGTACCATCATCATTTTATTTGACTCTGGCCCTATAAATTTATATGCTATTCTTACAACGGAAGGGGATGAATGACAATACAATGTCCAAAATGCAAATCAGATAATGCAGATGAGTCTGTTTTCTGTGCGAGTTGCGGTGCTCAAATAAAAGAATACGAAGAGGAACATCTTCCCACAAAAACCATGGAAGCACCTAGAGAAGCACTTACCACAGGTGCTACCTTTGCGGGGCGTTACCAGATCATCGAAGAATTGGGCAAAGGGGGAATGGGCAGGGTCTACAGAGCCATCGATAGGAAGCTCAATGAAGAGGTGGCCCTCAAGCTCATAAAACCAGAAATAGCCTCGGATAAAAAAACTCTGGAAAGATTCAGCAATGAACTCAAACATGCCCGTAAAATTGTCCACAAAAATATCGGCCGCATGTATGAGCTCATGGAAGACGAGGGCACCCACTACATCTCTATGGAATATGTGCCCGGACAAGATTTGAAGGGACTCGTACGGCAATCAAAACAGTTGACGCCTGGCACAACGATCAGCATAGCCAAACAAATTTGTGAAGGACTCGCTGAGGCTCATAAGCTTGGAGTGGTTCATAGAGATCTCAAACCCAGCAACATCATGATCGATAAAAACGGTGACGCACGCATCATGGATTTTGGGATCGCCCGTTCCCTTAAAGAGAAAGGTATAACAGGTGCAGGCGTGTTGATAGGGACTCCCGAATACATGAGTCCTGAACAGGTCGAAGGCAAAGACGTTGATCCGCGTTCGGATATTTATTCTTTAGGAGTGATCCTCTATGAGATGGTGACAGGAAGGGTTCCGTTCGAGGGGGATACGGCATTAAGTGTTGCCTTGAAGCACAAAACAGAAATCCCCAGAGATCCCAGAGAGTATAACAAACAGTTATCCGAAACCCTTGGCTCTCTAATCCTCAAATGTATGGAAAAAGACAAGGAAAAGAGATATCAAAATGCTGAGGACCTTATTCAAACTCTCACAGACACTGAAAAAGAAATGCCCACAACGGAGAGGATCATACCAAAGCGGAAGCCCTTAACGTCAAGAGAGATCACTCTCCAATTCAGCATGAAAAAGCTTTTGAAACCCGCCCTGGCTCTTCTTGTTATCCTCATCGTTGCCGTAGTTATCTGGCGAATTTTTCCACAAAAAAGCACCATCCCTGTCGTGTATGATAAGCCGACTCTCGCTGTCATGCACTTTGAAAACAATACAGGGGATGACACATTGAATCAATACAGAAAAGGCATTTCTGACCTCCTGATCACAGACCTCTATCAATCCAAACACATCAACATGGTTCGCGGAGACAAACTTTTCGATATCCTCAAGACATTGAATCTTGAGGAGGCCCGCACCTACTCTTCGGCCGACCTGAAAAGGGTGGCTGCGGAAGGAAAGGCGACCCACATTTTACAGGGAAACTACACAAAAGCGGGGGAGAACTTTCGGCTCAACTATACCCTCCTCGATACCAACACCGATAGAGTCATCGGGTCCGAGAGAGTTGAAGGAACTGGCGAAGAGAGCATATTCATTATGGTGGATGAGCTAACCAAAAAAATCAAAGCCGATTTGAGGCTTTCCAAGCAGCAGATTGCGAGCGATATCGACAAAGATGTGAGCGCTATCACGACCAGCTCTCCAGAAGCGTTGAAGCTTTACACCGAGGCCAGACGTCACCACATGAATAATGAATACAGGAAGAGCATCGATGTTATGAATAAAGCGATTGCCATCGATCCCGAATTTGCCATGGCCTACCGATCCTTGGCTGTGAGTTACGGCAACATGTATCTTTTCTCAGAAAGAACGAAGTACATAAAAAAGGCGATCGAGCTCGCAGAACGTCTGCCAGATAGAGAACGATACAATATTACAGGCAGTTTTTATCAACGCTCCCAAACCACTCAAGACAAGTCCATTGAAGCATACACTGAATTGCTGAAGCTCTATCCTGACGATATATTGGCTCTGGGAAATCTTGGTGTCATCTATGCGGGCATCAATGAATATGAAAAAGCCATTGAGTATTATAAAAAAGAGATCCAAGCTGGAGAGGTCTCCTCCCTGCCTTACACGAATTTAGCGAGTGCGTACAGGGCGCTTCAAAGATATCAAGAGGCACAGGAACTTTTGGAAAATTATCTCGCGAACATCTCCGACAATGAACAAGTTCATCGATCCCTGTCTTTGAGTTATATCCAACGTGGTCAATTAGATTTGGCCATGGCTGAGGCAGAGAAAGCCTTTTCTATCGATCCGAAAGATTACAGAAATCTTAGATTGAAAGGGGACATTTATCTGTACCAAGGTAACTTTTTTAAAGCCGAAGAAGAATACCAAAGAATGCTGGAGGTCAGAGAACCTGCAGCTGCAGGATATAGACTGGGAAGATTAACACGGCTAAGCTTTCTCCAGGGGAAATTTACAAGAGCCTTAGATTTGCTTCAGCTTGGACTTGATTTATCCAAACAGGTCAGACAGAACATATGGGAAGCCATCTTTTTAAATGTCATGGCAAGAGGAAAATCTATAGTGGGCGATTATGAAAGCGCATTAAACGCATGTAATGAAGCTTGGGACAAAGCCATTGAAGCGGATTATCCGGGTGCCCAAAGAAGTGCGCTTTATATTAAAGCTCAAATCTATCTCGAGATGGGGGCTATCAAAGAAGCCCAACAGACGGCTGATGAACTCAGCATTTTTATCGAAGGGGGTATCTACAAAAAGATCATCAGGTTGTTTCACAATTTGCAGGGGCGTATAGAGCTCAAGAAGAAAAACTACGCTGAGGCCATCGGCCATTTCGAAAGAGCCATAGCTCTACTCCATGGCGGGCCTCTTACTCATAGAGCTGATTTTATTGATCCGTTAGCTCAGGCGTACTATGGGTCTGGGGATTTGGAGAACGCTCGGAAAGAGTACAAGAAGATAACCAGAATGACATCCGGAAGGTTATTTTACGGCGATATTTACGCCAATAGTTTTTATATGCTGGGAAAAGTCCACGAGGAGCAAGGCAATACTGCAAAAGCCATCGAGAATTACGAGAAATTCCTTGACCTTTGGAGGGATGCTGACCCGGGGATCGCTGAAGTGGATGACGCAAGGGAGAGGCTGGCGGGGTTGAAGTAATAGCACGATAGCCCCGCTTTCCCTTTGTTGACACGACGGCCTGACTTAAAATTCTGTCGAAAAATGGGAATCCCAATATGTGCAAAAAATAGACATCCTAATGAAGTGATTTAAAGATTTGAAGAAATGTGGTAAAAGTATCATTCAAGAGGAATAAAGATGAATGCGCCTAATCGGATGTGCTGCCCCTTTTGTGGTCACGATTCTATCAGGGATATCACCGTTGATCATCGTATCCGGCTGGCCAAAGAAAATCCGCACGATCAAACCCAAGACTTCGATGTGAAGTTTTATCACTGTAACAAATGCGGCAGGGAGTTCGAGAGTACGGAAGATCAATTGAAGAAGGTAACCTCCGAAGAAGAGTAACGTCCCAATCGGTTCTTACGTCTATTCGTGTCGAAGTGAATCGGTCCTGAGGACTCCAATTCGTTTCAACCGAATTCGGACTACTCACAGGATTTCTTAAGCGATGGTCTGGGGTTTTCACACTTTTAGGATGGATGCTGACCCGGGGATCGCTGAGGTCGCAGATGCGAGGGAGATGCAGAAAAGCCTGACTGCGAATCAGTAGGCAGGCAGTTCGAATCTGCCTTACGGCATGCCAGCATTCCATTCTAAGAAACAAGTGTTGATTTCATAATTGACATCCCTATTTTTTTAAGAATGGATCATTGAGTGATTCATTGACTTAATTTCAACATAAAGACTAAAAAATCAGCCTGCTCTACGAAAAAACGTATACACGAACCAAGCATTTTTTTGTTTGACATCCAGAATAAAAAAGCGTATTAAAAAATAAATTTCAATTTGCGAGGGAGGGAATATGACTTTAGAGCAAATCATCACTTGGCTGATTGTAGGGTTGATTGCAGGCTGGTTAGCCGGCGTAATCGTCAAAGGCAGGGGGTTTGGAGTCATATTAGACATTGTTGTCGGTATTGTGGGTGCCTTTCTCGGGAATCTGCTGTTAGGAACCACCTTTGGAGTAGGGCTGATCGGGACAATTATTACCGCTCTAATCGGCGCCATTGTGTTGCTGTTGATTATCAAATTGATAAAGAAGGTGTAAATAGGTAGAATTTTTCCAGGATTCATTTTTTCCCTGTTCTTGGTTTTCAATCCTAGGAGTACACCTTCAGGTGTCTTCAATTCGCTTTGTGGCACGAGTGTCACAAGGGTGGGATACTAAAACTCTTTGCGCGTGGATTCGTATAGTCGGAACTTAGAACTCACAGTGATCCTCTTCTTTTGGTGGGTGAAAAACATAAAGTTTCACATGGAGACCGATGAGTACAGGTCTTTGCAATAGATCAAACACGTTTTATGGAAGGATCTGTGGGAGGAACGATCGGAAAGCGACTCTTAAATCACCAGCTCTTTTATGTTTAGTTTTTCTATCTCCATTTCGCCTATGCCATGCTCGTGGGCCTTAACTAGAACAAGGATCTCTTTTTGCTTGTAACCGAATAAAGTTGCGCCATAGGAATCTATAGCCACCGGGTCCGTCCCTGCAATAACCTTTTTCGGCTTGAGCAATTCCCCGGGACCGTGCGGGCCGTTCGTGATCACAAATTCCGTCGCATCTATGATACAAAGATCAGGTCGGATAATGGTGTTCAAATCAGCGATGCAGTGATCCAGATGCCTGATATCATCCGTGTTCGTTGTCCCGATCATTTTGTGAAAATTTAGATTCGATTTCGGCGAATTGATTCCCATTAGATTTTTCAATGCACCTGATAAATTGCTCCCGGAATGTTCTTTAATGATATTCATATTTATAAAAACGTCATAATCATAAAAAGTTTTCATGATGCGGGCTTCTTTGAGCACCTTTCCTTTCGGGATAGGGACTGGCTTAAAAAGAGTTTCATCCCGTTGGTTCGTAATGATTAACCGTGCTCCTTCTTCATCTATGACTTTTTTCATGCCGGTATTTGCCCAATTCCTTCTGGGAAGCCATCCGATACAATCGATCTCTTTGGCGCCGGCTTCTTTACACATTTGAATTGCCGCTCGCACTATTTCCGGTTTGGTATAGGTTCC
>JASFEP010000052.1:0-16048 GCA_050124775.1 Candidatus Aminicenantota bacterium
GATTATTCAAAAAAATGCCTCTCCGTTAAACGAGTTCAGCGAGAACATTCGTGAGAAACGTCCAAAATTTCTCTACGGAACCGACATGGACGCGTTCATCAGGGGAATGAGGGTGTTCGATTGTGGGGCCAAAAGAGATCATATCCATACCCGGAAACTTCTCTCCGATGATCCCACATTCAAGACCTGCATGGACAGCAGCGACATGTGCTTCCTTTTGGAAGGTTTTTTTGTATATATCTTTCATTGTCTGGAGAAGGGGAGACTGCAGGTTAGGCGTCCAGCCTGGATATCCTTCCTCCAATACCACTTCCGCACCCACCAGAGAACCGATAGCAACGAGAATATTTCGTGTGGCCTGGAGCGCTGAGGCTACCGAGCTTCTTGTGCTGCAAACGATCTCGGCGTTATTTTCATGTGTATGGATGACAGCCAGGTTGGTGGATGTTTCCACAAGTCCTTCCATCTCGGGATGCATGCTGATAACCCCGTGCGGCAGAGTAAAAAGCAGGTTGATCAATCTGTTTTGAGAATCCAGGCTCAAGGCCGCTCCCGCTTGTTTCTCAGATCTTTCAAATGAAAAAGCAGCCTCTTTTTCGATCGCAGCATACTCCTTTTGGATATTTTCAAAAGCCTTTTGGCTGGAGTCAGAGAAGCGTTCTTTCTCTACTGGCTCGAGGATAACAGAAGCCCATGCCTCACGAGGAATCGCATTCCGCAGATTCCCGCCCTCGATCGAGACAAGACGAAAGGGCACTCCCTCTGAAGACACCTGCCACAAGATCCTGCCGAGCAGTTTTATCGCATTGCCTCGTCCTTGATTGATATCTATACCCGAGTGACCGCCTCTAAATCCTGAAAGCTTGAACACATAGACCTCACCGCTGCTTGTATCTTCTTTTTGGAGCGGGAGAGATATCTGTGTATCCGCTCCTCCCGCACAACCTATGGTGAATTCTCCCTCATCTTCGCTGTCAAGGTTGAGCAGCTTTTTTCCCTTGAGGAATCCGGGTTGAATCTTGGTCGCCCCGGTGAGCCCGGTTTCTTCGTCGACCGTGAAGAGACATTCGAGCGGCGCATGCACCAAGTTATCGTCTTCAAGAACCGCGAGACCCGCACAAACTCCCACTCCGTTATCTGCGCCGAGGGTCGTTCCCTCCGCCTTTATGTATTCACCTTCCATCTTTGCGTTGATGGGATCTTTGCCGAAATCATGGGACACGTCCGAATTCTTCTCGCAGACCATATCCAGATGTCCCTGTAGTATTACACCCTCTGAATCTTCGTGTCCGCTTGATCCAGGTTTTGCAACGACCACGTTGCCGACATCATCTCTTTTCCACTCCAGTCCCTTGCTTTCCGCAAACGCTATTATGTAGTCCCCGAGCGCCTTTTCATTTCCCGAACAATGGGGTATTTTCAGCAATTCTGCAAAATGTTTCCAAAGATTGTTAGGTTCGATTGATTCGAATGCGACTGCCATTTTATTCATCCTCCAAATTGGTTTAAAATTTTCAGAATCTGCATTACAGAATCAAAATGATGACATAAAACTCTTTGCGATTCAAGCTTCTTTGAATTAAAATTCACAGAGATATGCTTGAGGATGGACTCATAAAAAAATTTAGGGAGATCTACCGGACGAATCCTGAATTGATTTCATCCGCGCCCGGGCGTATCAACATCATAGGAGAACATACGGATTACAATCAAGGTTATGTCCTTCCAGCCGCTATCCACAGAAGGATTCGATTTTTGGCGACTCGAAGAGATGATGATCATGTTCGTATTTGGGCTGATGCATTTGATGAGGAGAGGTCGTTTTCCTTGAGACGTTTGCGTGGCTCGGATGATCACCATTGGGACACTTACATTAAAGGAATTTTTTGGGTGCTCATAAAAAACGGCATGTCTCCTGGAGGTATAAACGGTGTGATCGGAGGTGATATCCCAATCGGGGCGGGATTGAGCTCCTCAGCGGCTCTTGAAGTGAGTGTGATCAATGGACTTGACGGGCTTTTTCAGCTGGGAATCGCTCCCATGGAAAAAGCAAAGCTGGCCCAGCAAGCGGAAAATGATTTTGTAGGTATGAAGTGCGGATTGATGGATCAGTTCATCTCTGTTTTTGGAGAGGAGGATACCGCCATTTTTTTGGATTGTCTGACGTTCGGTTTTGATAGAATTCCTCTGAGACTGCACAAAGACAAGCTCGAGTTTTTGGTCTACGACAGTTGTGTGCGAAGGGAACTTTCACAATCCGAGTACAATACACGACGTGAAGAAGCTGCGGAAGCAGAGCGGTGTTTGCTGAGGTTGGGTCTTCATGGATACAGGGACACAACTCTAAAGGTCCTGAAGACTGTCGAAGACAAGATGGACAAGACCTTATACAGACGGGCCCGGCATGTTCTCAGCGAGAACGCACGTGTTCAAATGGCAAAAAAGTCCCTGCAAAGTGATGATTTTCGCACGTTGGGACGGCTTCTTCTCCAATCTCATGTGAGCTTGAGAGATGATTATGAGGTCTCATGCCCTGAGCTCGACCTGCTCTTTGAGTTCGGATTGGAGTTCACAGGATGCCTGGGGGCGCGGCTCACAGGTGCAGGGTTTGGAGGGTCAGGTATCGCATTGGTGAAGACTAAAGATAAAGACGCTTTTATCAGAGAAATACTTGATTTAGCCAGCAAAAAGGGATACGGTAAACCCAGGATTTTTCCTGTTAGAATCGATAACGGAGCGAGACTATCGATGTTATGAAGGAAGAGCTCTTTGAATATGCTAAGTGCATTTATAAAATCAGGATCATGCCCTATGAGAAATAAGTTCCGTGTCTTCTTCTTGCTGATAATGTTAATTCTCGGACTCGGTTGGATGCATTGTAGTGCTCAGTCGAAGTTCAAAGTCACAGTCAGTGTGTTCCCGCTTAAGGAGTTCGCACAAGCCGTGTGTGGTGAAAAGGGCGACGTGAGTCTACTTTGCCCCCCAGGGGCGGAAATACACACCTGGCGACCCCGCCCAAGCGATATGATAAAAATTGCGAAGTCTGATGTGTTCATTCACATAGGCGTTGGTCTTGAGCCGTGGTTGGACGATGTTTTAAAGAGTGTAAACAATCCAGACCTTCGCATCCTGAGAGCGAGTGATTCACTCCTTCCCACCGAAAGATTGGAACACCTCGCAGAAATTGACCACAAAGCACAGCACGGTGAAATCACTCACGAACATACGCACGATACTCTCGACCCGCATATTTGGCTCGATTGTGTTATCGATCAAAGGATCATCGACAGCATTGTTGGAATTTTTTCCAAGATCGACCCGGGAAGTAGCGAGCTGTTCAAGAAGAATGGCTCTGAGTACAAAGGAAAACTCGGAGAATGTGACCGACGGTTTAGAGAGGAACTCGCTCCGTGCAAAAATAGAACGTTTATTTTAGGCGGGCATGCCGCTTTCGGCTATTTGGCCCGGAGATATGGACTTCATCAGATCTCCCTCTTCGGAGTGAGTCCGGATTCCAGGCCAACGCCTAGACAGCTCGTTCGGATCGTGGAGCTTGCAAAGGAGCACAACATAAATGTGATCTACTTTGAAGCTTACGTGAGTGACGACCTTGCCAAAGTGATCGCGGATGAAGTGGGAGCAAAGACTCTTGTTCTTAATCCTGGAGCAAATCTGACTGTTGAACAGACTGCAGCCCAAGTGACTTTTTTAGAGATTATGTACCAAAACCTAAAGAGTTTAAAAAAGGGATTATCCTGTGAGTGAGTCCGAGATCTTGGTCAATATCGAAGATGTTTCTTTCAGTTATGGAGACACAAAGGTATTGGATCATGTCAGATTTCCTATCAGGTCGGGAGATTTTCTTGCCATTATCGGACCCAATGGCTCAGGAAAAACGACTCTTATCAAGACCATTCTCGGTTTGTTAACTCCTTCGGAAGGGCGAATCCGCATTTTGGGGGAGGATGGAGAAGAATTTACACGTTGGGAAAAATTGGGTTATGTCCCCCAGAAAGCCACTCATGTCGACCCGTTCTTCCCGGTTTCCGTGAAGGAAGTCGTAGAAATGGGGCTTGTTTACAGCCGCAAACTCCACGGATCACAGAAAAAGGATATCGAAAAACGCATTCATAGAGCTCTCATACGGGTAGGTATGGAAACGTATGCAGATTGGCGCATTGGCAAACTCTCAGGAGGTCAACAGCAAAGGGTGTTTATTGCTAGAGCGATCGTTAACCAGCCCCACATACTTTTTCTCGATGAACCGACTACTGGAGTGGATGCTGAAACACAGGAGCGCTTTTACGACATGTTGGATGACTTTAATAGAAAAGAATCGATCACGATCGTTCTGGTCACTCATGACATCGGGGTCGTGAATAAACATGTCAGTCAAGTCGCATGTCTAAACCAGACTTTGCAGTACCATGGAACGCACGAAGAATTTTGCCGCTCGGATATATTCAAGAAAATGATCACCGAAGGACATCATGTGATCTCTCATCGGCACTGAGGTGCTTTGATCAAAAAATGGATATAGCGACAGATTTTCTAAAATACGGTTTTCTCCAGAGGGCTATGCTGGCCGGGATATTTGTGGCGATCGCCTGCGCTATTCTTGGCGTTTTTCTAATATTGAGGCGTGATTCGATGATCGGACATGGCCTGGCCCATGTCACTTTCGCAGGCGTAGCGCTGGGTCTTCTATTCGATGTGATGCCGTTAGCCGCTGCAACTGGAGTTGCTGTGATCACAGCATTGGGCATTATGAAGCTCAAGGAACGGGCGGGACTTTATGGGGATACCGCCATTGCCATTTTTAGCAGTGTGGGATTTGCCGCAGGCATCCTGATCGTATCTCTGTCTCAGGGATTTAACATCGATCTTTTCGGCTATCTGTTCGGGGAGATATTGGCCATCGATACCTTTGAGGTGAGCTTTTCTGTGGGCTTGGCTCTGGTCGTGGTGATCATTGTCGTCCTGAATTATCATAGGTTCATGTACATGACGTTCGACCGCGAGTCCGCAAAAGTTTCAGGCATCCGCGTTCGACGATTGGATGTTCTGCTCACCGTTCTTACTGCGGTTACGGTGGTTCTCGGGATGAAGATCGTTGGACTGTTGCTCGTGGCGGCTCTGCTCGTGATCCCGGCGGCAGCAGGTTTGCAAATGGCCTCCAATTTTAAACAGGCTATCCTTCTGTCATCCCTCGTATCCTTGATGTCGGTTATATTCGGGTTGATCCTGGCCTTTACGCTCGACCTTCCTGCCTCTGGAACGATCGTTTGTCTCTCCTTTTCTTTTTTTCTTCTCTTCTTCTTCGTGAAAAGGGAACGGCGGTTACTTTAATATTTTCTCTTTCAGAGTCCAAACCAGGTAATTGCGGGCTTTTTTTACCGGGGAATAAGCGTATCGAGAGTTTTTGAAAAAGTGGTGTATGCCTCGTGCCCATAGAGGCACATTATAATCTCTTCGGGAACAGGGTGTTCTCTCAGAAACTCCATGGCGATCTCCAGCATGATCTGACTGCATTCCTGCATGGGGTAGCCGAAGATTCCTGTGCTGATGGCTGGAAATGCGATATTTTTGATCCTTTGATCCTTGGCAATATTGAGACAATTCAGAGTTGCGCTTGCCAGTTTCCTCTCTTCGTCTCCTTCCCCGTATACGGGGCCCGCTGCGTGAATGACGTACTTCGCTTTTAAATTTCCTGCACCGGTTAAAACCGCCTCGCCGACTCGGATGGGACCGATTTTATCGCATTCTTCCTGGATCGACGGTCCTCCGGACCGGCTGATAGCACCGGCAACACCCCCTCCGAGTACGAGAGATGTGTTCGCCGCGTTAACGATGGCTTCGACATCGAGCGAAACGATGTTTCCCTCTATCAACGTCAATTTTTTTTGTCCGACAGACCATTCCCTCATGGCATGCTACTTATCGAGCTCGTTCAAAACGAGGTCTTTGATCTCGACCCCTAGCTTGATCGCTTCCTTTTTTAAGGATTCGGCGCGACCACTGACATCCTTTTTAAATTTTTCATCCTGTATATCAGGGAGGTTGATCCTGATATTATAGAAAGCGCCTTCTGCTCCCGCCTGGGCTACAAGACCTGCGACACCGGCATCACTAATTGAATTTTTATTCCCGTTCCGAACAACTTCCCCGGCGAGCTTCAGGGCATCGATGCATTTTTCCAGCACCCCAAGAGGAACTAAGGTTGCCTTCTTCGTTGCATCATCGATCGCAAGTGCCCTCGCTTGCTTCTGTTCTTCGGTTTTTTTCTTCATCCGCATAGCAGCCATAACAGCGTTAAATGCGACAGTGTCCGCGTCGACATCATGGAGAAGCTGGTCTTTCAATTCCTGACCTTGCATCGCAAGGTCTTTGATCTTACTTTGCACGTCTTCGTAATCTTTTTTCCCAACCGTTAGGTTGGAGACCATTGATGATAGTGCAGCGGATAATGCTCCGCATAACGCAGCCGTACTCCCGCCCCCTGGCGCAGGAGAATCCATCGAGAGCTCATCGGCGAACTCTCGGAGGTTGAACTCCAGAAGTGAATCTTCGACTTCGGTGAATTGGTATTCAATAATTTTTTTTTGCATTTCAAATGGAGCGACATCATTCAATCCCAGTGAAATAACAGCCGTCTTTATCAGTTCTTCTTCGGGAATTCCTGGGCTTTTTCCTTGTTTCTCGAGGTAGTACCGTCCTGCCATGAGCATGGCTTCTTTTGGGATTAAACCCACAAGCTCGCTTCCCGTCACTCGAAGGCCGATCTGCTCCGCTTCTTTGATTGCCTCATCGAACACGAGATGCGGTGGCGAAATCTTATAATTTGTAAAATTTATGGATATTTGAGCGATCCCATAATCCTCGACATACCATCCCACAGCCTTGACTTCCTTGAATTTCCCCGGGATTTTAATTGACTTACCGTTTTTATCCCTGATGATTTTCCCGTCTTCATCTCTTTTGGCGCGCCCGCGCTCTCTGAGATTGAATGCGATGTGACGGGCCAGTGCGCGATCTTTTGTGTTCAAATTGATGTTGTAGGCAATAAGAAATTCCCGTGCCCCTATGACCGTTGCTCCTGCTCTGGCATTGAAGGCGGCCTCCCCATAATCCGGAGCCCATTCCGGATCCTTGAACTTCTCTTCCAGGCCTTCGTATTGACCGATTCTGATAGTGGCTAAATTTTTACGATCCGGCTTTTGGGCGGCTTCTTCGTACAAATAGACAGGGATTCCCAACTCTTTCCCGACTCTTTCTCCCAATTCATGAGCCAGCCGGACACAGTCCTCCATGGTCACGCCCGTCACTGGGACAAATGGGCATACATCCGTCGCGCCGATTCTGCTATGCGCTCCTGAATGTTTGCTCATATCGATAACCTCAGCAGCCTTTTTAATAGCCTTAAAGGCCGCCTCTTTTGCAGCCTCGGGTGTTCCGATGAAGGTCACAACCGTTCGATTCGTTGATTCTCCGGGGTCCACATCCAGGAGATTAACCTTGGGCGTCGCCTCGATTTCTCTAGTGATCGTCCGTATCTTTTCAAGATCACGTCCTTCGCTGAAATTGGGAACGCACTCAACAAGCTTCATTCAGTTTCTCCTTTTTTCAATGTGTATAACAATTCTCCATTTTTATCATAGACTTCCAGATCATATTCATTCAAATAGGGACTCAACTCTTGAATACTGCCCACGATGACCACAACAGGAGATTGGAGCGAGGATCGACGAGCGATCTCATAAACATTTTCTGGGCTGATAAGCATCATGCTCTTATAGTATGAATTCCAATGGGATTCTCCTAATTCAAAGGCCCGTATCGCAGCTATCCTGGATGAATAATACTCGAGATCCTCTATCCGAAGCGGGAAGTTCCCTATCAGGTAAGACTTGGCCTGCTCCAGTTCATAATTCGGCACAACGTCCGAAGAAATTCTTCTGATCTCGTTCAGGCTCTCGGCAATGGACTCGATGATCGCATCAGACCTGACGCGTTCTTGAATCGTCAAAAGACCGCATGCCCTAAAAAAATCCACACTGCTGAAAGCAAAGTATGCATAGCCTTTAGATTCTCTCAAATTCATGAACAGCCGGCTGTGGTGAGAGCCCCCAAGGACTTGATTGAGAACATTGGTCGGGAAATAGTCTTCGTGATTTCTCAGCAGGATCGTGTTCCCGATCGTGATCATGGCATCCTTCTCTTCGGGAAAGTCCACGATACAGAGTCTAAGAGTTTCATTCGGTTGGGGTGGATCGATTTCTTCAACTTCGATATTCCTGTTTTCCCAGGTGTTCAGGTAGCGACTGACCTTTCTCACTGCAATCCTCAGTGTGAGATTTCCGATAAGGATCAGCTTTGCGTTGTTCGGTCGGTAGTATTTATCAAAAAACGAAATAAGCTCATTTCGATTAAAATTTCTGGTTACGGTCTCGTTGAAGGCGCTATTGGCGTAAGGATGTTTTTCGAACAGTATGCGGAGTAGGGTCCTGCGGCCGACAAAAGCGGGAGAGGATTTTCTTCCCAAGAGGTTATAATGCATCGATCTAATAACGTTGTTCACCTCAATTCTAGGGAATGTGGGCTGCAGGATCATCTTGCTCAACATTTCCAGGGCCGTATCGAGATAATCCTCCAAAAAAGTGAAAGAAATGACGGAATAATCGGGGTGAGTTTCAGACGTGAAATCGCCACCGATTGTCTCGATCGCCTCTGTGATGCGTGATGATGAAAGCCCAGTGGCTCCTTTGTTCACCATGTTCGCGGTGAAAGTGGCCAACCCAGGCATGGTATCGGGAGAAAATCTTTCTCCTGCATAGACGACAAGGTGCATGGAAATTACAGGGAGGTCTTGACGGCGAATTATGGATACTTCAAGTCCATTCGACAGTGTTGCTGACTCTATTTCGGGCAATACAAGCTCTGGAAGAGGGTCAGGAAAAGGAGGTTCCCGACGGAATCTCTCCTGGGAAAAGAGCGATCCATTCCATAGACACAACCATGTCAAAAGCAAAAACCAGAAAGATATTGAATGGCTGAGTGGTTTTACGAAGATTTTCATTTTATTTTGATATTCAGTACGACCCTCTCCTTGTTGAAATATCTATTCGCAATACCGATGACATCCGAAGGAGTTACATCAAGATATTGTCCCAATTCCTCCATATAGCTGTTGTTTTGTTTTCGAGAGAGATGGAATTCTGCCAGAAAAATTCCTTTCTCGGTCAGAGTCGTAAATGTATCCAAGTAATCTCTTTTGAACATATTTTTTGCTTTATTGAGCTCTTGTTCAGACACAAAATTAGACTTTAAACCATCGAGCTCATCCGAGATCAATTTTTGGCTTCGGTCCCGCAATGTCTCAGTAGTGTTTTTGATAAACAATTTAAATGTTGCAAGGTTTTTTTTCAACTCGATTCCGCCACTTAGATGAGAGACAATACGTTCCTCATAGAGCAAACGCTTTTGAAGCCGGGAGCTTTTGCCATGGAGCAAGATGTACTCGATAATGACCAGAGTGTAGCTGTCGGGTGAATCGGGAGATGCTATTCTGTAACCGATGTAATAGCCGGGAGAGGGCGCCAGATAATTCTGGACATCCCGGACGATCTCATCCGACTCAAGGTGTTTTTCAACAGGAAAAAATGGAACCGGTTTCCCTGGACGAATCGTGGAAAAGTATTTTCTCACAAGTTGTATGGCTTTTCTCTTCTCGAAATTTCCCGTGATCGAGAGAACAGCATTATTCGGAATATAATATTTTGCATAAAACTCTCGAACATCTTCTGCGGTTATATCGCGCATGTCGGATTCACTCCCTATGATGGGGTGACTGTAGGCCTCGTTTGGATAGAGCAGTTCGTCGAAAAGCACGGAGCTTTCAAAATAAGGATCGTCCAGTTTTTTTTGTTTGATCTCTTCGATCAAGGAATCCCTGATCCTTTTAACTTTGGATGGGTGAATAGCCAACGATTGCATCCGATCAGACTCCAGCCACAAAACAAGAGCGAGTTGGCTGGCAGGGACGGTCTGGTAGAAGATCGTGCTCTCTGCGGTTGTCTCTGCATTCAAGACTCCACCTATTTTCGAAATGAAGTGGATGTGTTGCATAGGGCCAATATTTCTCGACCCCTGAAACATAAGATTTTCGAGTATGTTGGCCAGTCCCGCTTTTTCGGGGGGTTCATTGATCGATCCCACATTATATGCCAAAACAACAGAAACGAGAGGCAGGGAGTAGTCCTCGGAGAGAATGACTTGCAGACCATTTTCCAGCTGGAATGCTGTAACCTCGAAGGGAAGGACATCTCCATTTTGTTGCGGACAAAGAAAGGCTGCCGATAGGAAAAGACAACACATACAGAATAGAAACGCCTTTTTTCTCAATACAATCATTGCCAGGACTTGATATAAAAGAATACTCCAGAGGATAATATCATAGAATAGAATTTAAAAAACTGCAAACGCACAGAATGTGGAAATTGCTAGGTTTTATGAATAATTCAGGTGGTGCGTTTGACTATGACGAGAGTCATATCATCCATCTGCTCGGTTCCCGCTGTATAAGAATTGACCTCATCATATATTTTCTCGAGAAGTTTTTGGGATGAGAGTTTATGATGCTTTTTAAGAAGTTTTTCCATCCTCTCTTCATTGAATTCCTCATTGGCTTTATTTCTGCATTCGGTAAATCCATCCGTAAAGAACAAAGCTGTGTCACCCTTTTCCAGACTTATCGTGCGAACTTCATAATCAGCCGTCGGGAACATCCCCAAGCAGAATCCACACGAATCCAGGCGTATGCTCTGGCCTTTCTTATTGAGAAGAATGGGCGGAGTATGGCCTGCATTGATATATGAAAATTCACCGCTCTTTTTATTGAGTTCCCCGTAGAAGAAGGTGATGAACACATTGGACGCAGTGCTGGAATGAACGAGAGTGTTTAGTTTGGCCGCCATTTCATTGATATCATAAGAAGGACTCACTTGGGTATGGAGAGAAGCCCTTAGCTGCGCCATGATCAGTGCAGAAGAGACTCCCTTTCCACTCACATCAGCGATCGTCACACCGATTCTTTCATCATCGATATCGATAAAGTCGTAATAGTCCCCGCCGACTTGATAACATGGAATGTTCGCACCGGTGATCTCGAATTGTTTGCTTTCCGGATTTTTTTTGGGGAGAAAATCCTTTTGAACTTGAGCAGCCAGTTCCAGTTGTTTTTCTATCTGTTCCTTTTCCTTTTCCTGTTCGATATGGCGTGAATTTTCGATTTTGACAGCAGCAAGATTGGAAAGCAGCGTGAGCAACTCCAAATCCTCGTCAGCAAACTGCTTCAGAAGCGAAATTCTGTCCGTGTAGATGAGTCCGATAATCTCCTTGTTATCATAAAGAGGAACACACATGGCAGATTTGATGTTCATCTTGAGGATGCTGTCCTGAGCTTTAAAACGGGAATCCTCTTGAACATCGGAGATCAAAAGGGATGAATGCTTATTTATAGCCATATTGATGATGCTTTGGCTCACCTGTATCTTCTGATTTTTCAGGCGCTCATTGTTGATCCGAATCACCTTCGGAATGAGCTGCGCAGGATTTCCTTGCTTAAGCATCAATATTCCCCTGTCCATGGGGAGATTCTCTGAAATAAGATCCATGATGTGTTCGAGCAGTTCATTGAGCGGTTTATGGAGAAGCAGAGCTTTATTGACTTCATTAATCACCGCGAGAGAGCGGTGTTCAAGCTTGATCTGCTCGATATCTAAGGGCCTGGCTGCGGCCCGGATAGTTGTACTGATGTCATGTTTCTTCAGAACTTCATCGAGATGCATGATGGTGTTGACGTTGGCGGATGGCGATGGGGCGTCGGTCACTTCGACATTGGATGAGATCTCTTTGTCGAATATTATGCGAGTTGTTCCGACCAGGATCTCGTCTCCTTTCTTCAGCTCGAATTCAGCCGCGATTCGTTTGCCGTTAACGAACGTTCCGTTTTTGCTGTTGTTGTTTCTAATCACAAAGCCTTGATCGATAGGGTAGAAAAATGCATGATGTCCCGAACAAAAAGGATCCGGAAGGGGGATATCGTTGTCAGATGAACGTCCGATAGAAACCTTATCCTGAGGAAGAAGAAACTGGAAGTCATCGCCCTCTTTAGGGTAAACATATAGCTTAGGCATCGAACTCAACCCCTTAAATTATAACCCTCGGAGAGCAAAAATATCAAGAGAATTTGACTTTTTCTAATGGCTTGATCATTTTTTTACACTTTCTAACTCTGTCCTCAAAGGAGATGTCCTCGATGAGGGGAAGAAGCACCTCTTTGACTTCCTTCGACAAAATGTTATCCAAAAGCTCGATGGAATAATCGATCGATTTTTTTGTCCCTGTACATATATTCTGATAGGATTTGATGATGTCCTCAGGTGCGTAGATCAAACTGAGGAGTTCAAATATTTGCTTGAGCGATCGCGCGAGATTCTTCTCCATATCGCTGACTAAGTGTTCTTTTCTCTGGTCTGTCATCAAATCATGCATTTCCAGCAGAATAAAGTAACATTTCTTGATGACCTGGATAGTTTTCTCCAATACAGGCCTTTGGGGGAACTGTATGAGGGGATAATTTGTCCTCATTTTATAAAGGGCTTCGATGGTCTCCGTTTCCACTTCGTTGTCTTTTTTCATGAGTTCGGAGGCAAGTAAACCTGCGGCCTGCTGTGTGCCGGTTTGTTCCATGATATCAGGAATGGCCCTTCTTACCCTCAGATCGACATCCGGGTCAGAAAGATAGTCTTTGAGGATTCCTGTGATTTTCTTTCCATAGGCGACCAAGGCTTTATGTGCGATACTCTCCACTCTGGGCGTTGAGAGGTGGTTAATGATATAGGGAACGAATTCCCGCTTCTTAAGCCTGCCCGCACTCTCGATCGCATATCTCAAGACCTCGGGGGATCTGTCTTTGAGTAGCTTGTTAAGTTTGCTCGTGACAGAAGCGTCCGCATCCATCATACCAAGGACCTTGGCCACCTCCATCCTGGAAACTTCAGCTGTCTCTCCTTCCTCATCTATGATACTGTCAAGATGCGTCTTCAAAACCTGTTCGTAGACATCTTGAGACATAATCTCCTGGATCTGGCTGCTGAGGTCCTCTTGGTCCAGTGCATCATGGTCCTTGGGAAGAAGCAATTCACCATCCAACTCCAAGAGCGAATCCATGGCACAGGCTTGCACTTTGTCGGATTTTTGTGTGATGATGCTGCGTAGCTCCGGACTCATTTTTTCCCTTTTGATAAGGTCAAAGAGGTTCATGGCATACAAGACAGAGCTTCTTTCTTTACTCTGGAGAGTGTCGAAAACTAGCTTTGTCACGTCCACATCGACCGTCTCTGAGATGAATTTATCGGCATCTTGCCATTTGATCTTCAGGTTTTGTTTGACGGTTCCCACGTATTCTCTGGTGATCCAACGATTGAGAAATATCCACAGCAGACAAAACCCTATGATAATCAGAGTGATAAAGGTGAAAGATAAATGAAACAGAAAAATGCAAATGAGAAGTATAGTGGCCGCTAAACCCTTCGCGAATTTGTTCACGAACATATCGATAAATACTTTGGCCTTGAATTTAATATCGGGAGAGACCGGAATATACAGCAATTCTCGAACGGATTGATTGAGAGAGTGGGACAGGCTTTTGTCACCGCCCTTTATTGTTATGGCCCAATAGATAAGAAATGCAGCAGGAAAAAATAATACAGAAATCGAAGCGAGAAGGAGAAACAAAGGAGTGATCAACAACGCCATTCGCATACCGAAATTTTTCAGTATGCGATTCGTGAGGAGAACATGCACCAAATAGGAGAAAATCAGAAGCCCTGTGAAAAAGGCACCTAAGAACGCAGTCCTGCCATCCTGATCAGAAAAGGCTGTTTCGACAACCGAGTTGAATTGAAAATCCACCATAGTGGTTATGATAATAGCGGTTGCCATTATGGCGCTCAGGATAAGCAGATATCGATTCTTTTTGATAATATTGAAGCTTTCGAGGTAGCCGGTCTTAGAGGACTCGGAGGAGGTTTCCTCGCCCTTTTTATCCCCAAAGGATTCTTGCGATTGCTTGTGGAGTATGGACACAATAAATATGCATGGGAGGAGCAAAAAGGGGCAGATGAGGAGCAGATCCGTTGTTCCCATTACTTGTGCAAGAAATCTTGCCAGCAATGATCCTGCAATGCCTCCTAATAGCCCTCCGCTTACGAGAAATCCTATAAGCCTCCTTGCTTGACGGGGATGATAGATATCATTCACCATGATCCAAAATTGAGTGACAGTCGTAATCGTGAAAATATCGCACCAGACCCAATACACCATCGAAATCCAGTTCCACTCATACCGGAAGAAAAACCAGAAAAGCAACAGAGTGGAGATAAAGATGACTAGGGTGATGGAGATGTAAACATTCCTCTTCATGGCATGCAGAAGCTTCGTATTGAGCGAGACCACAAATCCCATGAGTATCGCTGCTGATAGATATGCAAATGGAAGGCGATCCGCATTAAGAGACTCCAAAAAGTTTGAGATCTTGACGGGCTTGATGATGTATGCCGAGCATGTGATAAGGAAAAAATATAAAAACATGAGTAGAGCAGTGGGGATCTCCCGATGTTTTATGTCTATTGTCCGGGAAAGGATTTTGTGAATCGTGCTCTCTTCCATAATTAAGCCATCAGAAAGATGGAATGTTTTTTATAAGGATCTTGCATCTTTCCACTTTTTCAGAAATGCTGAGGTCCTCTACGATGGGAAAGAGGACTTCTTTTATCTCTTTGGGCAGAATATTATCCAGAAGCTCCACGGCGTAGGCCACTGAATCCTTGGTTCCCATACGAATGTTCTGGTATGATTTCATTATATCTTCATGAGGGTATATCATTCCTAAAAGCTTGAAGATATCCATCAAAAGCAAAGACATATGGTGCGTCGTTCCAGGTTTCTTTTTCTCCCCTATCGACTTAGCTTCGTTTTTATCGTGTAGAGAAATAAGGTCCGTGCAGTAATCCTTCACTTTTCTAACGATCTCCTTTTTGACGACCTTCTCCGGAAACTGAAGGTCAACACGTGCCGTACGCATACGATTGAGGGCGTCTATGAGTTCTGTACTCATACCTTTCCGATTTTCTGCCAATTCCCATATGAGATAATCCACTGTCTCCTGATTACTAATGCCAGAGAGCACAACCAGGATCTCTTTGCGTAAGCCGATGTCTTCCTCCACATCTCCCAAATAATCTGCAAGCGTCCCCGTTATTTTTGAGCCATATTTTTCAAGTGCGAGTTTCGCATCCACCCGCGTTAAAGGATCCGCAAGTTTTTCGATCAAAACAGGCACGTATTCCCGTTTCATCAGCTTGGCAGCGCTTTCCATGGCATACCGAGTGACTTCCAAAGACTCATCATGGATGAGATCTCCGAGTTTCTCTGCGATAGGAGATTGAGGGTCCATAAATCCCATTGCTTTAGCCACTTCCATTCGTCCGATTTCTGTGTCCTTCTGCTTTGAATCCACGACCCTGTCCACATAATCCTTCATAACCTCTTGATAGACATCGAGGGACATGACCTCCTTGATCTCCTTGATCATCACTTCGTTGTCAATCTCCTCCGATATCTCTGGAGCGATTCCCGTCTCGGATCCCTCGAATAACATTCCCATGGATGTGACTCTCAATTCATCCTGTTTGTAGCCGATCAGTTTTTTCACCTCAGGAGTGAGTTTATCCTGTTTAAGCAAATCGAAAACATCCATCGCATAAAGGATCGAACTTCTTTCCTTATCCTCGATAGTATCAAGCAATTGTTTCATGAAGCGAACATCCAATCTCTCATCGATGATCTTATCAGCGCTCTCCCACTGTTGGGGCATTTGCTGTTTGACGATATTCGTATATTCTCTGCTTAGGCTGACATTGAGAAAGATCCAAATCAATATGAAACAGATGGATATCGCACTTACGATCGCTATCCTGTTCTGGAG
>JASFEP010000053.1:0-15689 GCA_050124775.1 Candidatus Aminicenantota bacterium
CGACAGCTTCCATAAGAACGCCGACCGCATCTGCAGAGTGAATGCCATCAACGAAACGACCGAGAATATCCACCATCAATTCCAGATGCCCGCTCCGTTATCCCCTGCCCTCAAAGAAGAGATTCCAGAAATTCTCCTCTCCACGCGATATTTGAAGATCGGAGGAGAGTGGCTGGTAAGATACGGAGAAAAAAGCTTTCTGGAATCTGCATTCACTCTGGTAGATCCCGATCTTTTCCTGATGTTCACATTTCCCGCCGTTGAAGGAGATCTCGATAATGCACTGTCCGACCTTCGCTCAGTCGTTATCACACAAAAGATGTCCGAAAAATATTTTCACGATGAAGATCCGATCGGAAAGGTCCTGAACGTGGAGGGAACTATCGATTTTACGGTGAGAGCTGTCATAAAAAATATGCCCACCAACTCGCACCTTCAGAGTGATTTCCTTATATCCTTCAAACTTCTCGGTGAATTCGTGACGGAATATGATGCTTTAGAGGAGTGGAATATCCAGAATAATGAGACCTTTGTCCTGCTCCAAGAAAAAAGTTCCGCTAAAGATGTCGACACAAAGATCGCTCACTTCACCGACAGGCATCTCGAAAAACAAAAGCTCGTTCTCTATCTTCAGCCCTTGAGAAGGATTCACCTGTTTTCTTCGGATATCCGCGGCCCTTTGACCGCAAGCAGGGGGGATATAACCTACGTGTATGTTTTCTCGCTGATCGCTGTTTTTATTCTGATCACGGCCTGCATCAATTTTATGAATTTGACGACAGCACGATCTACAATGCGTGCTAAAGAAGTGGGGCTCCGAAAGGTCATAGGAGCAAGCCGGATCAAGATCATCCAGCAATTTTTCGGTGAGTCACTGCTCATGGCGTTCATATCGCTCGCTTTGGCTGTCGCTCTGGTCGAGCTTCTCCTCCCGATATTTACGAGAGTATCGGGGACGACGCTTTCTATGAGCTATGGAAGAAACATCGATATGCTGATAGCGCTCGTCGCCATCGCCCTATTCACAGGGATTTTATCCGGAAGCTACCCCGCCCTTTATCTCTCCGCCTTCAAGCCAGCCAAAGTCCTGAAGGGCATTTTTTTTCTGGGGAATACAGGGACATCGTTCCGCAAGATCCTTGCGATCGTGCAGTTTTCGATTGCGATACTCCTCATTATCTGCACGATCATCATTTCGGATCAGATCGTGTTCATGAAGAATAAAAAGCTGGGTTTTGAAAAAGAACACCTGATTGTCGCAAGGATAAGAGGAGGCCTCAGGCAGAACTATGGATCCGCAAAGGACGAAATGCTTGGGAGCCCCGATATTTTGGCCGTATCACAAACCTCCGTTTTTCCTACCAGGGGTGCGAGCTACAGTGGCCCGACAACAGACTGGGTGGGAAAAATGCCGGAAAAAAGCATGCAGTGGTTTATGATAGCTGTGGGATATGACTTTCTCGAAACCTTAGGAATCGAAATGGCCGAAGGTCGTTTTTTTTCCAAAAAATTCGCCGCTGATCCCTCATCGGTCGTGGTGAACGAGACCGCAGCAAAAGTTATTGGCGGGGGATCTCCGATCGGAAGACGGTTCACCTTCTGGGGCATAAAATACAGGATCATGGGAGTGGTCAGGGATTTCCATTTCAGCCCCATGCAATATAAGTTGAAGCCTTTGATATTGGCCTATGTGCCTGACGATTTTCGCTTTTTCATTATCAGGATCGAGTCCCGGAGAATAACCCAGGCCATAACACATCTAGAACGTGTATGGAAAAAATTCGCACCCGAATATCCCTTCGAATACCGTTTTTTCGATGACGAATACGATGCGATGTACAGGAACGAGCAGAGAGTGGAAACCATATTCGAGTCATTCGCGATCCTTGCGATAGTCATTTCCTGCCTTGGGCTGTTTGGGTTGGCATCCTTTTTGGCGGAACGGCGCACAAAAGAGATAGGGATCCGGAAGGCGCTGGGCGCGTCCGTGTCCGAAATTATCCTGCTCCTGAGCAAGGAATTCACAAAATGGGTGATCGTGGCCAACGTTATCGCCTGGCCGATCGCATACTATGCGATGTCGCGATGGCTGGAAGGATTCGCTCATCGGATAAACATCGGAATGGGACCGTTCGCTACGGCTGCACTTCTGGCTGTTACAATCGCGCTTCTCACGGTCATCTATCAAGCAGTAAAGGCGGCTCTGACCGATCCTGCAAAGGCGCTCCGGTATGAATGAACTTTAAAGAGCTTGAATTTTGGTTACTCTTGGGTTAGATTGTCATTTTCAAAGAAAAAAAGGGAGATTCGAGATAAATATGACAGAACAGAAGAAGACGAGGAATATCCGCATCATGCCGCAATTTCTGATCAGGGCGGCGACGGATTTTTCAAATGGAGTCGCTGATCTCTTCGTAGCGCTCAAGTTTACACCGAACGTGCTCACGGTTTTTGCCTTGTTGTTCGGTGTGGCCGCGGGTATCATGTTCGCTCTGGAAAAGCCAGGTTGGGGAGCTCTTATGATCTTCCTCTGCGGTCTTTTCGACATGCTGGACGGTAAGGTGGCGATGAAGACCAACACCAAGAGCGATTTCGGCGCCCTGTTCGATTCCACGCTGGACAGATATTCGGAGTTTTTCATTTACGTGGGCCTCGCCTATCACTTTAGAGACAGCTGGGCCTTGTGGGTGCCCTTTTTCACGTTCCTGGGATCCACGATGGTGAGCTATACGAGGGCGCGCGCAGAGGGATTGGGGATCGAATGCAAAATCGGGGTGATGCAGAGAGCGGAGCGGATGGCTCTTCTTTTGTTGGGGACGATTTTAGGAATCGTTTTCGATATTTTCGATCCGCTGATGACCGGAATTTTGATTTTCATCGCTGTTATCTCGAATTTCACGGCTTTACAACGCACTTTTTACGTTTGGAAGGTGACGAAAAGCGCGTAAGTCGATTGCTTTGACATAGATCCTTTAACCGGACAGATTATCTTTTGGAAAAAGATCCTCATACTCGATGCAAAAACGGGGATATCATGAATAAAACAAAAGCATTTTTTGGAGTTTTGGGCGTTATATTTGTGTGTGTTATCAGCCTGATGGCTACTGAAACGGGTGAGATCCGGGGAAGGGTGATCGATGAGACTGGAGAGGGGCTTCCTGGGGTAGAGATAACGGTAAGTGGTCCAAACCTTCAGGGCGAAAGGAGCGTAATCTCTACACCCAGCGGTGATTTTTACTTTCCCCTGCTGCCTATAGGAAAGTACACCTTGACCTTCAAGATCGAAGGATTCATGCCAGTCACACAAGAAAACGTGATCGTACGACTTGGACGTGTGACACGTGTGATGACAACAATGAGGATGTCGGAGCTCCAAGAAGAGATCGTTGTCACCGCCGACACGCCACTGATCGATAAAACATCTATAGACACGAGCTTTTATTTGAGCAGCGATGACCTGGCGAAGATGCCATCACAGAATCGAACGGTGGTGGATGCGGTAAAGTTCGCACCGGGTGTCGCTGGGGTCCGGATGAATACCCGAAGAGGTGTAGCCATAGAGGGACAGCCGAGCATTCGCGGCGAGGGGGAGGAAGGGAATAATTGGATCCTCGACGGACTCTCGGTTAGCGGAGTGAGATTGAGGGGATCGGGCATGCCGCTGAATTATGACTCCATAGAAGAGATCCAGGTCATATCTGACGCATTTAGCCCGGAATATGGCACAGCCCCGGGCGGCATTATCAACATGGTCACAAAAAGTGGGAGTAACGACTTCTCCGGAGAGTTTTCTCTGGTGTTTTATGATAAAAATCTTCAAGCCGACCGTCAGGATCAGCTGGCTTTGGTGAGCGAGGCGGACAATTTTTCGAACTACAATTGGTATTTAAACCTCGGTGGACCTATCGTAAAGGATAAGCTGTGGTTTTTTTTCTCAGAGAACCTTTTTACGGATACAGTTGAGACGCGAGAGGATACGGTAGACTACCTTGTGGTTCCCGGGGGGACGCTCTCTATGAAGCGAAATAACTTTTTTGCCAAACTTACGTTCGCGCTGAATGTGAATCACAATTTGTCTTTGACGACGAGCTACAACACAAACATAGGTCAGGAAGGGGGGATTGGTTTTTCAGAGCTTTATGAGAAAAATAGCTTCTCTGATATTCTTTTTCGTTTCAATTATAAAGGAATCCTGAATGCAACGTCTTTTATCGAGTCGGGTTTGGGATGGGTCGAGAGGGATTCCTTAATCGAGCCTTTGGATGGGAACCTGGGACCGGCACAGTATTACATCGAAGACCTGGGCAGAAATATCAACAACTCTTATGGGAATGTGACGGATGACTCGAGACGGATGGATTTTAACGTCAAATTCACCAAGTATTTCGATACAGAGACTTTCGGCCACCACGAGATCAAGCTGGGTCTTGAATATTATTCGTTTTCATCACGTTTTGCCGTGGATTTCACGGGAGAAGATGAAGATATCTACCCGGGGAATGGCTTTGATACAGGAACCAAGTACTATTGGGAAAGCTGGGATGAAGGAAGGAGAACGCCTTCGTTTTTCTATGAATACGGCGAGTTCGACATGGCAAATTCCTCCAATGGAATCGGATTCTTTATTGCCGATAGAGCCACCTTCGGGAGATTCACCGTAATGTTAGGGCTGCGAAGCCAGACGCAGACGACTCTGGATGATAACAAGGAAAAGCTGTGGTCCTGGTCTGTGGCAGATTTTCTCTCCCCGCGTCTGTCTCTTTCCGTGGATATAACCGGGGATGGGGTCAATGTGCTCAAACTCGGATGGGGAAGGTTCGCGGATACGATAACGACCATGCCCTTGGGTTTCTTCAACACGGGAGCAGGGCTGACGTTCCGGACTTACAGATGGAAGGGCGCGGATAATCCATCGCAGAGCGAACTTCACGAACCGGCTTTCTGGGAATTCGAGAATGAACAGAAACTTCAGGCCTTCGATATCGCTTCAGGTCTGAAGCCCAATTTTCTTACACGCTATCTGATAGAATACGACAGGCGGCTGGGAAGAGATTGGGCAGTCATGCTCCGATATGTGAGGACCAGCGCGAATGATCTTTTAGAAGTACTTGCGCTTCTGGACCTGGAGACTCTCTATAGATTTTTGTACGACAACTTTGAGTATAAAAGACGAAATTATCAAGGATTCGAATTCGAGGTGAACGGCAAAATCGGAACACGACTATTCTTGAATGCATCTTACAGCCACGCTCTGGCGAAAGGAACGAATCCGGGTCAGACTGAATATGGGTCCTGGAATCAGGAGGAAGGAAGCACCAACTACCTGGGTCTGTTCGGAAATCATTTGTTCGTTCCCGATGTCCCGGATCTCAAGGAGATTAAAGACTATGTGGATCAGGCATTGGGGGGTCTGGGAGGACGGGGGATCGGTGATGAGGGGTGGTACGGAAAACTTCCCTATTCTGTGGATCATGATATCAAAGTCAACCTGGTCTATCTTGCCCCATATGATTTTTCCTTTTCGGTAGCCTTCGAATACATCTCCGGCTACTACTGGGAAAAAATGGGATATGTTCCCTTTTTTGGGGGTTATTATTCCTACCCAGAAACAAGGGGTACCAGGGAGACGCCTTCACATACATATCTAGATCTGGGAGTGGAAAAGAGGTTCAATCTTGGAAGCATCAAGCTTCCACAGCGGATGGGTCTAACGCTGAGACTCGACGTATTCAACCTGCTCAACAGCCAGAGACCGATCTCATATGTCAAGGAGGATATTCCGATCTTCGGTGAGGTGTGGGGCAGACAGCAACCCCGACAAGCCCGTATCCTTGTCAGAATTTCCTGGTAAGAAAGGAAATGGGGACAGGCTACTTTTTTAATTACCCCATAAAAAAGTAGCCTGTCCCCATTTATTATTCGACGGTGACGGATTTAGCGAGGTTGCGGGGTTGGTCCACATCGGCGCCCCGGATAGCTGCAATGTAATAAGCGAATAGTTGGAGCGGGACCGTCGTTAAAAAAGGTGTGAAGAGCTGGTTCGTCGCAGGAATGGGGATCACATTGTCCACCTTATCCATGATATCTTCATCATTCTCGAAGGCCACTGCAACGATATGCCCCACTCTTGCCTTGATCTCGGAGATGTTGCTCAGCATTTTCTCGTAAACTCGATCTCTGGGGATAATAGCCATCGTTGGCATTTTCTCATCGATGAGAGCGATGGGGCCATGTTTCATCTCACCCCCCGCATATCCCTCGGCATGCATGTAAGAGATCTCTTTGAGCTTCAAGGCACCCTCGAGAGCTATGGGAAAGTTGATCCACCGTCCCAAATAGAGGAAATGGGAAAACGGCACAAAATCCCATGCCAATTTTTCGGTATTATCCGCATCGTTCAGGATCGTTTCCATCTTGTGCGGGATCCGCTGAAGATCTTGGATCAGAGCGAGACTTTGCTCGCGGTCAATCGTTTTTTTGATCTGACCGAGATGAATCGCCAAAAGAGCGAAGGCCGCCATCTGGGCCGAAAACGTCTTTGTCGCGGCAACGCCGATCTCAGGACCGGCATGGGTTAAAAGAACACCCGTAGATTCTCGTGCGATGGATGATTTACTGACATTACATATGGCCAATGTCAACGGGTCAGCCTCTTTGACAGCCCTCAGCGCAGCCAGAGAATCCGCTGTCTCTCCTGATTGTGACACGACTACGACCAACGACTTCTGACCGAGGATAAAATCACGATAGCGGTATTCCGAAGCATATTCCACGTCCACCGGTATTCGGGCTAACGTCTCGATAAGGTATCTTCCCATGAGCGCGGCATGATAAGACGTCCCACAAGCGATGATCACTACTCGAGAGATATCTTTTAAATCCGAAGCGGATATATCGATCTCTCCCAGATTGACCGTCGCCGAATCCAGCGAGATCCTCCCCTCAAAGGTATCCCTCAACACCTGGGGTTGTTCGAAGATCTCCTTGAGCATAAAATGTCTGTACCCCCGCTTTTCTATCATAATTGGGTTCCATGCCAGGCGCTCAGTCTTTTTCTCCAAAGGAATCCCGTTAAAATCGCAGAATTTGACACCGTCCTTCTGGATAATTGCCATCTCCTTATCGTCAAGAAAAATGACTTCCTGCGTATGCGAAAGCAGAGGATTGATATCCGAGGATACGAAATACTCGCCCTCCCCTATACCCACGACCACGGGCGGACCTGACTTGGCTGCCACGATCTTGTCATCGTCCTTGGTGGAGATCACGGAAATGGCAAAATCGCCTTCCAATTCCCTGACGGCCTTCTGAACAGCCTCCTCCAGATTATCCTGGAAATATTTCTCTATCAAATGTGCGATGACTTCTGTATCCGTTTCCGTGACGAACGTGTGTCCTTCCTTACTTAGCTGTTTTTTTATACTCAAATAGTTTTCGATGATTCCGTTATGGACTACGACGATAGAACCGGTGCAATCGCGGTGGGGATGGGCATTCTCTTCTGAGGGACGGCCATGTGTCGCCCAGCGCGTGTGTCCAAGACCATATTGCCCAAACACCGTCGTTTCTTCCATAGTACTTTCCAGCTCGTTGATCTTTCCCTTGACTCGATGCAGATTCAACTGTCCCGAATCGACAACAGCGATCCCAGCCGAATCATACCCTCTATACTCCAGTTTCTTCAGCCCATCGATCAGGAGAGGCACAATATCATTGGGCCCGATATATCCTATTATTCCACACATTATTTTTTTCTCTTTCTCTTGGCCCAACCCGGTTTCTCTTCTTGACGAGTCCGGGAAACAGCCAAAGCTTCCGGTGATACATCCTTCGTGATAGTGGAACCAGCGCCCACATATGCTTTCTTACCTATTGTAACCGGCGCAACCAGTTCTGTTCCGGAGCCAATAAACGCACCCGATTCGATCTTGGTCTTGCTCTTCCGCAATCCATCATAATTACACGTGATCGTCCCCGCACCGATATTGACATCCTCTTGGATGTTCGAATCTCCCAGATAGGAGAGATGGCCGGCTTTGGAGCGCCTGCCAAAATCCGTGTTTTTCATCTCTACAAAATTGCCGACCTTTGCACCCTGCCGGATGATGGATTTGGGCCTGAGATGTGTAAACGGCCCCACCCTGGCATCATCATGGATGACACTCTCTTCGACCACAGAAGAAGAGAGGAGTTTCACTCTTTTTCCGACCCGGCTATCGATCACATGAACATGCGGATAGAGGGTGCAGTGGCTTCCGATCACAGAATCTCCCTCCAGCATGACGGAGGGATAAATAACGGTATCCCTTCCGACCTTGACATCGGCATCGATCCATGTCGAGCCGGGATCATAGACAGTGACTCCCTTCTCGGTGAGAGATTTGACCTTCCTCGATCGCAAAATGTCGATAGCCCGCGCGAGTTCGTAACGGTCATTGACGCCGACGATCTCCTCGGTATTTACTGTCTTATACTTTCCGACCTTCTTACCAATCCGTGAAAGGATCTCTATCATATCTGTGAGATAGAACTCCCCTTTTTTGTTGTTAGTGGTGACCAAAGTGAGTCCTTTAAGAAGATCCCTGATCTGGAAGAGATAGATACCCACGTTGATCTCTTTCACCTTTCGCTGGGCTGCCGTTGCATCCTTCTCCTCAACGATCCTGTATGCGCTATCCTCAGTGAGCATGACTCGCCCGAATCCCGTAGGATCATCAAGATCAGTGGTCAGGAAGGTCAAAGAATTTCCCTGTTCTCTATGGTTTTTGATCAACGGTTTGAGTGTCTCGTTCCGAATCAGCGGCAAGTCTCCGTTCATAACGAGCAGATCATTGCCAATCTCCTTTTTGAGGGCGGTGCTTGCCGCTTTAACGGCATGAGCCGTTCCCAATTGTTTCTTCTGGAAAATAAAACTTATATTCTCTCCGGTTAACGACTTCCGCACCAGGTCTTTTTGATATCCGACCACAACATGGATACGGTCGGGTTTCAATCCTTTGACAGAATCCACCACAAACTGCAGCATAGGCTTCCCAATTAGTGGGTGGAGAACTTTTATCTTATCCGACTTAAATCTGGTTCCCTTTCCAGCGGCGAGGATAAGAGCAGATAAGCTTTTTTTCATGCAAGCTTGGTTATTATCTTAAATTTTTTATCTTCCCGCAAATCTTCAAAATCTGCATCATTCTGGGCTAATATCTTGAAATATTTATCTTTCTGGATCGACTTTTTCAAGAATTCAAGAGATTTGTCAGTATTGCCCATCGACTGATAAATCGAAGCCTTAAAGTACAGGAGTTTGGCATGGTCTGGGTCTTTCTCGATGGCTTTGTCGAAAAGTTTCAGAGCCTCCTCATATTTTCCCAGATTCATCAAAAAAACCCCGCTCTCATAGAGATCTTCGAATGTTTTGGCAGGAGGAGTTTCCTTGTTTTTGATCCCCTGACAGATCTTAATATAGGTTAGAGCACGGTCCATGAGTTCCTTCTCGGAAGCATGCTTTTCAATCAGTGCCTCGAATAACTCCCTGGCTTTCTCGATATCGCCTTTTCTGAAAGCTTTGACCGCCTCACCGAAGGCTAAGATGGCTTTTTCGTAGGCATCCAATTTCTTTTTATCTTTCTCCGCAGCCAATTTTATCTCCCTAACAATAATAAAATCAAAGTGTTGACCATTTTATCTCAGAATCATTGGATTGACAAGCCTTAATTGCACACTCGCTAATCTAAATCGGGAATTGGCTCCGGTTCTCGAAGGCGATGTTGTACCTGTCTTCTTTTTTTTCCATTTGTGCCTTCTTCCGGCTATCGGAGCCTAAAATGAGGCAAAAAAAATCAAAGGAGTGTGTATGACTCAGGATGTTCGATGAGAAAACGAACAGCTTTGAGATGAAGAGAGTGGCCTGCTCTATAGGCGCTAAAATGACCGATAAGAGGATATCCAACCAAAGATAGGTCTCCGATAAGATCTAATATTTTATGACGCACAAACTCATCCTTGAACCTCAGGGGTCCATTCACGACACCTTCCTCATCGAGTACGATGGCATTTGCGAAGGATCCTCCAAGAGCCAATCCGCGAGCCCAGAGTTTCTCTACATCTTTGAGAAAACCAAAAGTGCGGGCAGGAGCGATCTCCTCGATAAAATTCCCGATATTAACGACCACGCTAAAGGTTTGTTCTTGGATAGCAGGATGATCGAAGTGGATGGTATAAGTTATCTTAAAATTTTCATCCGGATTAACCCTGATCGAAGCATCCTCTTCGTAAACGACGAACGGTTTGACGATCTTGAGATAAGTCTTTTTGAGAGGGAGCGTTTGTATTCCTGCGCCTCTGAGGGCCTCCGCTATCGGCAGTGCGCTTCCGTCCAGTATGGGAACCTCATTTCCTTTAAGATCGATATGGAGACTATCGACCCCAAAAACATACAGTGCCGCTAAAAGGTGTTCGACAGTATGGACCTTATGAGCTCCATCCGTCAAGATGGAACTGAAACTCGATTCAATCCGAAAGGGATCGATACGGGCCTCGAAGTTCTCTTTATTTTTGACAGAAAAAAGGATCTCTCCAGAATTAGAGGGTTTGAGCGAACATGCCACATTCTGCCCAGTGTGCACTCCCACTCCAGAGAAGGAAATCTGCTCTTTTATTGTTGCCCTTTGAGTCATCATAGCATTTTTTCCCTAAATCGCCTTAAGTATAAATGAGTTGATGAAAAGAATCTAGATATGAGCGAAGAGAAAACCGCAAGGAGTGCCTGCTTAGAGTTTTGATGCATCTGGCATTATCGAAAGCATTTGTGCTAGAATGGGGCGATGAACGAACAGCTCGAGAAACTCCTTATTCAAGTTCAAAAAGGGGAGATTACTCCTAAAGATGCTCTCAAGATCCTCAAAGATCTTCCTTACGAAGACCTCGGTTTCGCCAAGATAGATCACCACAGAGAGCTACGGCGTGGATTCCCAGAGGTCATTTTCGGAGAGGGAAAAACAGATGCTCAAATTTTAAAAATTGCTAAGGCTATAGTTAAAAAGGGAAGTAATCTTCTCATCACGCGAGTGGGGCCGAAAGTCCATAAAAAGATCAAACAACAGCTCCCCAAAGCCCATTACAATTCTCTGGCCAAAACGATCTACCTGAAGCAATCTTCACCCCCTGCAGGGAAAGGACGGATCGTTATCATCACTGCGGGAACCTCAGATATCCCTGTCGCTGAGGAAGCAGCCGTGACGTGTGAAATATTAGGAAACGATATCGATAGAATTTATGATGTCGGCGTGGCTGGCCTCCACAGACTTTTCGGAGAGCTGGATACGATAAAAAAGGCTCGCGTTATCATCACAGTTGCGGGGATGGAGGGAGCGCTGCCGAGTGTTATTGCAGGGATCACAGAAGTTCCCATAATCGCCGTTCCAACAAGTATCGGCTATGGAACAAGTTTCCACGGAATAGCCGCACTGCTCGCCATGTTGAACTCATGCCCAGGCGGACTGGCTGTTGTCAACATCGACAATGGATTCGGTGCTGCTTATATGGCATCCCTCATCAATCACCTCTAGCTTCTCCAATTCCCAGCGCTAATTTTATGAATAATTTGCTTAGATCATGGATTATTCACGGACTGAGGTCGCTGCAAAGCCGAGGCAGTGGCCCCTGAAGATGTAGTGAACTACCTCGAAGGGGCTACAACGAAGGCTTTGGGGTGAGATCGGTTCGTCTGAAAGGTAAAAGGAGCTGACAATAGAATATGAAATGTTGTTTGGGATAATTGGTGTCAGCACCTTTTATGAATAACTCGTCTAGAGGATGGATTATTCACGGACTGAGGTCGCTGAAAAGCCGAGGCAGTGGCCCCTGAAGATGTAGTGAACTACCTCGAAGGGGCTACAACGAAGGCTTTGGGGTGAGATCGGTTCGTCTGAAAGGTAAAAGGAGCTGACAATAGAATATGAAATGTTGTTTGGGATAATTGGTGTCAGCACCTTTTATGAATAATCCATCCAGGGTGCTTGACAATGAGTAAGCCCAGCCCTATATTTTACTAGTTATTTCAAGGCTATTAGTCTATCTCGACGCATAATGGAAGTCATAGATCAAATAAAGAATACGGCAAGTATTGTCGATATCGCTTCACAGTACACAACATTGAGACGGAGGGGAAAAAAACACGTCGGACTCTGCCCTTTTCATTCCGAAAAAACCCCTTCATTCACTGTTGATGAAGACAAGCAACTTTTCCACTGTTTCGGATGCAACATCGGTGGAGATCTTTTCACCCTTGTTATGGAAAAAGAAAACCTGAGTTTTCCGGAAGCGCTGCGGTTCTTGGCTGAAAAGTACAACATCAAACTTCCAGAGAAGAGGAAGTTTTCTCCCCAGTTGGTAAAATTGGAGGAAAAGCTTCATAAGGTCTGTGAGGAGAGTTTAGCCTTCTTCAGAAAAAACCTTTACAACACGAAGGAAGGCGAAACCGCTCATGAGTACCTGCGCAAAAGAGGAATAACCGAGGAGTTTATCCAGAATCTCAAGATCGGTTATGCGATGAACTCGTGGGATTCGCTGCTCAATTTCTTCCAGAGGAAACACACCTCGCCCAACCTCCTGGAAAAGGCGGGTCTGGTTCTGCGCAGAACGGGAAAAGAAGGTTATTACGACCGATTTAGAGGAAGGATCATATTCCCCATATTTACTCCGACAGGAAAAGTGGTTGCATTTGGCGGACGAACCATCTTCAACCAGGAACCCAAGTACCTCAATTCACCTGACACCCCCATCTACACAAAGGGAAAGCTTCTCTATGGGTGGAATCTCACCAAGGATTTCATCCGTGAGGAAAGAGAGATCATCCTAGTCGAGGGATACACAGATTTTCTCGCTCTACTTCAAGCAGGGATACCCAACGCAGCGGCATCACTAGGGACCAGCCTGACATCCGATCAGGTCATGCAAGCATCTCGTTTTGAATCGAGAGTTGTGGTCTCCTATGATGCCGATGAAGCGGGGAGAAAAGCCGCTCTCCGTGCAATCTCCCTGTGCTTCGAACAGGGTGTTGAGATTCGAGTGTTGACATTACCCAAAGATTACGACCCGGATAGTTACATAAGGAAGTATGGAGCTAAAGAATTTATCGACAAGATCAAGGAGAGCAGGACGGGATTCGATTTCTTAATCGATACCTACGTCCGGGGAAAGCAAAACGCAAGTCCTGAGCAAAAAAATAGAGTCGCAAAATTTATCATTGATGAGATTTTCAAAATACCCAACTCCATCATTCAGAGCGAGTATCTCAAAAAACTCGGCGAGGAGCTTAACTTAAAAGAGGATGTATTGCGCTCCATGATCAAAACCAAAGCCAAAGAGGATTATGGCGAAGAAATAAGAAAAGATTTTCTTAATGCCGAAAAACGACTACTGCAGATCCTATTCAATGACAGCGCTCTTGTCCCAACCGTGATGAGAATTATGAAAAGGGAAGATTTCACAGGTCTTCAGAGTGAATCCATTTTTCTGAAAATGTCGGAATTTATCAATAAAAAGGCCGATTTTAACATCCTGAATATCCGAGAAAAAATTGATAAAAACCTCTTCAGTTCCCTGGCAAAAATTTTGCAGGAGGAAGAGCAAGAGTCGAGTATTGAAGAAGCTATGGAATGTGTGCGGGCGCTCCGACAATATGCTTTAGAAAACAAGTCAATGGGATTGAAACAAGAAATTTCAAGGCTCGAAAAAGCAAACGAAATAAAAAAAGCGATTTCAGTCATGAAAGAATTGCAGGATGTGAAAATGCAGCTTTCGCGCCTGCCCAATCAGGAGCTTTGATTTCTATGATTTAAGGAATGAGATATAATTATATGTCGGAAAAGAGGAGTTAACATTGTCATCAAATAGAGACGATCAAAAAGACGAGATCCATCAGCTCATATCTAAGGGTAGAAAACAAGGATATTTGCTGTTTGATGAAATCGATAAAACATTTCAGGATGATTCGGATAGCCAGCAGGTTTTCGACAAATTTCTCAGTTCTATGGATGATTACGGAATTAAAATCCTCGACAAACAAAGGGAGGTCGTTCCTAAAAGAAGAAAAAGCGATGTGGTGTCCCTCGAAGGCTTAGAGCGAACAACGGATCCCGTAAAACTATACCTGAGAGAAATGGGCAACATTTCTCTATTAACACGGGAAGGAGAGATCGCCATCGCCAGAGAGATAGAGAGAGGCGAAAAAGCCATTATCAAAGCACTGTCAAAAACACGGCTTGTGCTCAACGAGGTTCTCTCGCTCGAGGACAGAATGGATGAAGATCCTGATGTCCTCCAAGAAATGTTCGACTTTACAGACGACGAGCTTTCGGAAGAAAAATATGAGATCAAGAAAAAGCAGATCCTCGAAAAGGTCAGGGAAATCGGTGAAATCTCGAACGAACTGGAAAAAATCCCCAATCTGAAAAAACACGCCTTTGCGAGAGGCCGTCTGATCGTTGAAATAAGCCGTCTCATCCGTGAACTCAACATTCGGCCGCTCCACAGGGAGATTATCATCGCAGACCTCAGAAGAAGACTAAAGACCATCAACGAATTGGAGGAGACCAAAGAAGATTTAAAAGTTTCGATTAGCCACACTCGAAGCAAAAAGAAAGAGGCAGAATACAGGAAAAAGATCAAAGAGATCAACAAGATCATGCGGAATTACCAAAAAGAGATCGCTCTCGATTCTCAAGGGCTGCGACGAACGTTGCGTGCTATAACCACCGGTAAAAAGATAAGCGATCAAGCGAAAAAAGAGCTTGTCGCAGCCAACCTCAGGCTCGTGGTCTCGATCGCTAAAAAATACAGCAACCGCGGACTCCAATTTCTCGATTTGATCCAGGAAGGAAACATGGGGCTGATGAAGGCTGTGGATAAATTCGAATACCGCAGAGGGTATAAGTTCTCAACGTATGCAACATGGTGGATACGCCAGGCCATAACCCGCGCCATCGCAGACCAGGCCAGGACGATCCGGATTCCTGTCCACATGATTGAAACCATCAACAAATTGATCCGAGTATCTCGAAGTCTCGTGCAGGAGATCGGACGGGAGCCGACCTCTGAGGAGATCTCGAAAAAAATGGATATGCCTATCAATAAGGTCAGAAAGATCATAAAGATAGCTCAAGAGCCGATTTCCCTTGAAACACCTATCGGAGAAGAGGAAGATAGCCATCTCGGTGATTTCATCGAAGATAAAATTATGCCCTCCCCTCCTGATACGATCATTCATATCAACCTCAGGGAACAAATCGAGGAAGCATTAAAAACCCTGACAGAAAGAGAAGCCAAGGTCCTGAAAATGAGGTTCGGTTTGGGCGACGGGAACGAACACACTCTCGAAGAAGTCGGACAACAGTTCAAGGTCACTCGTGAAAGGATCCGGCAGATCGAAGCCAAAGCCTTGAGAAAACTCAAACATCCAAGCAGAAGCCGCAAGCTCAAATCCTTCACCAACAACCAATAATCCAGTATTGTGATGGATTATTCACGGACTTAGGCCAACCACCCCACTCTGACCTTTCAAAAAAGTTGAGGCAATGGCCCCTGAAGATGTAGTAAACTACCTCGAAGGGGCTACAACGAAGTCTTTGGGGTGAGATCGGTTCGCCCGAAGGGTAAAAGATGCTAACATTAAGAGAAAGAATTTTCCTTGTGAA
>JASFEP010000054.1:0-15331 GCA_050124775.1 Candidatus Aminicenantota bacterium
GCGGAGCAAAACACAAAGCCGGGGATTTGTTCTTTATTCGCGGAGAAGGAACGATCGAAATACCTGCAGGAAAAAAAGTCTGTATCTATGCGCTCAATAGCCTCTTTCCCTTCTTGACTACCAAACAGAGAGAGGATGAGCTTCCCCATGACGATTGGATCGCTGAGACAGAGACTCTCTGTTGTCCAGACCCCAAAGGAGTTGTGTTCAAGGTCACTCCGCAATAGTCACTGGCCACCGAGAGAACAGCATTGATCGACAGCCGTCTTTTTTTATTTTGGACGTAGAATTATCGATCCGCTTGGGCAAAAGTTATTGATTTTTGAGGGAGTGTTATTGCGTTCGGAATGCAAAAAGTATGGTCCGCGCATCGTAGACGATGACCGAAGCGAGAATGATGAGGATAACGCTCACGGCGCCTAGAAGATAACTTCCTGCCTTGAAAAAGTTGTAGCCCTGGAAGACCAGAGCTGCCAGTGTGGTGCCTAGCATAAAATATGCGGGATATAAGGTGAATTTTGCGGGCCGTTTGACGCCAACAAGGTAGGACGATACAACTACGAGCGCGAGTGCCGCCACCAATTGGTTCGAAGCGCCAAAAACGGGCCATATGGCTTTATAGCCCTCGGTGGCTCCCAAGATAGCGGCGAAAAGTAGAATAATCGTTGACGCCATCCATCTGTTGTCCAATAGCTGAATCTTTTTTCCCGCGAATTCAGAGAAAACAAAACGTCCCAGTCGTGTCCCCGTGTCGAGAGTGGTGAGTACGAATGCATTGAGCATGACCATCCCGAAAAAAGAACCTATGACAAGTGTGATTCCCGGGATCGAGGACGAGAGTTGACCGTATCCCGAAGCGAATGCTTTAATGGGGTCACCCACCTGTGTCATCAAATACTGATAGCCCAATGGGTTTTCTGCACCTGATGGATCCCAAACTAGGGTTGCTGCCGCAATAAATATGACCAATCCCGCCAGCACGGCTTCTGTGACCATGCCACCGAAACCGATCATTTTTCCTGCTGTTTCGTCTGGGAGTTGTTTAGCTGTGGTCCCGCCTGCCACAACGGAATGAAATCCAGATATGGCGCCGCATGCGATGATCACGAAGAGCATCGGCCAAAGGGGTCCTCCTTTGCTCGTAAAAGAGATAAATGCAGGGGCCTTGATGGAAGGGTGGGCGATGATCAATCCCAGGTATCCGATAGCGAGCCCGATAAACAGAATCCATGTGCTGATATAGTCACGCGGCTGCAGAAGAAACCAAACGGGAAGGGACGAGGCAAAAAGACTGTAAACGATCAATACAAAGAACCAAAAGTTCTGAGAACTCATACCGAGGACCTGTGGAGGGAGTTGCACAGGATACAATTTTCCGATGTAGATCAGAGCAAAAAGAATCAAAAGGGAAGTGACAGTCGCGATAGGAACGTTGAAACTCTGTTTGGTGATGAGCCAACCGAAGATCATGGCGATAAAAACCAATCCAAAGGTTGGGATAACGATCTCCGGCTGCGAGACCAGCGTACGGGAGGCCACAACGGCAAAGACTGCGATAACAAGGGCGAGAGCGAACCAGAGGAAGAGAGAAAAGATAATCCTTGTCCTCCGACCCAGGGTTTTTTCGGAGATGTCAGCTAGAGATTTTCCTTCGTTCTGGACCGAGGTCATTAAGGATGTGTAATCGTGGACAGCACCGAGAAATACGCTTCCTAGAGCCACCCAAAGAAGCGCTCCCAGCCAGCCGAAATAAAGAACTCCCAACAGGGGACCCAGGATCGGGCCGGCTCCAGCGATCGAAGAAAAATGGTGGCCGAAAAGCACCGTTTTCTTTGCGGGAGTATAATCGATCCCGTCGTTCAATTCCCTGGCGGGTGTGATCCGCTCTTTGTCCGCCTGAACGACTCTCTTCTCGATGAAGCTTCCGTATATTCTGTACCCAAAATAAAGCCACAGAATAAGTATGATCGCAAAAATTAGTGTGTTCATTTCTTCGTTTTATATATGAGAAAGATCACGAGTCCGATAAAAGCTGCCAGGCAAATAAAATCTCCCAGACTGCCCGGCCAGACCAAACCGATTCCCTCTGGCTTTTTCTTGGTGATGTAGGCATAGATCGCGACCAAGACCATGGCAATACCCTCTCCAGCGATGAGTCCTGAACTCAGAAGAACACCCTTTTCTTTGCGCTGCGTCAGTTTATCCTTATCGTCACGCGCGGCCTTTTCCATAAAAAGCCTGATGACTCCGCCGACATAGATCGGCGTCATCGTGGACAGCGGCAGATATATACCCACGGCAAAAGGGAGTGACGGGATCCTTAAAAGCTCTGCCACTACGGCAAAGGCGCCACCGATCAGCACAAGCCCCCACGGAAGGTCACCGCCCAGAACTCCCTCTACAACAGTTTTCATCAAAACGGCTTGAGGTGCCGGCAACGTTTGCGATCCGAATGTGAAGGATTCACCGAGAAGCCACACCGCAGCGGCCACTGCAAAGGCTGAGGTCACCACTCCCAACAACTCTGTCGATTGTTGCCTCTTAGGCGTTGCCCCGATGATATAGCCGGCTTTCAGGTCCTGCGAAATATCCCCGGCAATGGAGGCTCCCACACAGACGACGGTTCCCACTGTCAGGGCTGTAGCCTGTCCGAGTACATCTGTCCATCCCATTGCGTAGAATAACAAACTCGTTCCGAGGAGGGTAACGATGGCCATCCCTGAAGTCGGGTTTGACGAAACGCCCACCATTCCCACAATCCGGGAGGATACAGTGACGAAGCAGAAGGCGAAGAACACGATACAGAACGCAGCTAAAACTCTGATGAAGAGGGATGTGTTGATCCCGATGATCTGGGGAGAAATGATGATCAATGCCATGATGATGAGGATCCCGATGCCGAGGACTGTGATAGGGAGGTCTGTATCTGTCCTTTTTTTCCTGGCAAGCGTGTTCTCTTTGCTCAAGCGAAGGTCTGAAATCCCCATTTTCAAGGAATTGTACATCGTGGGAAAGGATTTGAAGATCGTGATGATTCCTGCAACAGCCACAGCACCTGCTCCGATCACTCGAATGTACTTATCCCAGATCTGCTCTGCTGTCATCTCAGAGATGGCCAACTCAGCTTCAGGAAGCAGAGGAAGGCCGAGGTTCTCACCGAAATATGCGATTAAGGGAATGATCCCCAACCAGGATAGGAGTCCTCCTGCAACCATAATAGCTGCGATTCGCGGGCCCAGGATGTATCCTACACCCAAAAGAGCGGGTGTCGGTTCGCCGCCCAGTTTTGCTTTTTTCAACACGGGTATCTTCAGGTGAATCTTTTCGGGCCAAAGGTGCAAAAAGCTCTGGAGGATTTTAAAAACGACTCCCACTCCCAGGCCCAAAAAGACATTTTTTGCCTTGGCGCCTCCTTCTTCCGCAGAGATCAGGACCTGAGCGGCTGCTGTTCCTTCTGGATAGGGAAGGACTCCGTGCTCCTTTACGATCAAGGCCCTCCTCAGAGGAATCATAAACAGTATTCCCAGAATACCTCCCAACATCGCCAACGTTCCGATCTTGAATATGCTGGGGTTGAATCCCCAAAGAAAAAGAGCTGGAATCGTAAAAATGATCCCTGATGCTAAGGATGAGCTGGCAGAACCGGTCGTTTGAGAGATGTTGGCATCCAGGATCGAGCTTTTTCCCAAAAGAGGGGTCAACACTCGCAAAGCTGCCACAGAAATCACGGCTAGGGGGATTGCCGTGGAGATCGTCAATCCCACTCTGAGACCTAAATAAGCATTGGCGGAGCCGAAGATCACTCCAAAAATGGCACCCAGGATTACAGACTTGAGTGTGATATCTTTATATGAGGTATCATCAGGTACGTAGGGTATTTTTTCCGGCATTATCCACGTCCTTATTTAAAATTATTTGCAGTCTACCACAACGTTAATTTATTTTCTAATAAAATAAATTAACGCGGACGCATGAATTTGAAGGCGATCGCTGTCAAACGACAACTAATTTTTTCACTGTTTTTTCCCATGTGATCTTGGAAATGAAGGTGTGTGCATTGTCACCCATATTTCGAGCCAGCGTTTCATCCTCTGCAAGCTGGTCCATTTTTTCTGCCAATGCGACTGGATCTGGCTCGCAAACAAAACCGGTTTCTCCATGTTTCACAAGTTCAGCAGGGCCACCGCTGTCGTGTGTGGTGATGACAGGTTTCCGGGAGGAAAAAGCTTCTCCCGTGACAAATCCGTAGTCTTCTTTTTCGGGAGCGAAAAAAACAGCTCGACAGGTCGCAAAAAGATCGAGAACCATCTTCTCTTCGGATTTTCCGAGCAAGGTCACTCTTTCCTCGAGATGATAATCCTTGATTTTCTGGAGAATATCCTTTTCTTCAGGTCCTTCTCCGACAATGATAGCTTTTAAGTTCTTATTCTTGACATGATTGAAGGACTCCACAAGAAGATCCAACCTTTTCAACCTTTGCAAGCGGGACACGGAAAAAATAAAATTGTCGTACGATTCCGTATGATAATTTCTTTGTGGCGGGGGAGGGTAGAGGACTTCCGATGATATTCTTCCCCATCTTTCCAGCCTTTTTTGGATTGTACGGGATTGGGCGTAGAGTTTGGTCACATTGTGCTTGAGCAGATGTGCATCCAGAGCATGGATCAGGTGTCTCCTCATTCCTTCTTTGAGCTTTCCCTTGACGCCCAGCTGTGCGTGCAAGAATGTCCATTGATCGTAATACTCTCGCAATCGGTGATTCAGCCAGCACACATGTTGGGCATGCTTGACGGCATAGCTGGGAAAGCGGAAGGTGATGATTTGGTGTATTGCCCTCCCCAATCCATCTTCTTCGACATCGGTGAATCGATTGGCTAGATAAGCTCTCAATTGCCGGCCGAAGCGGTTTTGAGGAGTGAGTATGAGGTCCGCTTCATACCCATACTCGTTGAGGGCATTTACAGTGCTGCGTGCGATCGTGAGATGGCCACCTTCCACGAAAGGTACATCAGAAGTGATAACGGCGATCCTTTTTTGTCCGATCATTTTATGCGGTCTGCGCGCTGTGATTTTTGTTGATCGCTCAAATTGTATAAAAAATGGATCAAAATCGGAAGCTTCCTTTTATTTTTTCTACGACTAAAGGTTGAAACTCCGGAGGAGAATGAGAAATCGAGAAAATATCCCGGAATTCATTGAGGATGATCTGATCATCCCAGGAGGAAGGCACAAAAGCTTCCGCCAGGGTATCATTCACGGACGTGCTGTCTCCGATCTTCTTTAACAGAAGAATGCCTGTTCTTTTATGCCCAGCACAAAGCCTGTGCTTCAGGTTCAGGAGCCGATCCATGGCGATCCGTTGAACGAATCCTTTTCCGGGGGAAGCGATACGGACGCACTTTTGGGAAAGAGCAGGCAGAGGAAGATCGGCTATCGGACCCAGATCCCCATTCATCATCAGAATGATATCTTTGAACTTATTCAACGCAGCTCCAGTTTGAAGCTGTTTTTTCAAAAACGATTTTGCACGGGTCCGGTCAGTGAACTTTCCCGCTTGCATGAGCAGGTCAGCCCCAAGTTCGATGGCCAATTTCGTGAAATCCAAAGGCCCTCTGGCTTCGAGGACAAAAAGGGCTTCTTTGAGCTCTAATCGGGGCCCCAAAGCATATCCCAGAGTCTGGATCATGTTGGTGATGAAAAAGGAAGCTCCCATACATGCGGCGTCACAGTGCTTTTTAAGATTCATAGCCACTTCTTGAGCCACTTTTATGGGGATCGCACTTGAATAATCTCCGATTCTGATATCGCAGGCGATCCCATCCCATTCGGCGGCGTAGAGAGTGAACAGGCAACTTTTTTTGAAACGATCGATCTTAACGGAAGTTGAATCGCTGGGTGCTGAATCATATAGGACAGCGGATTTGGGAAAAGCCGCATACACACCGTTTGTTCGAAGGAGGATCTTCTCGGCATCTTCGGGACGCGAAGGCAGAGCGATCCCTGGGATCGAAAGGAGAGCGTCGAGCAGTGCTCGCGAGCATTTATCGTACTGGACGAACTTTAGAATCCTTAGACCTGCCGAGGCCAAGAGTGGAACGAGCACAAGAGAGAGCTTGTCCTCGAAGGCGTTGTGAGTCAGGATGGTCACTAAAGGATTTTGATCGTTTTTTCCTGTGACAGATGTTCTCCAGAGAAAAATCTCTTTTTTGAGATCCCTTATGTTTTCGTTACTGTAGTCCTGAAAGGGAGGATGACGCCAAAGGCGAAAGAGGTCTTTCTCTTTGTGATTCTGCTTGAAAATTTTTTGTTTACCGCAGTGTATCGAGGGCTTTCTTGTTATCGCTGGTCTTGAAGACCAGGAGAGCTTTGCCCATTTTTGCTGATGAACCGTAGCAGTAGTCGATATCTATAACAGCATTGCCGAGAAGAGCGCCGATCTCGGCTCCGGCTCCAACTCTGTCGTCCATCAGAACTGTCAACACTTCATTGGTCTTAACTTCATATCCCAATGCTCTCAGGCATTGTTCTGCTTTTTTATTGTTAGATGTAAGGAGCAAAAAAACTCCCTTGTTCTTGACTGAGCGTGCTTGCAGGGCAAAGAGGTTGATTCCGGAATTGGCCAGCGTCCCGAGGACTCGGCCCAGGATGCCAGGTTCGTTCGGTGTGATCACTTGGAGCTCTGTTTCAATCTTAACATTATGCAATTTTACTCCTCCTCTATCACCTGATAGGGAGGCATTATAGCAGATTCAAACATGTAATTACACATGAATTTTCGAATAGGTCCAGAAATACTTGAGATTTTTTGAGATTTATCTATAATGGGTATCCAACTTTATTCGGGCGAAAAAGTCTTAACAGAGGATGAGAAACAAAACACGAGTCGCCATCATCGATAACTCCATCGATCCTTCGATCTATACTCCTGTTGTCCACTGGACAGCGTTTTTGGAGAGCGAGTGGCAGGCGTTCACAGCAAGAGAGTATAAATTCCCAGATCTCGAAGAGGGATTCACTCATGTGATCTTGACGGGTTCGGAAGCCTCCATCCTCGAGAGGGATCGATGGGTCGACCCAGAGATCGAGTTGACTCTCGAGGCTGTGGAGAGGAAAATTCCGGTTCTCGGAAGTTGCTGGGGGCACCAGCTTCTGGCCATCGCACTCGCTGGCCCATGTCATGTTCAACGCAGCGGATATCCTGAGATCGGCTGGACACCCATCACGATTACAGAGGAAAATGCTCTTGTTGGGCATAGAGGGCAGGAATTCGTCTTTTGCAGCCATTTTGATGAAGTCGTGGACCTAGATGAAGATTTTTCTGTCTTCGCATCGAGCGATAAATGCCGGGTTCACGCTTTTCAATGGAAAAAGCATCCCGTATGGGGAATCCAGAGTCATCCTGAAATGAGTATTCGGGAAGCACAGCTTTATCTCCAAAGGAATGTCGAATCCGCTCCGGGGGCCCATTCGATCTATTTACGTGCTCTCAATTCAGCCCCGAAAGACACAGGGATGGTCCTTAAGGTGATCAGGAATTTTCTTAATTGTTCCCCAGGTGGGTTGAATAGATAAATCCTGGATGTGTTCCGTTTAACATTCAGCGGTTTTTATTGATAATAATGCAGAAAAGACTGAATTTACAGGAATTTTTGCTTGACAAAAGACATCCTTTAAAGATATTTTTATCTATACTGTAGGATTAAGTATCTAAATCATTCTCGTGACTGAAAAGGAGGCAGAATGAAAAGCAAACGATTCATGGTATTTATTATCGCAATCCTTGTTTTGTTCACAGTGAGTTCATTCACTGAAACGACAAAGCTCAGACAGATAGGCCGCTATACCCTCGTGCGTATCAAAGGGGAAGTTCCCACGGCAGAAGTGATGAAGATCTTGGTCGACAAATACGCAGGTGATATAAAATACGGTTTCGACACTGCGGGGTATGGTGATGTTTTCCTTCCCTTCCTCGATCAGATCAAGACAGCCTCCTTTGAAGATGCTGAATTACCCGTAGGACAAAAATTTATGTGGATGCTGTTCCGTTCGAGGGGCAAGGTAAAAGTTGCCGAGGATCTTGAGTGGGCCGGTAAGGAGCCCCTCCCTGTATTTGTTTTTAAAGTCCAAAAGGATTTTAAACACTACACTTTTATCATCCCCAAACCCTGCGGAAATGTCGCCCTCGTCGGCGTTGAGGAGATTATCCCCGATGCGGTGTGCGATATTCAAGTCAGCCCGGCCAAAGCCAACATCAATGACCCCATTTCTGTGGATATGAGCGGCTCGCAGCATGCACAGTCGATGGAAGTGGAAGTCTTCGATTCCGAGGGGACTAAAGTCGCCTCACAAACACTGGCGCCTGATTCTCCCAAGTGGCAGACAAAGTTCGATAAACCGGGAGAGTACGTGTTCAAAGGAAAAGCTCTCAATGTCAAAGGGATGCCATCCACAAATGAATGCGAAGCGAAGACCTATATCAACGCTCCACCCACTTGCAAGCTCTGGACATCGTGTCTCCCCTGTAAGAATTTTGTTGGAAGGCCGATTACGATCGATGGCTCGAATTCCACGGATCCTGACGGCGAAGTTGTCAAGGCCGACTTTCAGATCACCAATGAGGAGGGAGAGGTCGTCGATACATACACGGATACAGAAGCTCCCTTCACATGGGAGAAGGTCTTTGAAGAGGCCGGAATTTATGGAATCACTCTTGTTGTCACAGACGACTTTGGGGCCATGTCCGAACCCTGTAAACTCGACCTTGAAGTGACGCAAAAAACATTGTTTGGTGTCGTCGATGTAGGACCTGCTTTCGCAAGGGGCAGTCATGGCAATTATCTGACCGGGGGTGTCGGATTGCAGTTTTTCCTTGTTCCTCAGACCCTCAGTCTCATTGTTGAAGGCGGCGGAGCCTTATCGATCGGAAACTCCGAAGTGTGGGAGAGCTTTTTCCTAGGGAAAGCGCTCCTCAACTACCATGTAGAATCCTTCTTCATCGGCGGCGGATTTGGCTATGCATCCAAAGTTAAAGAAGACAGGGAAGCCGACACTGTCTTGATCGGCGATATCGGATTCGAAATATTCAACAACTACACGACTGCCGGTCAGCTCTTTTTCGAAACACACTTCCCGCTCGGCGAAGGACGTTCATTCTCCAAAAATCATAAATTGCTGTTCGGATTCAGGATGCTGTTCTAGAAAGAACTTGCCATTAAAATAAAAGGCCAGGGATTATTCCCTGGCCTTTTTTTTAAGGTGTAAGCTTCAAGTTCACATCGGGATCAAAAGCATATAAAGCTTGAAATATGTGAAATGAAGAAAAAAAAGATTGCACTCATCGGGGCGGATGGGCAGCTGGGTACGGAACTTACGAAAGTCCTGGAGGACCATGAGCTCTTTTTATTGGTTTATCCGGAATTTGATATCACTGATGCCGCAAAAATGAGAGAAATCCTCCTTTCCCTCACTCCTGAAATCATCATCAACACAGCCGCTTATCACAGGGTGGATGAGTGTGAGGACAACCCGGAGAAATCCTTTGCAGTAAATACTGTCGCTGTCAAAGAATTGGCCTCCCTCTGCCTTGAAATGGATGCAGTTTTGGTTCATTTCAGCACGGATTATGTCTTTGACGGACGAAAACGAACTCCTTATGTGGAAGACGATTGTCCGAATCCTCTGAACCTCTATGCCGTATCCAAACTTGCCGGTGAATATCTTGTCCGGAATATCCTCCAAAAAAACTTTTTGGTCAGGACCTGTGGGCTGTTCGGGGAGGCCGGTTGTTGGGGGAAAGCAACCAATTTTGTGGATGCCATGGTCAGTATGGAACAGCGGAGAGAACCGATAAGGGTCGTGAATGACCAGTGGGTGACTCCCACCTCTGCCTCAGAATTAGCTCAGAAAGTCACGGATTTGCTCCAAACAACAGAGTGGGGGCTTTACCACATGACGAATGAAGGACAATGCACATGGTATGAGTTCGCTCGGACTATCTTTAAGCTGATAGGCTCCGAAGTTTCCATAGAGGCTGTTGATAGCGTCTCGTATGGAGCCAAAGCCCTGAGACCTCCTTACTCTGTTCTTGAAAACAGGAACGCCAAAAAAATAGGGATAACGCCATTTTCCCCTTGGAAAGATGCGTTGGAGGTATATCTAAAAAAGAAAGGTATTTTGACTCGTTAAAAAAACTTGCCGAGTTTTGTTATTTCATCGTTGTAATATTTCCGATACAAGATCTCCCATTCTCTGCTTCCTTCTTTGATCGCCTTTTTCTGTGATTCGATCTTTTCAATGGCACGTTTATCTATCAGGTCGTAGAGTTTCATTTCCTCTTCGATGCTCTTTACGATCGTAAGCCGAATCTCATTGGGTTCGTCGAGGAATTCAATATCGTCATTCTTGAACAGAAGGTTGAGGATCTGTCGCGCAAGAAAGTTGATCTTTTCTCTGGATAAACGAATGCTCACAGGACTATGTTCCTTTCCTTCGCCAATTTGGTCTTGATCATGCGAAACATGGTTTGGTATTCGATGTTTTCCTTGCGGATTTTTTCCATATGCTGGTTAAGGATTTCGCGGACTTCCTGGTCCAGTTTGTCCTCTTTGAAGAATTCTTCCGTGATAAGGGTCGAAATGTCATCGATGAGTTCGTTTTTACTCTCTGCGAGGATCTTTTCTTCTTTGAACAGATTTCTCACAATGATAAATGCCATGTGTTCGATCTGATTCTTGTTGAGTCTCATTTCCTAAATACAATACAATACCTCTCCTCAAAATTCAAGGCTTAAACCCCCAAATCCGTGTGCGTGTTGGCCTCGATTAGAGAAAAAGATTGAAAAAATGTAAACATTTTTGACATTCCCACAGATGCATATGGACTTAGAGCAAAGCTTTTTGTGGTTAGGGATTAGACAGAAATGAAGCAAAAGATCTTGATTATTGATCTTTCGACGAAAGATAGAGGGAGTAAGAGAAACCGCCGATACAGACGGCGAAGACGAAAAGCATAAATATTATGGCATCAAGACTCATCGGAGGGCCTCTCTATCTTTTTCGTAATAATATTGTTCAGGACGATAAATACAAAAATGGCGACAGTCAGCTGGAACAAAACCGTCCCCACCGAGAATTCGGCGCTTATTTTAAGCCAATTATCCGGATCTGAGGAGTAACTCTGCCAGAACCACCAGCATATCATGGCAATGAATTGGAGAGGCAAGAAGATATAAACGATGATATCGAACCATTTGCCTGTTTTGAACTCTATGTCCGGCTGAGAAATTACTTCCTTGCGAAACTTCCTTGGGCCGTACTTGATGACTGCCAGAGTGAAAAAGAATCCACTGAACATAAGGCCGATGCTCCAGGCCCAATCCTGGTTGTTGAAAAATCCCATACTGATGGCTGAGGGAAGGCCCAATAAAAATCCCAGGAAAGCGACAAGAAGGACAGATCGTTTTCGCGTCATGCCCGTGTCCATAAAGATGCGAGTGACCAGCTCTATCATGGAGATGAGCGAAGAGAATGCGGCGAAGGTCAGCGCCAAAAAAAACAGAGCCAGAAAGAACGATCCGCCAGGCACGTTTGAAAAAAGCTTTGGAATCCAGATGAATGTCAGGCCCTGATTGTCGGACTTCATGACATCCAGAACCTTTTCATGGGAGATATTTTGGGTCGAGAAGTAAGCGAAGACAGTCGGAATGATCGCACAGGCCGCAAGGAGAGATGCAAGGGAATTTCCGAATCCCAGCGTGGTCGAAGTCAAGACGGGATTTTTCTTTTTATGTGAGTATACTGCATATGTGAGGATCAGACCCCAGCCTGCCCCGTTCGACCATGCCGACTGGGTGAGTGCGTTCAACCACACTTTGTAATCCGAGAGTCTGCTAAGGTTAGGGGAGAACAGAAAATCCAGGCCTTGAAAAGCTCCGGGCAGCGTGACGGCTCGTATTCCTGCGATTATCAAAAGGAAAAATAGAGATGGGATGAGGACCTTGTTAACGCGTTCAATACCCTTGACCACACCGGCATAAATGATGATCGCCCCTATGCCTATGGCGAGGAAATGGAATATGACTGGCTCCCAGGAGCTTGTAAAAGAATCCCAGAATTCGGAGGATTCCCTTTTGATCAGACCTTGCAAGGAGGTCGAAAAAAAATATTTGATGCACCATCCCGTGACCACGGAATAGTAGAACATTATGGCTGTTGTCACAAAGGCAACGAATGTGCCCATCCAGGCGAACTTTTCTCCGATGATCTCTCGGAACGAACCGATTACCCCCAGACGTGTTTTTTTCCCGATGGAGATCTCGATCGTGAGAAGGGGTATCGACCAAAGGAATAGAAATAATAGCCAAACGATAATAAAAGCTCCGCCCCCCTGTTGAGCAACGATGCGGGGGAACCTCCATATGTTTCCGGTTCCGACTGCCATGCCTAAGCCGGCAAAGATGATTCCCCATCTAGACGCGAAAGACTCTCTGCTGTTCATTTTGGCTTACTTTATACCTTGGAATCACTCGAGTCAATGACAAGATAGGGATGGAGTCCATTTTTTTCAGGGAGCGGTTTTCCAAGTGCGAGTAGCCTCCCATCGGGACTGAACAACCTGTAAATTTTGACATGATCAATTCGAGTATTTGGAGGTTCGACGGATATAGAGGGTGGTGTCTGGATGTGTTCTGGAAAAACGACATTTCCATTTTTTGCCAAGGCAACACCCTCCTCGTTGAGTATGATCTTCGGTAATTCCGGGAGAACCGATGCGATGGGCATGAGGACTTTTTCCATCTTGCCCTCTTCGGCAAATTTTTCAAGGACCTCTAACGAAATGCTTGACCGGATTTGATAGTCGCCGATAGCCGTCCTTTCGAGCTCTGTAAGATGAGCGCCGCACCCCAGCGATTGTCCAAGGTCGTGGGCCAGTGAGCGGATATAAGTTCCCGAAGAACAAGACGCTTCAAACCGTATGAAGGGGGCGTCGTAAGAATCAAGATGAAAGGAGTGTATCTTGACTGTTACAGGCCTAGGTTTCACCTCCTGGTTTTTTCTCGCAAAAACATAGAGGGGTTTGCCTTTGAATTTTTTGGCGGAAAAGGGGGGCGGAGTCTGTTCGATTTCTCCCACATACGTTGCCATTTTTTCCAAGACTATCCCTTTTGATGGATAGTCCAGGTTCTCTGGAGTGGAGGGGCTGCCATCTGCATCATATGTGTTTGTGGCGAATCCCAATCTGATCTGCCCTCGATAATTTTTATCAAGCTTCGCGTAGAACGAAAAAAATCTCGTGGCCTTTCCAATGGCTACGATTATGAGTCCTGTTGCCATTGGATCGAGGGTGCCGAAATGACCCACTTTTTGAATGCCCAGTATTTTTCTCACTCTCTGGACAACATCATGAGAGGTGAGTCTAGGGGGTTTATTGATCAATAGAATTCCATCCATGGATTCTATCTATGACTATAACAAAATTTTGACCCTAAGTGGATGGATTATCCGCGCCAGGTCTGATGAGTTTCTCTACTGTCTTCGGGATCTCTTGCTTCAGTTGTTCGTATTCGCCCGATACAGTGAAACCTGCCGCGTGGAGGTGGCCGCCTCCACCAAAATACTCTGCAACCATGGCTGAATTCGCTGGGCCTTTGGACCTGAGGCTGACTCGATACGTGTTTTTCTCCATCTCTTTGAAAAAGAGGACGATCTCGACTCCTTTTATAGATCGGGCCAGAGTGGTGATATCCTCCGTATCGATCTCTTTCAGGTTCAAATCATCCAGATCCTTTTTGAACATGGCGATGACAGCGATGTTTCCTTTGTCATTCATTGCCAATGTCGAGAGGACCTGGCTGAGAAGACGAATTTTCTCTGGCGAGTTGTTGTTGAAGATCATTTCCGAGACTTTGATCGGATTCGCCCCTTTTTTGACCAGTTTATAGGAAACTTCGAATGATTGGGCGTTTGTGTTCGAGAAATGGAAAGATCCTGTGTCTGAGACAATGGCGCAGTAGAGATGATTGGAAATCCTTGGAGTAAATTCGATACCCAATTTTTCTCCCAGGGCATAAGCCATGCATGCTACAGCAGGAGCATCCGGATCCACCCAGTTGATGTCACCGTAATAGTCGTTAGAATGATGATGATCGATGTTTATTTTAAAAATATCGTTGAGGTGGATTTGTCCGGAACGAGACACGTTGGCACATTCCAAAAGAATGACAAGATCGTACTCGTTTGCAGGAATCTGGCCTATTGTGATGTGTTCCACATCCGGGAAGCTATTGAATGGAAAGGGCGTGTTGTCCCTGTTAATGAGCCCGACTTTTTTCCCCAGAGATCTCCCCATAAAATAAAGAGCGAGACCTGTACAAATGGAATCCCCATCGGGCCTGAGATGTGAAGTAACGGCAATGCTCTGGCTCTCGCGAATTTTTTGGCATATCAGATCAACCGGATTTTTCATCTTTTTTTAGCTTTTTGAGCAGTGTGTCGATCTTTTCCTCATAGTCAAGGACCGGGTCATAAGAGAAAATTAGCATGGGATTATACTTTAAATCGGTTCGGGAGGCAATATATTTTCGAAAATAACCCACTCTCCCATTCAGCATCTCCAATACCGCTTCTTTATGCTCTTTGCCCAGAAGACTGAGGTATACATGAGCTGTTTTAAGGTCTTTGGTGATCGCGATACGGGTGATAGTGATAAGGCTGGATCCAAACCTGTCCGTGACCGTATCGATTAGGGGTTGACTGAGAACTTCTTTGATAAGACTTGCGACTTTTTTTTGTCTCCTGCTTTCTTCCATTTGTCTGTTCTTTCTTGCGAAGTCATATTTTTACTCGATTGCAACCCTTTTATCAATAAGAAAAATCGGATAATTCATGGAGCGAAATGCCTGTAGTCGTTAACGTCAGGCCATGAAGTTTGGGCCTTCTACCACAAAGTCGGCTGACTAACGGACCTGCATCTTTGCAAAGGAGAGGCATTGCCCATGAAGATTTAGTGAACGACTTCTAATGGACTCCAAGAGGGATTTGCAGTGAGATTTGTGGGTTTGGTCGGTCGGTGTCCCGAAGAATCAAAAGAAGTTGACAATAAAATAATAAATTCTTCGCAACTATAGATATTTTATATCTAATTTGTCAGTCTCTTTTATAAATAGCCCGAATTAGAAGAATTCGAGCTCTGTTTTTATGACTTCTCCCTCAATGTTATCTTCTGCTTCCATAATGATCTTTTGGAAGACGGACTCGATGGCGGATTTTCGATTGTTCAGTGTTACTATTCCGATCTTAGAACGCTGCCATTTGTCATGGTATTCGAGCTCTGC
>JASFEP010000055.1:0-15272 GCA_050124775.1 Candidatus Aminicenantota bacterium
AGATCCCTTCCGCGGCATCGACGGGAATGTAAAAACCTCTCTGCTCAATCCCTTTATTTCTTCGGCTTTCAATTCTTCCTTTATTCAATCCGTCCGGTTCTATATAATTGTCAAACTGGAGATGTGCTCAAAAGATCGTTTATATCTAAAAGGAAAGCGATGCGTTACAAAGAATTCGGAAAAACAGGGAAAAGAGTCTCGATCCTTGGCTTCGGCGGGATGCGGTTCGACCCGAAGGATGAGGAGAGGGCCGTCCGTACGGTCCATCGAGCTGTGGAGCTCGGCATCAACTATTTCGACACAGCACCTGGTTACTGCGAAGATAATTCCGAGAGATTCATAGGAAAAGCGCTGGATCTGCTTCCGTTGGAGAAAAAAAAGGGAATCTATGTATCCACAAAGTCTCATTATATGTCAGAATCCACAGCCGACGATGTGAGGAGGAAAATCGACAATCAGATTAAGACTCTACGGTTAGAAGTGATCTCCTTTTACAACATGTGGTGCATCATGGACCGTGAACAATTCAAGACCATCATGGAACCGGGCGGACCCTATGAAGGTGCACTAAAGGCCAAGGAAGAGGGTCTCATCGAACACATCTGTGGAACGGCACATGCGTCCGGTGAGGACATCGCCGAGATGGTCGAAGCCGATGTTTTCGAGGGGATAACACTCGGTTACAACATCATGAATCACATGTTTCGCAAAAAAGGCCTGAAGGCTGCGGCTGAAGCCAAATTAGGCGTCGTTACGATGAATCCCTTGGGTGGAGGTATGCTGACTCAAGATGAACAGATGTTAAGTGTTCTCAAAGATGACGAATCAGACTCTTTTATCGCTGCAGCTCTGCGGTTCAATTTTTGCAATCCGGAAATCACGGTCGTCCTCTCAGGGATGAAAAATGAGACCGAGGTGGAAGCCAATGCAAAAACCGCTGAATCTGTGGACAAGCCTGACCCAGCCATTACACAAAAACTCCTTGAACGGTTCGAATCCCTGGGCGAAGCCTTCTGTACGACATGCGGTTACTGCCTGGAACACTGTCCTGAAAAAATTCAGATACCCCTTTATGCCTCGATGTGGGACAGGGTGCGGATGAAACAGCCGGACGATGTGAGACGAGTCTACAAGATCTATCTCGCACAAGAGAACCGCTGGCTCAAGGGCAAGAGGGCCTCAGATTGCACCCAATGCGGTGAGTGCGAAGAACACTGTACGCAGAAACTCCCTCTAAGGGAATACATGAAAAAGATTGCGGAATTTTTAGGCGAGGAATAGAAAAGCACAACACATTCCCGGTGTGAAAAACTCAGTCATGAATTATCTTCCCGCCTTAAACCTATCGATCTTCGGGAGTCTCGGGAAATATTGAAGGAACATCTGTTCATGCGGAATTCTGGATTATTCGTACCGCAGAGTATCGGAGGGATTGGCCATGGCGACTTTGATCGCTTGAATGCTCACTGTTATCACAGTGACCACAACGGCAAGAAAAGAAGAGAGAACAAAAAAACTCCATTCCATATCAGTCCTGTAGGGATAGGCATTTAGCCAATTGCGCATGACGATCCATCCGAGAGGCCAAGCGATGATGCTAGCAAGAAGTACGCACTTCAAGAATTCTCTGTTTAACATCAGGACGATTCTTGAAAAGGAGGCGCCCAGTACCTTCCGGATCCCTATTTCCTTGGTCTTCTGTTCCGCCATGAACATCGCCAGACCAAAAAGCCCCAAGCAGGAAATAAAGATGGATAGGGACGCAAAATAACCGAATATTTGACTCACCTGTTCTTCCTGATTGTATATTCTGTCGATCTCCTGATCGAAGAAGCTGTACTCAAAAGGCCTGTTTCCGTTGTACTCCTCCCATATTCCTTTTGCTAAGTCCATGGTCTCCCGGATCCCGCCCGGTTGAATCCGGACATTTATGGATGTGTAGCGATCCCACTCAGTCATTTTTGAAAGGTAATAGACCTCCGCACGCAGGATACTTTTGTATCCCACGTGGATATTTTTCACGACCCCAATGATCTGTCCAGTGCGGCCGCAGAGTTCTAGGCTTTTTCCGACAGGAGACTCGAGATGCCACAGTTTCACTGCCTCTTCATTGATGATATAGCTAGTCCTTAGGTCGCTCCCGTATTGCCTGGAAAAATTTCGGCCTGCGACGACCTCCGCACCCAGGGCTCCAAAATAGTCATAATCGACCATCCTGAAGCTAACCTCATTTTCCAGATAAGAGAGTTCCGGGTCCATGTCTTGCCACCGCAACCGCCCTCCCCGATTGGTCGGACCGGCGACACCAACTTGGATAACAGTGGGTTGCTTGACCAGTGTATTCCTTATCATTTCCGCATGATCGGACATGTTCTCTGTGATAGAAATGGAGAGGAGATTTTGCTTCTCGAAACCTAAATCCGCATGTTTCATGAATCGAATTTGCTTCGAGACGATAAAAGTGCAAAAAATCAGGAGCACAGAGACCGTGAACTGAATGACAACCAAAGCCTGTCTGAATCTTCCTTTTCCCTGTGATCCTAAAGGGGACCGCAGCATCCGCACAGGCCGGAATGAAGACAGAAAGAAAGCGGGATAACTACCCGCTATCAAGGCTGTGATCAACAGGATAGCAAAAAGACTCAATGAAAAAGAGGGGTCTCCAAACCGAAGCGTGAGGTTTTTTTGGACGAGAGCATTGAATGAAGGAAGAAAAGCCTGAACGAGTACTAAAGCAAGGCCAAAGGACAGGAGAACGAACATAAGGGATTCACTGAAGAACTGTTTGATAAGATGACTCCGGGTGGAACCCAAAACTTTCCGGATACCCACCTCTCGCGCTCTCCCGGCCGAACGGGCTGTCGAGAGATTGATAAAGTTTATGCAAGAAATCAAAAGTACAAAAAGCGCTGCGAAAGAAAAGAGGTAGACATATTTGATCAAACCGCCTCCACCGATATTGTGAAGATGGAGCCGCGTAAAAGGAAAGAGATAGAAATATCTTTTATAAGGATCCCATGGCCGATATCTCTCCATAGCTGCAGAGAGCTTTTGATTGATCTCCAAAATATCCATACTTTTCTTCAGATGAACAAAAGTGTAAAAGCTAAAATGGTTCCATTGAAAACGGGGATCTCCTTGAAAGATCGACAGATCTCTGAAGCGAGTGATAAAATCGAACCTGATCTCAGTGTTTTCGGGAACGTCGGACACGACACCACAAACTTCAAGAGATTGCCCGTCAAACTCCAAAATCTTTCCCTGAGGATTTTCGTCGCCGAAATATTTTTTGGAAGTCGTCTCTGTCAGTACAACAGTATTGGGTTCCGTAAGAACTTTTGTTTCATCTCCAAGAATCAAAGGAATTGAAAACATTCGAAAGAGAGAAGGATCGGCCACTGCAATCTGTTCTTCCACAAAAACCTTTTCTTTGTACATAACGATGCTTCGGTTGCGAAGGGAAAGCCTGACCCTATTTTCAAATTCAGGGAAATCTTGCTTCATCCGGTCCGCCAAAGGAGCCGGCGTCGAAGAATAGTGCCGATTGTTGGACATGCGCTCCCAAGCTACTAAATAAAGGTTGTTGGCATTTTTATGAAACTTCTCATAGCTCAGTTCATGCTGTACCCACAATAAGATCAAGATAACACCGGCCATACCAACACTCAGTCCAGTGATATTGATGATGGTCGTGATCTTGCTCCGACGCAGGTTTCTGAAGGTTAATATAATGGAGTTTTTAAGCATGACGGTCCTCCACGTAATCAGATATTGGAAATATTGGGGGAGAATCCCTAAACATTGAAGCCAGTACCAAACAGCAGCCCGAAAATGCCCTTTTTCTTCATCGAGGGCCTGATAGAAATCCTCAAGATCGTCGAGGAGGGAGAATCTTGTGTTGTAGTCGTGGAGGAACTTAAGTATAGATCTGGCAAGAAAAGGAGGTCTCCTTTTTCGAAACTCAGTCACTCTCGCCCCCGTTTAAGACATATTCCGGGATTCCTTTCCACAGGGTTTTTTGAAGCTCCCTAGCTTCTTTAAGCGCTTTGAGCCCATCCGCCGTGATTTGATAGTAGACTCTCTTCCCCTCGTTTCCATGCTTCGGGCTTTCCTTTCGTATCGCGATATACTCTTTTTTCACAAGGTACTCTAAGGTGTTGTAAATGGTACCGAACATCATGGAGGTCCCCGTAAGCTCTTTGATTTTTTCTCTGATCTTGACTCCAAAAGCCTTATCTTCCAGGTGCCAAATAGCGATCAAAAATATCAGTTCATTTATGGTTAGCTTTTTCAATGTCTCCTCCACTCTTTTATACGATATTATCGTACAAAAGGTTACGATTTTATCGTACATCTCAAAAATAAATGTATTTCCTTTTGCCGAATGAGTCCGCACAGCAGTAAGTACCCGGGAGCATTTCCAAAACAGTGATGAATGACATCCGAGCGGACCGAATGGTGGTTCGAAAACACTCCTGGTTTCCCCAGAAAGGAAACTTCGCTCGGACGGGGCGCATTGCTCACATCTCCATCTGGAGATGTCCCATGCCCGCTCAGCCCTTCTCACGGTTGTCTCCACCACACAATTGGAATTCTCAATAACGGAACACATCCGCTCGCCATCACGGTTGAAGAAATGCTGTCTATGGACCCTAAACTTTTTGGCCGGGGCGGCGTAAAATAGTACCAGAAGGAGCTTTGACAAATGCATAAAAGAACATCCGTTTCTTTATTTTTTATTTTTGTGCTGATTCTGTTTGGTGAACGGTCTTTAGCCATCCAGGCCAGTGAAAAGGAGACATTCACGCCCGAGAAAAAATATGCTGTCAGCCAGCTCAAAGAGGATTTCGCGCTACTCCAAACCGCTTTGGAAGAAGCCCATGCGGGTCTATATTTTTATACACCCGAAGAGGTAATGGATGGGTTGTTCGACCGTCTTTTCAAGGGTTTGGACCATGCAATGACCGAGCTCGAATTCTACGGGTATTTGGCTCCACTCATCGCAGAAATCAACGACGGGCACACAGGAATGATGTTTTCCGAAGACTACGATTCCTATCTTCAAAACCAGCCCATTTTAATGCCGTTCAAACCACTTTTTATAGAGGGGAGGACCTATCTCTTCCGGAACTACAGCGAGGATAAAGATGTCGAAATGGGTGGAGTAGTGATGTCGATCAATGATCATCCTATAATTGAGATTTTAGAAAAGATGCTGGCTGTTCAGCCTTCGGACGGCCGCAATATGACTTCAAAATTCAGGAGACTGGAGAGCACGACAACCTTCGGCAGACGCTATTTACAGTTTTATGGACCTACGACCTCGTTCGAGATCGTCTACCTCTCGCCGAAAGACGGTAAACAAAAGAAAATCCGCGTCCGGGGCATAAAACGGGAGGAGCTCACAAAACGATTTAACGAGCGCTATCCGGATATCGCCCGACAACGTCCGCCCATCGAGCTGGAGTACAAAGAAGATGTGGCCATCCTGACGATAAGGACATTCTCTTCCAGGCCCTACCGGGACGCACAAATATCATACCCGTTATTTTTGAAAAAGACTTTCCGGGAATTGTCGGAAAAAAACATCCCGCACCTCGTCATCGACCTCAGGGACAACGGCGGAGGAGAAGATCTATGGGGAAGGCTTCTCTTTGCCTACCTCATGGACAAACCATTCATGTACTACAACTTTCTTGAGGTGAACAGAATATCATTTTCCTTTTTAGACCACACCGATGCTCCGGACATCGCAAAGATGATCCAAAAGAGGACAAAAAAGAACGAAAGAGGCACATATGACATACTGGTACATGCAAACTTAGGAGAACAAAAGCCCCTCAAGCCGACCTACGAGGGGAAGGTATATGTCCTCATAAACGGCCGAAGCTTTTCGGGCTCGGGCGAGACCACATCCCTGATGCATTACCACAAAAAAGCCCTATTTGTCGGTGAAGAGTGCGGAGCAGGCTATTACGGGAACACATCCGGCATTATGCCCACACTGACTCTACCGCACACAAAGCTGCGTCTCAGGATCCCCATGGTCAGATACCATATGGCTGTATCAGGATATGATTATCCCGATAGGGGGATCATTCCAGAGTATCCATTCACTCGAACTATTGATGATCATATACAGGGGAAGGATACCGAAATGGATTTTGTTTTGAGTTTGATCGACAAAGAGAAAGATTGATACTTTACATATCAATATTTTGGGAATGATGGATTCTGCTGTTTGGGTCGGCAGATATAGATGTTGTCATCCGGAAGAAAAGTCTCAACTCGAATGAGCTCATAGCCCGCTTCGTCGAGTTGCGCCAGGATTTCCTCCTTCGGAGTGGAATGATTCGCCCCGTATCCAGATTTTTCCGGATCTGCATCCACGATGGCGAGAATACCGGTCGCTTTCAGGCTCGGAATAATATTCTTCACTAGAGCAACAGGCATGTCCAGGTGGTGGTAGACATTGATCATGAACGCCAGATCCAGAGCATTCTCCGGGAGGAGCGGATCTTCCACCTCACCGAGAATGGTCACCACATTTTTGAGGTTGTCTTTTTCGCAACGTCTTTCCAGATAGTCAAGGGCTTTTCGATCGATATCATTGGCGTATATTTTGCCCTCATCGCCCACGCGATCAGCCAACCACACCGTCATACGGCCCGTGCCTGCACCGATCTCTCCTATGATCATTCCGGGTCTTACGCCGATCGCATCCATGATCTCTTTCGGGGGCTGCAATTTGTTGAGGCGCTTTTCCCATTCTTCGACGGTGATCTTTCTCTGTTGAGAGAAAAGATCTCCTGTCGTGATGAAGCAGAGGATCGAAAGAACACAGAGCATTAGTGGACGTCTATAATTCATATCACTCTCCGGAGATCATGATTCCTTTGTGAATAGCGCATAAAATTAAGTCTCGAAGTCAGTCTCTAAACCTGATTCATTTCAACAGAAGCGACCATTTCTGTCAAGAAAACAATTCATCCCCATAAATATGATCAAGGCAACTTTACCATGACCGGAAACTTTTCCCCGTCTATTTACGTCTTAATATTCAAATGGATAGTTTTATATTTTTTTTGATCAGCCCAAATCAAAGGAGGTCAATCGTGCGATCAAGAATACTCTTTATAATGCTTCTTATCCTTTGTGCGACAGTTGCTTTGTCTTTCGAAAAAACGAAAGATCTAAGGCTGGATGCAGACGGGATCCACAAACTCGAAATCGACAGCGGGGCAGGATTTTTAAAAGTGAGGGGAAACAGTTCATCCAGTGAAATCGAGGTCAAAGCGGTCATCATCGTGAAAGGCAAAAACGACGAAGACGCTCCTGAATACATCCGCAAAAATGTAGTCCTTGCGCTCGAGAGGAAGGGCGACAGGGCGGTCTTGGTGAGTAAGTTCAAGAATCAACTATTTTCTGGCAGCCGGGTCATAAATCTCACAGTGAACGCTCCTCAAAACATCCATCTCGATGTTGAGGATGGATCTGGAGAAATATCTATCCAAGATATCACGGGAGATCTCTATGTCGAAGACGGATCTGGCGAGATCGAGATCGAGAATATTCAGGGCGAAGTTAGAATCGATGATGGATCTGGGACACTCGATGTCAGAGAGGTTAAGGGCGACGTCTCGATAGATGACGGATCGGGCACCATCGATGTGACCAATATCAGTGGCTCTGTCGTCGTGGACGACGGGTCCGGATCGATCAACATCGAAGGTGTGGGCGGAGACGTTTACATCAAGGATGACGGAAGCGGCAGTCTCAGAATCCGAAATGTCAAAGGTAAAGTCATCAAGTAAACCCGATTTTCAGATACGCGAGCTTAATAAAGCAAGCGGCCGGTACGATCTCGGTTGTTAAGCCAAAGCCCGCAGTGCCTCGACAGTCTTTCGCTCTTCCGGATCATCGGGAAGAGGGAGGCGTGCACTCACCGCAGCGACAAAGTCCTCATCCGATAAAGCCATTCGGAAATCTTTGAGTGTTACCAGGATGACATCGTCCGTGCGCTCAAGTCCGGGTGGGTTTTCCTTTTCCTGAACGGCAAAAAGAGAGAATTGGACTCTCCACATAAGCCGGTACTCTGCCTCTTCCTCTCCGACAAAAACACCCATATCATCACCATGAGTGGCGTATTCAGAGGTGATGTACCAGATCTGTGCCCGCAGTGGATAAGGTCCTATGAAGGTCGGGATTATGGCCTTGAGACCTAATTTCGCCCACTCCTCTCTCACATGAGCCTGGCGGCTGGTCCATTGTTTAAAAACTTCCTCATTCGAGAGATGGGACCGCCGTTCGATCTGCTGGGCGTTAAATGTGTCCAGATCCTTGAATCCAGCGACAAGGTCCTTGACACGGTCTTTCAGACAGGCTTCGTTGTATTCTTCATCGGAATCGAGATGAGCGACCAGGTCTCTCACAGTCCAACCCTCACAACGCGTGGGTCTCGCCCATTCTTCAGGACTCAGGCTGTCCAGAAGGGATTGAATCCGCGCGACCTCTTGATCGAGCGTCAAAAAAGGATCTAGATCGGGAAGATAAAACTTTTCCTGGCTCATTTTCTCTTGCATGCTTTCCTCGACCCTAAAATCCCTCCTTGTAAAAACAGGCCTGCGCCGAGGACGAAACCGAAATTGTACCAGGTGCCGTTGTTGTGAACCTCGTACAAACGGACGCTCTCACTGAAGATGGAAATAATGAATGTTATGGGAGCGATGAGTCCGTGCCAGAGTCCCTTCCAGAAGCCGGCAATCTTGCCTTCGCCGTCTGGGCTTTTTTCAAGATCGTTCGGGCCTGGAGCACATGTCATCAAAAAAATTGCCAAAAGGAAAAGAACCGCAAGGACCCTAATGTTTTTCATCTTGTCCTCCTGCATACCTATATATCAAAAATAAGCATAGAAAAAAAGCAGAGAACAAAACAATTCTCATGCAATTGACCGGCTTGTTTCCCTGTGCTATAAAAAGTCCGCCACTATGCACATCGCGATCACAGGGGCCAGCGGTCATATTGGTGTCAACCTCTGCCGGATTTTCATCCAAAAGGGATATTCGGTACGCGCGCTTATCCACACAAACAGCTCCAGTCTAGAAGGACTCCGGTTAGAAAAAGTGAGAGGAGATGTAATGGACCCTGCCTCTTTGTCCGCGTTTGTCGAGGGTATGGATATCGTTTTCCATCTGGCAGGCGTCGTATCCATTCGCCGTAAGGGAACCAAAGACGTTTTTGAAAAAAACGTCGAGGGAACGAGAAACATACTCGAGGCATCCCTCAAAGCACCAGTCAAAAGATTGATCCATTTCAGCTCCATTCATGCACTCGTCCGCGACCCTCTCGATAGCCCCTTGGATGAGAGGCGACCTCTTGCTGTTGAGGATCGAATGGCTTATATTCGATCCAAAGCCTACGCCGAAAAGGAAGTTTTCGAAGCCATTCGAAAGGGCTTCGATGCTGTTATCCTGAATCCAACCGCCGTCATCGGACCCGAGGATCACGGGCCCTCTTTGATGGGACGGGCTTTAATCCAGATGAGCTTGGGGAAACTCCCCTTTTTGGTCACCGGAGGGTACGATTGGGTGGATGTCCGCGATGTGGTTCAGGCTGCAACTCGAGCCATGATCAAAGGACGAAAAGGGGAAAGATATCTCCTCTCAGGTCATTGGAGGGAACTCAAATCCATCGCGGATATGGTTTCCAATATTGCCGAATGCTCTGCGAAGAGAATCGCATGCCCTCATGGAATCGCAAGGTTAGGACTGCCGTTTATCAACCTTTACGGTCGCATCACGGATACAGACGCCCTCTACACGAGAGACTCCCTTAACGCACTGCGCACCAGTCACCGCTCCATATCTCACGAGAAAGCACATCGCGAGCTGGATTATTCCCCCCGGCCTCTTTGGGAAACGCTCCGGGACACGCTCGAGTGGTTTAAAGAACAAAAGTATCTCTGCTGAGAGATGATCAGATGAGCGGCAGCAAAGTGTGGATTCTCCTAAAGACTTCCCAATTCAAAAAAAATGTTTTCCTCTCAATTGACTTATTTGCGATTAGAAAAGATCCGCATGTTGTCTTTTCAATTGCCTTTAGATAGTTCTGATGTCCCGCCGATTCGATAATTCAATCGTTTTTCCGGATGATCCGGACCAATGCGTCTAAAGCACGAGGATCATCGCTGTCGCCCAACGCGTAGATCGCGCTTTTTCTGACAGACGGATTGAAGTGCTCGTTTGCGATCTTGATAAGGTAAGGCACTCCTTCTCCGTCAGGAAGATCCTCGAGGGCATAAACGGCCTGTTTCTGTACCTTTGTGTCGCTGTCGTTAAAAGCAAACTCCTGCAGAGCTTTGACAGCGTTGCGGGATGCCTTGTCTCCCAGAGTTGCAATCGCACGGCGCCGGATATCACGGTTGTCGGCATGGCGGGCCAGAGCGATCAAGCCATCGGTGGCGGCTGGCATATCGAGGTCTTCCAATCCGGAAATCGCTCTTTTACGGACATGAAGCGATCGGTCGTGGTGGGCGCAATCACAAAGGAGCTCGAGCGACCTCTCAGAATTCTGGTCGCCCAGCTCGAGCGCCGCTCTTCCTCTAAGTGCATCGGAAGAACGGCTTTTCAATATTTTTTCCAGGACAGGAACCACTAATTCAGGTCTGGAATGAAGGCCCACCGCACCTATCATCTTTTTTTGGAATTTCTCATTTTCTATCGATCCAAAGAGCATGCTCAGAAAAGAAACGCTCTCTTCATCATTGGCCTTGTCCAACCAAAAGAGAGGGAATCCATCCGGATCGAAGGGAACGGAGAGATTGTTGAATCTCAAACGGTGAGGCTGCCCAGAAGACCTATACAAAATCAGGATCGCCACATCCTTCCAGACTTTGGGATGCTGTTTATGGGGATTGTCAAGTTCCTCGAGAGCTTTCTCAGCGATCCGCTTGACCTGCTCTTCGCCGGAAAGATCGGGCGCCGTCTTCTTCCCGTAGACGAGCTCGCTCAGAGGCACCCCTTCCATCAGGTCGGCTGCAGGAAAAGAAGAATGGTATGTGTATCTTCCCGTCGAGGCATAATAGCTGTTTTCGCCCATAAGATGCCGGATGCTGTAAGCCACCCAAAATCCATCGCTCAAACCCGCTTTTTTCCCACTCTCTAGCGCCCATTCCCAACGGGCCTCGAGTTTTTCGGTTGGCCGGGGGTAGTGGTAAACCTGTGAAGCAACCGAAACACCCACAAGTAAGGTCAAGCTGAGAACAACGCCAATCGAAATACACTGCCTTCGCACGGATTCAGTCCTTTTTCTCGAGGACTTTCATCAAAGCTTCTCGAGCTTTGGGAGTTCCGATCTCCCCCAACGCAGAAACCGCATCGGCGCGAAGCCTCACATTTTTATCATTCAGTGCGATCTCCTCGAGTATGGGGACAGCATCGTCGCTTTCCGTGTCTCCGAGGGCATATATGATCGAGCGTTTTATATCAAGGTCCTGCTCGGACTTCAATATGGCCGCAAATATCTCGATCGCTGCGGGTCCTTCGATGTCTTCGATACTGAGCAACGCTGCTTTTCGTACGGACTCGAATTTCGATTTTTTATAGATCTCCAACAGCATCGAAGGATCGCCGCTTTCCATATCCTCGATCTTGTCCTCGAGGGCATACACAGCCGCTTTCGCCAGTTCCTCATGTTCGGAATTCAAAGCGATGCTGTAGAGGATACCCGCACTCTCTTTGCCCTCGTAATCCTCGATCGCATAAAGGGCCGCTTTCTTCAGCTCCACATCAGCATCCGATTCCAAAACCTCTTTCAAGATCGCCACAGCCTCATCCAGTTCGATATCTTCCAGGGCATAGATGGCCGCCTTGCGCAACTCCATATCTTTTTCTTCGAGCGCGATCGCCCTTAAGAGCGGTAGCGCCGCATCGTCTTCGAGGTCCTCGACCACATACACAGCGGCCTTTCTCACTTCCCCAGACTTGGCTTCCTTCATGATCTTTTGAAGCGCGGGAATCACATCCGGATGATCGACTTCTTCCAACGCATAAACAGCAGCTCTGGCCAGTTGTTCATCCTGCTCTTCCACAGCCACCTTTGCAAGAACCGGGATCACCGCCGGATTTTCTGTATCCCCGAGTGTATGTAAAGCGGCTCGCCTGACGTCGAGGTCCTTATCCTCCCTGACGACTCTCATCAATACTTCGATCACATCACCCTCTTCCCTGTCTTCGATGGCGTAGAGAGCGCGGCGCCTCAGGTCTGCATCCGGGTCGGTCATGGCGATATCTTTCAACTTTTCATATGCCTGGGGGGATTCGAAATCCTCCAAGACATTGATAATTCTCTGCCGGAGCCTTCGATCATCCCGAGATTGATCATACAGTTTGACGATCGAGGAAAGCGCCCTCTCATCTCCCATGTCTTCCAGAGCGTGAAGAGCCGCCAGTTTGACTTCATCCTCTGCTTCCTCATTGTAGAATTGCTCGACAATCTTTTGGTAATGCGGATTTCCCTGTTTAGCCAATCGGGCGGCGACAACGATGAGCTTGTTCTGCGCATCATCCGCCCACTTGCTATCGGGATAGGCGTTTATGAAATCCTGGAAGCAGTTAAAGACTTCTTCCAAAGACCCTTCTGTTTTTTCTTTGACATAACAGCGCCAGAAATGCGCATCGTCCACATACCCGCTTTGCGGATAAGTCCGGATAAAAACATCCAATGCCTGGGCCGCCTCTCCCCAAGCCTCGTCCATCACCAGCTTGTAAGCACCTTTATAGGCTTTGGCATCTTCTTCCTGGGAAACCTCTTCGGTCCAAGCGAGAGAAGACATCCCGAGGAGCAAAATCCCGAGTGTCGCAACAATAATCACATAAGGTTTGTATTTCATTTGATTCTCCTTCAAAAACTTTTTGATTTATCCGGTGCCCGACCGGCCTCGGCAAAGGCCTTCGAGCCATCGTTAAACTGAGCCAAGTGGATCTTGAACAAGATCCCCCGGCTTTTGACCCCATCTTGCACGAGCTCGATCGCGGACATATCCGATTCTTCCTCGAGGTTGGCGATCTGAAGCAGGATGACTTCGAGGTCGGAAACGAGTTCCTGAAGCCGTCGCTGACGCCGATCGCCCAGTTCTTCCTTCAGCCAGCTGGCTTCCTGTACAAGTTCTTTGGAGACCTGCTGTTGATACGGAAGGTTCAGTGCATAGGGGTCCTGGTTGTCGGGATCGAAATTGGCGATCGCCAGCACGATCAACTTCGAGCGCTGGATATAATCGAAAGCCCGCTGCGATACATTGACCTGGGCATCGGGCTCAGACACGGCCTTAGCCATCGTGACAGGTTGCTGCATCATTTGTTCCGGAATAAAGAAGGTTCGCCCCAAAAAGATCCCGACGGCCACTAAAAGTATCGAAGCTACAGCTTGGTAGGCCCAGCGGGGGAAACCTATCCCTGATTTTGAAAAGAGCGATTTCCACCATTTAAAAGTGGTTGGAGGAACCGCTCGTTCCCAATCCATTCGCTCTGCCAGCCGGCCCCAGTATCCGTCGAAAAATTTCGCCTCGGGTTCTGGCCGTACTCGCCGGGACATCGTTTTTAGGGTAACGGCCATCTCTTCATAATCCTTCCGGCACAGGGCGCATTCCTTCAGATGTTTCTCGAGGATTACCTGTTCTTTTGAGGAAAGCTCTTCATAGAGCGCATCTACGATCATATTCTGGTATTTTTTGCAATCACTCATAATCAACCTCCCATCGATATTCGCCCTGGGTTGAGGCAAGCTCTTTACGCAGTTTTTTCAATGCACGAAAGAGCAGGCTTTTAACCGTCCCGGAAGAAACATCCAGCACATCAGAGATCTCCCTGATCTTGAATTCGTTATAATGCCGCATCACAAAAACGGCACGCTCTTGAGGAGTGATCTTATGCAATGCCTGTTCGATATGCCGCTGCATGAGTGAGGATACAGCTCTTCTCTCAGGATTCGTTTCAGGGCTTGCGCTCTCAAGGGACCGTTCTTGGGCCCCCACCTGTTCGATATCCTCAACATTGATGCGTGGTCTGACCTTTTTTTTCCGAATCGAATCGATAGCGGAGTTGACAGTGATCTGATAGAGCCATGAGCTCATCTTGGCATCTTTTCGGAAACGCTCAAGAGCCCTGTACATTTTTATGAATACCTCCTGAGAGACATCCTCGGCCTCATGATGATCGCCGACGATATCATAGGCGATGTAATAGATCTTTTTTTTGTAACGTTCCACGATCTCTTGAAAAGCATAAATATCTCCAGCGCATACGCGCTCGACAAGATGTGTGTCATTTTCTTCCATCGCCATTTCATTTTTCTCCCTATTAGACGAGGATATTTTTAATTTGGTTTACAATTTTTTGGATACTCAGTACCGGAGAATGCCTCGTTGTAAACAGTGTTATCCATTTGATTTTCTGGAACAATAGTGCAAATATTGATTGTATCGAAAAAAGCATAAACATTTTTATGAAGAATCCAGGAATATTGATTATATTATAAACAGACGGAAAGAAAAGGAACAGCATGCATGAACTCTCCCTGAGGTCGGGAGGAGGTAATGTGATACGAAGCACTCGGGATATTACCCTTCGCGCTATTGAGGATTCCACCTAATACACATGATAAATAAAAGCACATTCAACATCGATTTTTTGCTGAATCTTCATCTCATCCTGAAGATCGAAAATGCGATCCCCGATCATGAGATCAACAGCCTGCATGAAATCCGGGAAATATTGATGGATTCGGATGTCGAATCCATCATCTGGGACATCGACCAGACCATAGTGCCTTACGGGAAAACAATTGTCCCAGAGGATATTCTGAATTTGATCCTGAATCTTAAAGCGAACTTCCGCATGTGTTTTCTATCGAATTTTCCTCATACAGAAGACCGGATCAAACGGATCCGAACTCTCGAAAAACAGCTCGGGATCGATGCGATATTCTCCAAAAGGAGAAAACCTTCTCCCACGGCTTTTCACCTTGCCCTTGAATATCTAAAGACCTCACCGGAAAAAACAATCATGGTCGGGGATAGAGTCCTCACAGACATGATCGGTGCGAATCATATCGGAATTAAGACGGTCCTGGTCGACCCTCTGGATAAAAAAACGGATCCCTTCTTGATGGTCACGCTCCCCCGCTTCTTCGAACGCCCGTATTTAAAACTCGGGCGAATGATACACCGAAACAAACCATAGCCCCCCGCCGGACGGCGGGGGGGGGGGTGTTTGGGT
>JASFEP010000056.1:0-15177 GCA_050124775.1 Candidatus Aminicenantota bacterium
TGAGATTGTTCTGTGTCGATCCTTCCCAACACCTCTCTGCAGCTCTCGAACGGGCAAGCTCTTCGGTCCTTTTTTCTGCAACGATAACCCCGCTTTCCTATTTCAGCCGAATGTTGGGCTGCAGAGAGGATGTACGGAAACGAATTCTGCCGTCACCTTTCCCCCCAGAAAACCTCTGTGTGCTTACCTCCCAATCCGTATCGACCCTCTACAGACACAGGTCTCGAACCAAAAACGATCTGGTCCGAACGATCGGCTCTTTTCTGAGCGTGAAAAAAGGGAACTATCTCGTGTTTTTCCCATCCTATGCCTACATGGAAATGGTCTTTCCTTTGTATGAACAGATGTTCCCCCAACATACCTTGTTGGTGCAGACGTTGGGCATGGGCGAAGATGAGCGGCTGCTATTCCTGGAGCATTTTTCCCATGAAAACAGCGGCACGCTCGTGGGATTCGTCGTGATGGGCGGGATTTTCGGCGAGGGGATCGACCTCGTGGGCGACCGTCTCTCTGGGGCGGTTGTCGTCGGAGTGGGATTGCCGGGAATTTCTCTGGAGAGGGAGTTGATCCGTCTCCATTTTGAGGACAAAGAGATGCCCGGTTTTGATTATTCCTATCTTTATCCGGGCATGAATCGCGTCTTTCAGGCCGCCGGCCGTGTGATCCGCACCGAAGAAGACAGAGGCGCAATCCTCTTGATCGACACCCGTTATGCTCTCCCGCAGTATCATTCTCTGTTTCCTCCGGAGTGGCAGGTCTGTTTTGTCCAGAATGAGAGGCAAATAGGGCCGATCCTCGATAAGTTTTGGGCATGATAATGGCGAAAAGGAATAGAAACCTAAAAGAGCTTGATGTTTTAGCCATCGATTGTCAAGCCACCCACAGCAATCCCCGTCGGGGCCACATCCTCGAGGTCGGTTGGGTCGAAACACGAGCTGCCGAAGCGGCTGATTTTGAGGAAATATCCAATAAAACAGAGACCTTTCTCCTCAAAATTCCAAAACATGCGGAGGTCCCACGGCCCGTGTTGAGGATCACCGGACTTTCACATGAAGAGATGAAGTCCGCTCAGCCTCCAAAGACGGTCTGGGAATACCTCTCCAGAGCTGCCGAAAATGTCGCACATAAGGTCGATCGCGTCGATAGGGATCGGACAATTCGGAACAAATCCACACGAAATTTTGAGCTGTATGATAGGGACGCCTGTCCGGCCATTATTCATTTTAGCCGTTACGAAGAGCCCTTTCTCAGAAAGCTTCATATAAATTACAGTCCGAATGAAGAATTTCCGTTTTCGATCGTTTGCACACATAAGATCGCGGAGCGCTTGCTCCCGGGTTTGCCCAGAAAGGGGCTAAGAGCTGTGGCTGGATATTTTGGGCATCCGCTGCCGGATTCCCGCCGCAGTCGCCATCATGTTGTAGCGACGGCCATCACATGGTTTCACTTGGTCGAATTGTTGAGAGATGCACACGCTATCGATACATTCGACGATCTCCGAGAGTGGTTAAGACAGTCGCGCCCGCAATTATTCCACCTCAGGAAGACGCGTGAGTACCCTATGGCTGAAACCTATCGAGAGAATCTCCCCGATCTCCCCGGAGTCTACAGGATGTACCGGTCAGGAGGCGATCTTTTATACATCGGGAAAGCGAAATCTCTGCGGCAAAGGATCGCAAGCTACTTTCACAGAGGAAAAAGGCATCCGGAACACATCCTCGAAATGTTGAGCCAGGCGCAATCTTTGGATACCACGGTTGCGAGAACAGCCGTTGAAGCCGCTCTGGTGGAGTCGGATGAGATCAAACGATTATCCCCTCCCTATAATCGAGCGCTCAGGACGAATGAAAGGGATGTGCTTTTTTACTCCAGGGATCTAACAAGTGTGGATCTTCGGCCCGATCCTCATCATTCGATCGGCCCTCTCCCCTCATCGTACGGTCTCGATCCGCTGATCTTGTTGCGGGATGTATTGGGCGGTGACTTAAGGAAGATATCTCTGAAAACCATCGAAGGCATTCTGGATATCCCGCCGGAATATTTGCCAAACCGGGATTGTTTTATTTCGGGAATACAAGCTTTTAAAAAAGAATTCCAAATATCTTTTCAGCCTTCCTTCGGTCTGACAGCGATGATGTTATTGGGGGCGCAGTTCTGGAAAGATAAATTGGAGGAGCAAGATGCGGCGGCACAAAGAGAAGTGGCCGAAAAAATGGCCGGCGAAAATGATGCTCCTGAGTCAGCCGCCAAGGTAAGAGCATCGGGAGGGGACCGAGTCAGACAGACCGAAGAAGAATTCCTTGAACTGCGAATGCAGGAATCGGAGCCGGAGGAGAGCGAAGAGACCTGGATGCCGGAGCGTGTGGTCAGGATTCTCAAAAGCATCATCCGGATGGCCGCTTTCCAGATCAGGCGTTCCCGCTGGCTCTGCAGGATCAGTGAATCCTCTCTGATGTGGACTCCTGCGACAGGAAACATTGATGTGCGGAATTGGATCGTGTTTGAGGAAGGAATCCCGGTTTTTAAGGATTCTCTGTCATTTTTTGAGATCCATTCTATCCCCTCCGGACACCAAAGGTCTCTTATCGAGAGGCAAAAAAACTTCAACATTTATGTGTTTGACCGGATGCGCGTGGCCACCACCGAAATTCGCAGGCTCATTCAGGAAGGGCGCTCGGTGGAGCTCTGTTTGCACCCGGATGTATGCCTCCGTAACGAACAGCTTAAAAAAATGCTCCGATGGGTATGATTCGACTTCTTTTTTTAGCCGATACGCACCTCGGATTCGACTATCCGTTCCGCCCGCGCATCGATCGCCGCCGAAGAGGAGAGGATTTTTTTGCCAATTACGCCAGGGCCCTTGAACCGGCTTTTAAGGGTGAAGTGGATGCCGTAATCCACGGGGGAGACCTCCTCTTCCGGAGCAAAGTCCCTGCTCGTCTCGTGGATATGGCATTCGCTCCCCTCAAGGATATTGCAGACTCGGGCATCGCTGTTTTTATCGTGCCTGGGAACCATGAACGCTCGCGCATTCCGTTCAGGATTTTGAGTTGTCATCCTCATATCCATATCTTCGATGTCCCGCGGACCTATGTCATAAAAAGGCGAGGGCTGAAACTGGGGTTGGCCGGTTTCCCTTACTGGCGGGATAATGTGCGGGCCAGATTTCGCCAGGTCTGCGAAGGAACCGGTTGGAGGAAGATGAGAACTAACTGCGATGGGATGATCCTTTGTGTGCATCATTGCTTCGAAGGAGCGACTGTAGGACCCGGAAATTATACATTTCGCTACAACGATGATGTGATCCGAATCAGAGATGTGCCGGAGGATTTCCTGGCTGTGCTCTCCGGGCACATCCACCGCTTCCAAGTGTTGAGCGAAGATCTTAAGGGCCAATCCATCAAAACACCCATTCTCTATCCAGGCTCTATAGAGCGCACAACTTTTGCTGAAAAAGATGAGCCAAAAGGGTATCTGAAAGTCGAGTTCAGGCGGTCTGGAGAAAAGAATAGAGCGGAGAACAAAAAAGAAAAAAGTAAAGCCGGTAAGCTTGTCCTATCTTGGGAATTTATAAAACTTCCCGCCCGGCCCATGATCCATATCAACATCCCGGCGCAAGGATTGCAAGCGGAAGCTCTCGCGAAACACATACACCGAGCTCTTGAAAAGCTAGATCCGGAAAGCGTGGTCAAGCTGCACATCGACGGCGAGCTCAGCGAGAATGCTTCGGTCGTTCTAAGTGCCCGATATTTAAGAAATATTTCTCCAAACCGGATGAACATCAGCCTGTTTTCTTCGCAAAGATGAGAGATTCCTCTCTGGCCTTGCCTCGTTCGTTTTGAGTTTTCCATGCTGGAAAATTCCATGGAATTTGGCTAAAATATGGATTTTGAAATAAAGGAGGGTGTTTTTATGAAATACCGTCGATTATCAATACTATTGGCTTTCTTTCTTTTTGCCTACAGCTTCGCATTTTCTCAGGAGACTCAGAGCAAGGATAAGACCGAACCCCAAGAAAAAAAAGAGGAAAAGGCAGAAAAAAAGGAAGAAAAAACCAAGTTGTTTCAGCTCGATGAGATCGAGATCGAGGTCGTGGAATACATCCGGGATATCGAGATCCCGAACATGACCGTCGTCAAACCTGAGCTCTTCCCTCTCAGCATCGGCACGACCTTGGATACCGCGCTCGAACGTCAGCCCGGAGTCGATGTCCAGAGAATCCAGGAGATCGGCACGGCTGTAGACGATGACTCGATAAAGATCCGCGGCCTGGGCTCGAGACGGATACGGGTGACCAAAAACGGACGGCTCCTCAACACCTCGGGCGTTGCGGGTGGGTACTTCATCGACTGGACGATGATCCCGCTGACGAACGTCGATAGAGTCGAGGTGGTCAAGGGTGTCGGGGATCCGCGCTACGGAAACGTCCTGGGCGGAGTCATCCATCTTGTCTCGAAGAAACTTCCGCAGGAGGCACCGTTTACAGAAGGGCAAATATCGGGAGCCAGCTATACGACGGCCAGTCTCAACCTCCATCATGCCTATAAGCCCGGGCCTTTCGAGTATGCCTTATCCGCTGGATATGCGCGGAGTGACGGATACCTAAAAAACGGCGAATTGAACCTCGGAAACGCAGATTTCCATCTGGGATATGATTTTTCCTTTGCCGGTCGCCTGACTGTGGATGTCAACTACACGCAGTTGAAAAAGGGATTTATCGTGGCAAACAGACTTTCTAAAGACCCTGACGACATAGGTTATGACACAGCTATCGACCCCGATTTCCCGGCCTCGGACGGCGAGTACATGTACGGAGGCATGGGAGCCTACCCCGAACCCGGAAGCTGGTGGGAGAAGAAAAAGTGGACGTTCGATTTTGGCTACGAGCAGGCTTTGAGTGATTTCGGACTGATGAATCTCCGCTATTGGCGCAACCATGGAAATCGCGAATCTTACAACACGCGCATGACCCTGGATCGGATTTTCCACAAGATCTTCTACGACGACCGGTCGCAAGGGGTCTCGGCCTCTTACAAACATTTCCTTCCCGGCCAGAATATATTTGCCGGGCTGGAATACGCGCATCTCAAAGATGATGGCGACGCCAACTACGCGGATGACTTCAGAAGCCCTTTTCGGAATGGGTACTATGTGGCCGCAAAAACCCTCGATTTTTATCTCATGGATGAGATCCGGCTCATGGATAACAGGCTCACTGTCGTCCCGGGGATCCGGTATATGTCTTATAAGGGGATCTCGGGACCCTCAGGGCAGGTTGAGCTGATTCCCGACATAGAGATGGACGGGTGGGCGCCTTCTATCAAGCTTGTTTATGGGTATTCGCCGGACAGCGTGTTGTATTTCAGCCTCGCTCGTGCGCTGCGCATGCCGACGCCGCCCGAGCACTACTGGCATTATGATCCCGATGATGCAGGAGTGGACACAAGCCAACTCCCGTTCAACAAGGAGGATGGACTGATGATCCAGGGGGGATGGCGGACCTTGCTTCCCTCGCAGACAAAGATCGAGATATCCCCGTATTATTACCATATCGACAATTACATCCAGTTCGACTTGATCAACTTTGTCTCTTACAACATCGAAGATGCCGACATCTACGGGATCGAGTTCGAGCTGGCCCGGATGTTCGGCCGGGGATGGTCGGCTTTTCTGAACTACACCTACCAGAAAAGTATGACGGCGAACGATCCTTTCATCGACCTGTTCGTCAACCCGCCCGGTGCTCTGGACGAGATCCCGGGCCTTCCGGAGCACAAATTCAACCTGGGGATCAAGTACAAAACACGGAATAACGCCAGTCTCGCTTTTTTTGTCCAGTTCGTCTCAAGCCAGGATGTCATTTACAATAACAACACCCTTTGGAATGATGATCTCAGGGTGCGGAGGCAGGATGCCTATGTTCGTTTGGATGTCGAAGGCTGCTATCCGATAGCCGGTCCGGTCGAGTTGGTGCTGTTCATCCGGAACCTTCTGGGTGAGGAGTATCAGGAACGATTCGGCTTCCCTGCTGCCGGAAGGAACATCGGCGTCTCCTTGAGAACGAAGTTCTAGGGCGATTCCGGACCCGTTTTACCATGTTCCGTCGCCCTCATAAGCCTTGTCATCAACTGAGTCTTCGTGTAAAAAGGGATTGAAGGGTCTGTCATGCCGAAAAGACCTCTGATCTATATCATTATCTCCGCTTCTCTATTCGGCCTCAGTCCCCCATTGGCGAAACTTCTTGTCGAGGATATCCCTCCTGTGGCCTTGGCCGGACTTCTCTATCTCGGATCCTTCGCCGGTCTTTCGATCTTCAGATTGGGAAGCAAAACTCTGGGATCAGGTCGTGAAAAGGCTGTGACTCTCCAGAACAAGGACATTCCCTGGCTGGCCGGAGCGATCCTTTTCGGAGGGATCCTGGCGCCTGTACTCTTAATGTTCGGTTTGCGCTTTATTTCTGGTTTCTCTGCATCGCTCCTGCTGAATTTGGAAGGCCTTGCCACAGCTCTTATTGCCATGATCGTCTTCAAGGAGTACACGGGAAAGAGGTTCTGGATGGCCCTTCTGCTGATGACGCTGGCCGGTGTGTTCCTGAGCTGGGATCCCGACATGGGACGTTTTTCCCTCGAAGGACCGTTGCTCGTTACGGCTGCAATGGCATGCTGGGGCTTGGATAATAACCTGACGGGGCGGATATCGGACAGAGATCCAGTCCAGATCGCTCGGATCAAGGGGTTCTTCGCTGGCGGCATTTCATTCCTCCTGGCTGTTTTTTTAGGGATGGACATTCCCTTCGATACATCGCTCTTACTCGCTCTTTTGTTGGGATCGCTGAGTTACGGTTTGAGCCTTGTTCTGTTCATCAAAGCACTCCAGGGATTGGGAGCATCGCGGACAGGCGCCTTTTTCAGCCTGGCTCCGTTTGTCGGAGCTGTATTCTCGCTCGCTGTCCTCAGAGAGTGGTTGGGATGGGTGATGTTTCCTGCTGCAGGGCTTATGATTCTGGGAGTCTGTCTCATTTGGATGGAACGTCATGCCCATCGCCACCTGCATCGTCCGCAGGTTCACACACATGTCCACAGGCACGATGACGGTCATCATTTTCATTCCCACCCGGATAACACCGATGAATTCCATGCCCATGAACACACTCATCAACACATCGAACACTCCCATCTCCACTGGCCCGACACGCATCACAGACACAGGCATTGATCGAACCCTGCGGTTTTTGACTCAGAATGAAGAAGGACATCATAGATCGAACAGATGGTAAGGATCGATGTGTCTTTTGTTGAATAGGATAACGGCATGTTTATGAATAGTTCAGGCATATAAAAGTTGGACCTCGATCGATGTATATCGGAGTGGACTTTTTGATCGACCCGGAGCTCAGGCTCTATCTGAGCGAAATCAACACCGGTGTTCCGGGTGGAGCCCAGGAATACGACTTGATCCACAGGGTGAAATACAGCACGCCCTCCGGCATTTTCGACAGGATCGACGCCCTCTCACGGAAAAACTTCGGCAAGAATTTTTATGACTATACCAACAGCCTTCCTTACATAGATGACCTCCGTGCTTTGAAAATCTGGATGGATGGACAGGGCCCCCTGCCCACAGACCCTGCGCCGGAACTGAAACTCGAGGACAAATGGGTCCAGTATCTTCTCCTTTCCAATAGATACCAGATGATTCTCACCCGAATCTATGCCCGTGAACGTCATAAAAGCCTTGCAAAAGAATTTCAAAAGAACAGACCCATTGTCCTGAAAAAACGGTTGGGACGAGGCGGAAAGGGATTTCTGATAGCGGAAGATATCTCTAAGCTCGAGGCGCTCGATCTGGAGGACGATCTATACCTCATCCAGCCCTATGTGCACAGCCAGGTCGGCGACCTCAAACTTTCCTTGAGAGCTGCTGCTTTCGTGGGGGAATTTCTCTGCATGTTCGCCAACCTCAGCCCGCGGCTGACATCTAACCACGGTTATCGATTCTCCGTATCTCCGGGAGAGGGCCTGAGACTCTCCGACCAAAACTTCAGGACTAGACGAATGGTCCAGAAATCGTGGGAAGCGGATGTTTTTTTTAATGGCGACATTCCCGATTATCTATCCGAAAATACGAGTGTGGAGGACATAGCTGAAGCTGAGCTCACCATCCCCCAGCCTGTCTACGAGACGATCGAACAGACCGCCGCGTCCATCAGCCGTCTCTATATGGATCTGGATTTTGAGGAACTGCCAAGGTGCTATATCGAAGACGGAAAGCACTCCATTAAGAAGCGCCAGCGCTAGCCTGGACCTCCGATGTAATTCGTTTCTGTGTAAGCCGTTCCAATGGGGTGCAGTTTATGGAATGTGGATAATGAATATCAACAAAAAAGGGGCTTTCTCTTTATTTTAGGCGAGAGACGATCTTTGGAAGGGCAGTCCCTGCCTCCTCACGGAGCACATAGTCTGCCATTTGATCCATGGGTGTGGGATCTGTGTTGATAATGGCTAAGCGAGCACCTTTTCCTTTGGCAGTTACAGGAAGATTGGCAGCAGGATAGACAACGAGTGAGCTCCCCACGACGAGGAAAAGATCACATCCGTCCGATTCTTCGTAAGCCCTTCCGATAACTCCAGGCTTCAAAGATTCACCGAAGAAAATGACGGACGGTCTCAATACTCCTTGGCATTCCCGGCAAAGCGGCGGGATTTCCTCTTCCAGTATTGGATAAACGTCCTCCATCGGATATTCTTCCGAACAATTCATACAGGTGATGATCCGTGTCGTCCCGTGCAGCTCGATCACCGATGAGGAACCCGCAGCTTGGTGAAGGCCATCGATGTTCTGTGTAATCACTGTTTGCATGTATCCCATACGCTCCATCTCCGCAAGGGCTAGATGTGCTTTGTTGGGGAGTACCTCTTTGAGCGTCGGGTAGCGGACGTCCCGAAAAAAACTCCAATAGTAGGAGGGGTCTTTTTTGAAATAATGGATATTGGCGTATCGGTCGGGGTCGTATTTGGACCAGAGGCCGCCAGTGCCCCTGTAGGTGGGTATCCCGCTTTCTGAAGAGATGCCGGCCCCTGTGAAGGCGACAGCACGCTTCGCTCTCCGAATGTCTGCGGCGATGGCCTTATAACTTTCTTCCATACGGTTTGCCCCCCTTTTTCTTTCTTTCCGTCCTCTTCTTTGTCCTGGGCTCGGATTTCATCTCGATCCACCTGCGGACCTCAGGCTCTTTCTCATACTTTTCACGGAGTTTGTACTTGCAGATCTTCGCAGAGCCTGTTTTTGGAAGACGATCCGTAAAGATCACGGTCTTGGGTGCTTTAAAAGGAGCGATTCGCTCCTTGCAGAAGTCTATGATCTCATCCTCCCCGGCATTTTCATTCTCTTTCAACACGACGGCTGCTGTGACTCTCTCTCCCCAAACCGGGTCGGAGAGACCAAAAACGGCCGCCTCTAAAATACAAGGATGGGCATAAAGCACATCGTCGACTTCGACGGAGTAGATGTTTTCCCCACCGCTGATGATCACATCGTCCATCCTATCCACGATCGTCAGATATCCTTCCCTGTTGATAACAGCCAGGTCTTTTGTATGCAGCCATCCGTCCACGATGCGTTCAGATGTCTCCTCGGGAAGGTGCCAGTAGCCGGGAGTGACCGTTTCGCCCTTGGCCAAAATTTCTCCGACTTCGCCATCATCGGGCGTTACCTCTGTGCCATCCTCTCGCACAACTTTCAGTTGCACACCGTAAAAGGGCCGTCCGGTCGTCACCATGTAGCGCAATCTCTGTTCGAAGGGGAGACTCTTCATCTCGTCTTTGAGGATGGACATCGTGAGAAAGGGGCTTGTTTCGGTCAATCCATAAGTTTGGATGTAGTCGCAGCCGAATACATCGATCGCTTTCCTCACGACCTCTTTGGCAATGGGTGCACCACCACTCAGAATCAGCCTCAGGGATGAACAATCATAATCCCGAACGCCGGGAGAATTCACCAGAATGTTCAGCATAGTGGGGATAAAATTGCTCAAGGTCACCCTGTGGCGTTCGATGGCCTCCAGGATTCGGTCAGGTTCGAATTCGGGCACTATCACGTGTGTTCCTCCTGCTTTGGTGATCGCCCAAACGGCCCAAGCATCGGCTAGGTGGAACATGGGGGAGACATGGAGCCATCTGTCTTTTTGCGTCAAGGTTAATTCTTTGTTGGCATGAACGGCATGGACCCGGTTATTCTTGTGCGTCAGGATCACTCCTTTAGGTTTTCCGGTCGTGCCGCTCGTGTAGTAGATCTGCGCGATGTCTGAATCGTGGACTGCATCCCGGTTTTTCTTGTCTACCAGACCTTCTTCTGACTCTTTTTTATTCACTCCACCCACCAGCGATTCATAATCAAGATTTCTTTCGTCTGATATTGTTTGCGCTTGAGGGCCGAAAGAATACTCTGACACAGAGTCTCTGCCGGACCCAGTGAAGATGATTCTCTCAAGATGGCGTAGCGTGTCCTCCGCCTCGAGGAGTCGCGGTACGAGGTCTGGCTGAGTGATGAGGAGATTGGCCTGGGAATCGTCCAGGATGTAGATAAAATCATCGACGGATAGACGGTAATTCATGGGGACTAGGATAGCCCCGATCTTGGCTGCGGCAAAATATGTCTCCAGAAACCGGTGGCAGTTCTTGTGGAGGACTGCAATTTTTTCCTTTTTCCGGATGCCGAGAGACTTCAGCCCGCTGGCCAACCGGTCGATCCTGTTTTTGAGCTGGCTGAAGGTAAGTCGTGTCTCCCCGCAGATAACGGCAAGCCTGTCAGGATAGTCTTGGGCCGTTTTTTGGAGCAGATCGTAGAGCACTCTCTCCCTCTGATATTTTCATTCCCTTAAGCCACGCGCCGGCTCAAGATTTTTTTGTTATGCCTGGTTCGATACGGTAAAAAGCGCCTGGAACACGGTACCGTTCGGCCATCTCTATGTAGAGCTCTTTCCCATAAGTCCAGAATTCCTTTTGTTCGGCCGTCACTTTGCCGATGACTTTGGCCGGTGAGCCGACGGCCACAGAGCTCTCCGGGATCTCCTGTTTTCTTTTCACCAGGCTCATCTCTCCGATGATGGCCCACTCGCCCACGACACTGAAATCACTGATCGTAGCACGCATCCCTATAACCGCAAAATCCTTGATGGTTGCGTTGTGGATCATGGCTCCGTGACCCACGGTCACCCGCCGGCCGAATATGGTTTTATCCTTGGGACGGGCATGGACGATTACACCCTCTTCAAGTGCCGTGCCGTCTCCTACGAAGATCGTTCCGTAATCACCCCTCAGGATAACACCGTGGCCGACATAAACCTTTTTTCCGATGTCGACGTCTCCGATTACCGATGCTGATTCGGCCACAAAGGCGCCTTCACCCACTCGGGGTTTTTTCCCTTCAAATGCATAGAGTGCCATGCAGACCTCTGTTATTTGAGTCGAATCAATTTTCCGTTTGTATGCGATCCAGAATCCGCGCAGCGTTTCTGTAGAGAATTTTTTCTATAGAATCCTGGGCTAAAGGGAGCTTTTGAATAGCCTCGATATTCTGTTCTATGCTCTGAATGCCGGGCCAGTCCGATCCGTAGACGACTTTGTCGATGTTTTTTTCCAGTTCCGGAAAATAGTTCAATAGATTTTTCGGGGGCAAACCGGAAATTTCCATGTAAAGATTCGGATGGAGCTTGGACAGAAAGAACGCCCTCTCATACCATAAGCCTCTCCCGCTGTGGGCCATGAGGACCGGAAGTTCGGGGTAATCCGTCACCACCTCGTCGAGATGGATGGGATCGGCATACTTGATCTTGGACCCTTTGAATATCGACGAGCCGGTGTGCACGAGCACGGGCAATCGATTCTCCTGTGCGATCTCATAAATAGGATAAAGGGCGCTGTCATTGGGGTAGAAAAAACTGTAGGAGGGATAGAGCTTGATCCCCTTTGCGCCCATCCGGACGTATTGTTCAAAGTCTTTTCCCGGCTTTTCGGTCAGAGAGGGATTTATGGTGCAGAAGGGAACAAAGACATCGAATCCCTGGCAGAACTCGAAGACATACTCGTTGGGAACCACGCCCGTGACCTCGGGATTTATCTCGGGGAGTATGGCGGCCTTAGCGATGTTGTGGCTTTCGAGGTGGGCGGCGAACCTTTCTGGGACAATCATCTCTTCGTAGCGTTCATAAAATTCCGATCGTGCGGCCGTTCCGAACTCTTTGACCCAATCTTTCCAGTGTTCCTTGAGCCCCACATGAACGTGAAAATCGATGACTCTGAGGTCTCTCATTTATCTATGTCCTTCTATGGCGTATCTTTTTGCTCGCTGTGACCTTACAAATTGCCCTTCAATCCAGACTCTTTGCCAGCTGCTTTTTGATCGAGCCCTCTACCCGAAAGAATTTACCTTTCGCTTCGGCGATCACGCTGCCGTCTTCTCTGATGACCCTTCCCTCCGTCAGGATCAACATCGCCCTTTTCCCAGTGATTTCGCCCTCTATACGGAGCTTTTCTCCGATGATCGCAGGCTTTTTGAACTTGACTTCAATCTGCGATGTCACGGTGAGAATTCCTTTGGCAAGGATGGATTTGATCATCGCCTCGTCGAGCAGCGTCGAGAGTATTCCGCCGTGCAAAATGTCCTTGTAGCCTTCGAAACTCTTTGTCGGCGTGAATTCTGTCCAGGCTTTTCCATCCTTCTCAAAAAAATCGAGCTTCAATCCGATGTCGTTTTTGTCACCGCACACGAAGCAGTGGCTGTAACGCTGGATGGTTTTCACGATTACAAGATCCTCTGCTGATGCTCGAGGGCTCGCATGACTTTTGTCAGAGATTCGAGAAAAGGTGTCGGAACGCCTGCTTTTTTCCCGTAATCGATGATTGGCTGAAAGATATACTCGATAGGATTCCCAGCTTCCAGGTCGAGCGATGTCGAAGGCTTATGGTGGCCGGCTTTGGCCAGATAGGATAGAGCGTTTTCCAAAAAATTTTCCTCGTATTCATACCCTAACTTTTCGGCGACTTGGATGGATTCGCTCAGTATCTTTTCACAAAGAGAACGCGTTTCTTCAAGCCCCATGGCTTCTTTCATGGTGAGGCCAGTGGTCGCGCATACAGGCATCAATCCGGCGTTCAAGATAGTTTTTTTCCATTCGTACTTTTTGATGTCCGGAACGAAAACGGTCTCGAGGCCTGCTTCGCTTATGACCTCGGCTATTCCCCTAGCTTCAGCTTCGTTCTTTTTAGATAGGGCTCCTATGTAATTGGGCGCATTGAAAAAGGACATTCGGACTGTGCCCGGCTCGTCGATCATTCCCGCATAATTGATGACAAAACGGAAGACATTATCTTTCCCGAATTCTTCGGCCGCACGGTCTTCGTTGTCTATGCCGTTCTGTACGATCAGAAATTTCTGGCAGGGTCTGTAGAACAGCTTGATTTCTTCCAAAAGCGATTCGAGATAGTTGGATTTGACGGCGATGAATATCCAATCGGTGTGAAACCTTTCGAGGCTTGCGGCGAAATGGCCTGTTCCCTTGAGAGGGATGTTAAAATTGTCGCCGATGCCCGTTATCGTGATCCCGCTCGCCTCGATGGCAGCGATCAAATCTTGTTTGATATCCACGAGAAAAACGTCCTCTCCCTTTCGAGCCAGATAAGCGGCCATGATACTCCCCACAGGACCTGCTCCGATTATTCCAATCTTTTGATTCGACATATTTTCTCCCGATGCGAATATTCCGGCGCGGGTATTATAAAAGACCCTCCCTCCCCATGTCAAAGCCTTTGGGTGTTGACTAAAGGGACAAGAGCGGGTATCTTAGGGCTTACCTCTTTTTTGCGTTAATCGACAGACCCAAAGTCAAATATTTTTCTCCGAGGAAAAAATGGAACAAAAAATTTTGCTGGGTGATGAGGCCGTTGCTCTGGGAGCCATTCATGCGGGCCTTTCGGGAGGGTATTCCTATCCGGGAACACCGGCCTCCGAGATCATGGAGTACCTGATCAGAGCTTCGGACGGGGGTGAAAACTTCGTTGCCTCATGGTCGGTCAATGAAAAGGTCGCGTTCGAAGAGGCCCTCGGTGTGTCCTATGCGGGCAAACGGGCTCTGGTATCCATGAAACACGTAGGCCTCAATGTGGCGGCCGATCCCTTTATGAATGCGGCCATCACCGGCGCCAACGGAGGTCTGGTGGTCGTCGTGGCCGACGACCCGGGAATGCACAGCTCCCAGAACGAGCAGGACAGCCGTTTCTATGCCCAGTTCGGACAGATCTTCTGTTTCGAGCCCTCCAACCATCAGGAAGGCTATGACATGACCAGAGAAGCGTTCGAGGTATCGGAAAAGATGGGGCTTCCGGTGATGATACGGATGGTCACGCGACTCGCCCACAGCCGCTCCCGCGTTCAGCCAAAACCTGCGAAGCAACAGAATCCAATCAGCTATGGAGAAGGGAAAGACTGGACTTTACTCCCAGTAAATGCCCGGCGGCGTTTCAAGCTGCTTACAGAAAAGCAGAAAGAGCTCGTTCAGGTATCCGATGCCTCGGCGTTCAATTCGCTCCGGCTCAATAAAAATAACACCCGGCTCGGTATCGTGGCGTCGGGTGTGGCGTACAACTATGTGCTGGAAAATCTGGGAAAAGATAGCGAATCGCCCTCTGTCCTTAAAGTGACGACCTATCCTCTTCCCGAGGGGCTTTTCGCCGAGCTTGTGGATCACGTGGAGACGGTCTTGATCGTTGAAGAGGGGTACCCCTTCATCGAACGGAACCTGCACGGCATGTTCGGTCTATGTGAAACGAATATCCGTGGCAAGCTGACCGGACATCTTCCCTCAACAGGAGAACTGTCGCCGGAAGTGGTCCGTCAAGGGATGGAGATGGAGCCTCACTCGCAGTTGGATATAAACGACTTTCCCATGGCGGGAAGGCCTCCCCAGCTTTGTCAGGGGTGTGGCCACAGAGATACTTACGAAGCGCTCAATAAAGCCCTGGAATCCTACTCCCAGTCAAATGTCTTCAGCGACATCGGGTGTTACACGTTGGGTGCTCTTCCTCCATACAATGCCATACAGAGCTGTGTCTGTATGGGCGCCAGTGTCAGCATGGCCAAAGGGGGTGCGGAAGCGGGCGTATATCCCTCCGTGGCGGTTAT
>JASFEP010000057.1:0-15034 GCA_050124775.1 Candidatus Aminicenantota bacterium
GGGGCATGGTGCAGAATGGACGATCATAAGTGTGGTTAAGGATTTTCATTTCAAATCACTTCATTCCAAAATCGAGCCTATGATATTCGTCTTGCTGAACGCTAATCGGCAGCTTGATTATATTTCTATCAAGGTCGCCCCTTCCGATTTGCCCAGAACCATAGGTTTTATCCAGGCAAAATGGGAACGTTTTTCACCTGAATTTCCTTTCCAATACACATTTCTCGATGACAGAATCACCAGAATTTATAAATCCGAACAGAGGTTGGAAAAGAATCTCGATATTTTCACGATTATAGCATTGATGATTGCCGGCATGGGTCTAATCGGACTGGCTTCATTTATCACTGAACAGAAGAGGAAGGAAATCAGCGTGCGCAAAATTCTCGGGGCAAATTTCAGACGCCTCATTTTCCTGCTAGCCGGCGAATACATCAAGAGTATCGCCGCAGCAGTATTAGTAGCATGGCCGGCCAGCTACCTTCTTATGAAAAATTGGCTCAAGAATTTTGCTTATAGAACAAGCTTTGGTTTTGAAATTTTTATCTTATCAGGTTTAGCAGCTTTGATCCTCACATTAATAACAGTCGGTTATCAATCCATAAAAGCCGCTGTGGCTAATCCAGCCGATTCGCTCCGATATGAATGAGGTGCTTCGTTATGACCGAAGAGAAGAGAATTAAGAGTCCGGGATTGGCAAAAAAAATACTGAGCCTGTTGTCGTTCTATCATGAGAAACATTCGATCCTCGAAGATTTTGAAGAAACGTTCACTGAGGTCCAAAAATCAGAGGGTCGTCTTAAGGCACATATCTGGTTTTGGATCAACAGTATAAAATCGCTCAATGGTTACTTGAAACTCATCGTAACCTGGAGGTTTATTATGCTTATGAATCATCTGAAGATCGTTTACAGGAATTTTATCAGTCACAAGCTGTTTTCGTTTATCAATGTCTTCGGGCTGGCGATCGGCCTTTCCATTTGTCTGGTCATAGGCCTCTGGGTGTTGCGTGAGCTCAGTTTCGACCGTTTTCATGAAAAAGCCCACCGCATCTACAGGATAGAAAGGGAACTTTTCAGGGATAATCTTTACAGCCGCTGGCCTATTGTAGGAGGATTGTATAAACAGGCATTGATCGATGATTTTCCCGAGATCGAAAACGCCGTACGCATCTGGAGAAGAGAATTCGCCATAAAGGACCACAAAAACAATGTTTACAGGCAGCAAACATTTGCCGTGGATAATTCCCTGTTTCAAATTTTCAGTTTCAACCTTGAGGAAGGAGATGGACAAACAGCACTTTCTGATCCAATGACCGTTGTGCTGACCCGGGAAAATGCGAACAGATATTTTGGCACGGGCGATGCTCTCGGAAAATCTCTCACCTTCGAATGGGAGGGGGAACCGGTCGATTTTAAAGTGACGGGAATTCTGGAAGAAGTGCCCCAAAATTCTCATATTCATTTTGATATGTTGATTTCCCTAGCCTCTGTTCCGGAGGAAGAGTTCGGGGATGACTGGAGGAGCAATTACCTCTACACTTATGTCCTGGTTTCCGAAAAAACTTCAAGATCTGAACTCGAGGAAAAGCTCAAAGGATTCGTCTCCCAGCGGCTGGAGCCGCATTATGGGGATTTGCTCGTGCTGAAGAGGGACATGACGATTCACGAGGTGCTCAAGATGCATCTTTTTCCGATTGTCGATATCCATCTTCGTCCCAGCCCCAACTGGGAGGTGGAGGCGGGTGGGAGCATCCTATCGGTCTATATTTTTTCCTCGATCGCTGTCCTCATCCTTGTCATTGCCTGCTTGAATTTCGTGAATTTATCCACAGCCAGGGCAAACAAAAGAGCCAAAGAAGTGAGCCTTCGGAAAACAGTGGGCGCAGACAAATCCCAACTCAGAGGACAGTTCATTCAGGAATCTGTACTTCTGGCCTTTTTCTCCCTGGCGATCGCTTTTCTTTTGAGTTCATTGTTCGTTCAGGCTTATAACGCGATGTTTTCAGAATATCTATCGCTTTCTGTGCTCCTGCAGCCCATAAAACTGATTTTTGTGACGGGCGCAACTTTTCTCGTGGGAGTTTTGGCGGGGCTTTACCCGGCATTTTATCTCACCCGGTTCGAACCGGCACAGGTTATAAAAGGAAGTTTACTTGCGGGAAGGAATAAGTCAGATTTCCGGAGAAACATGGTGATCGTTCAATTCAGCATTTCCATTCTGCTGATCATCGGCCTGTTTACCGTCTACAAACAGATGACATACATACAGAGCCGGTCTCTGGGTTTTGAAAAGGAAAACGTGATCATTCTTCCCGTCAGAAGCCAGCAGATCGCTCGAAATTACGAGTCGTTCAGGAACGAGCTCGTAAAAAACCCTCAGATCCTATCTCTATCGGCCTCATCCGAAGTCCCGGCTGACTCCCATTACAGCAATAGCTATTACCAGCGGCTTGATATGGACGATCCGGTGAGCGTCTATCTGTTTTTTACAGATTACGATTATTTGGAGACTTATCGGATGGAAATTTTGGCGGGACGGGCGTTCTCTAAAGAATTCAGTTCCGATACGGCAGGAACCCTCATTCTCAATGAATCTGCAGTAAAGAGATTCGGATGGACACCAGAGGAAGCCGTGGGAAAGAAGCTCGATGGCCCCTATTCGGAAGGGCCAGCCCAGGTAGTCGGGGTCATCGAAAATTTCAACTATATGTCCCTTCGGAGGGAAGTCGAGCCCATGGTCTTTTTGCTCGACCCGGAATATATACGAGCAATTTCGATTAGGGCAACGCCTGGTAATGTTGAAAAAATCATCAGTTTTGTCCGGGACAAATGGCAAAACTCATTTCCGGGTGAACAATTCGAATTCGGTTTTCTGGACAGTCTCGTCGATCAACTGTATCAGCGTGAAAGGAAAATGCAGAAGATTTTCATTATCTTTTCGTCTCTTTCTGTGCTTGTCGCCTGCCTTGGACTTCTCGGATTAGTATCATATACATCGGAAATCAGAACGAAGGAGATCGGAATCCGGAAGGTGCTCGGTGCTTCCACAGGAAGCGTGATCGTTCTTCTGTCTCGAGAATTCATCAAATGGATCCTGCTTGCCAACATTGTCGCATGGCCCTTGGCATGGTTCATGATGAACAAATGGCTTCAGAATTTTGCCTACCGCGTGAATATCGGATGGATCGTATTTGTTTTGGCCGCATTAGTGACTGTGTTTATCGCAGTTTTTACATTTATTTTTCAGACCATAAAGACAGCGAGCGCAGATCCAGTGAATAGTCTGAGATACGAGTGAGGAAAGATACACATTTAAAGAGATGATCTATTAGAGGTTTGAATTCCTGGAAAGTTAGTTTGTATGGGTCTTTTTCTGGAGTATGAGTCGGTTCATAATCTTAACGATAGCAATGAGAAAATCCCTGATGACATCTGATCCGGGATTGATGGTTTGTGGATACTGAAAATTCACTCTGAATGGAATAAAACGTTCACTCGTACTTCAGAGAATTCACAGGATTGGTTCGAGCTGCTTTAATACATTGGTAGCTGACAGTGATCAGAGCAATGGCTAGCGCAAGCCCCGCAGAAAGAAAAAAAATTTCCATCCCGATATTTGTCCTGTAAGCGAAGTTCTCGAGCCACTTGTCCATGATGATATAAGCTGCCGGCCAAGCGATGATATTTGCCAAAAGCACCCATTTGGCGAACTCTTTGGAAAGGAGCAAAAGGATGCTGAAAACCGGCGCACCCAGAACCTTCCGGATTCCGATCTCTTTTGTCCGCTGCTCGGCCGTAAAAGAGGCCAGTCCGAACAGTCCTTGACAGGCGATGAATATCACGAGTATTGTGAAATAGTGAAAAAGCGTTCCGATACTTTGTTCGGACTTGTAGAGATTGGCGATTCTGTCATCCAGGAAAGTGTAATCAAAAGGATATCCGGCCGAGAATTTGTTCCAGATTTTTTCTAAAAAGGCGATCGTTTCTTCGATGTTTTCCGATGAGATTCGGATACAGGCATAGCGAAACCAATTTGGGTCCATCACTAAGATTAGCGGCTCGATTTCACTGTGAAGAGATTTGTAATTGAAGTTCTTAATGACTCCGATGATCGTGCTTCTATCCCTTCCGATTGCTGCAAATTGTCTTCCTACGGGAGAATTCATTCCCATGGATTTGATCGCGGCTTCATTTAAAACAAAGCTCTCCGTTTTGTCCGATTCGAAATCCTTCGAGAAAAACCTTCCCTCCGCCATCTCCATTTTGAAAGTGTCCAGATAGTTATAATCTACAGAAACGAACTGCATCTGAATTCTGAGGTTATCAGGTTTTCCTTCCCACCAAGCGCCAGAAGTTCCGCTACCTATAAATGTAGGCAGACTAGATGTAGCCGTAACGTCCAAGATATTCGGATTTTTCAGCAACTCTGCTTTGGCTGTATCTATTTCCTTTCCGAATTCTCCTCTAATCGGTAAACAAATTATATAATCTTTGTCGTATCCCAGGTTCTGGTTTCGGACGTGATCCAGTTGTTTGTGGACCACGATCGTGCCGATCAGTATGATAATCGTGAGAGAAAATTGTGTGACGACAAGAATTTTTCTGAATATGTAACCCTTATTTCCCGATCGTGAAAGGTTTTTTATAACGTTCACAGTTTTAAAAGAAGATAAAAATAACGCCGGATAGCTCCCTGACAAGAGTCCGGTAAACAGTGCTATGCATATTAATAACAGGAATATCTGAATACCTCCGGATCGGCTCAGCGTCAACTCTTTTCCGGCCAGTTCATTGAAGATGGGGAGAAAGATCTGAAGCATTATTACTGAAAACAAAAGAGCTGTGAACGAAAGGAGGATCGATTCGCCGAAAAACTGTTTTATGATGTCTATTCTGTATGCCCCCACGGCTTTTCTCATACCGACTTCTTTAGCCCTGGTTCCTGACCTGGCTGTCGCCAGATTCATGAAGTTGATGCAGGCGATGAATAAGATAAATACTGCCGCAATAGTAAATATGTAGATATACATGATGTTTCCCGTAACAGCTGGATCGAAGTTAAAATTCGAGCGGAGATGAATTTGAGTCAAGGGTTGGAGATAATACAGATTGTGGCCCGGGTCCTCTTTTTCTATCATCGGTTTTAATTTTTCATCGACATCCCTGGAGGAGCAATTTTTTTGAAGCTGGACGTATGTGAAAAAAGAGACGTTTCCCCAAGAATTTATGTCAACGCCGAATTCTTTCAAGAGCTCAAAACTCCGGACATAGTTAAATCTAAGATGCGAATTATGCGGACTATTTTTAATGACCCCTGTGACTTTGTAATCAGATTTGTTGTTGATGGTGAGGGTTTTTCCCATCGAGTTTTCGTTCCCGAAATACTTTGAGGCCAGGTCTTCGGTGATTACTATGGAATGCAAATCTGAAAAAACAGTGGCAGGATCACCCTGAATAAAAGGAAAAGAGAACATCTTGAAGAAAGTGGGGTCTGCGAAAATCCCGCCTCTTTCATAAAAAACTTTATCTCCGTGTTTAAAAAGCAATGTTCCAGATGTAGATACCCTGGCTGCATTCACGACCTCTGAGAAATCCTCTTTCATTTTTGCTGCCAAAACCGGAGGGGATACGGCTTCGTGGGTCACGGAAGCTCCCATGGGATCCAGCAGTACCCTGTACAATTCATCTGAGTTTTCGTGAAACCTGTCAAAACTCCATTCATCCTGGACCCACAAAAGCAAAAGCACACAGGCTGTTATCCCGATGGAGAGGCCTGCAATGTTGATGAATGAGTAACCTTTATGTCTTCGGATATTTCGGAAAGTGATCTTTAAGTAGTTCCATATCATCTGAACACTCCAATACAGAGAATGAGTAATAAATGATGGGATCAAAATAGCGATTTGGCGCCAATACCAAAAACGAGCGGGCAGTTTTCCTTTTCGTTCTAAGAGGCCCATGTAGATCTCATCAAAATCTCCGAGTAGGGTCTCCTGCTCGTGATGCGGAATAATGATGCAAAGGATTTTTCTGCCCAAGAATGGCTGTGATGCGCGAAATTTCCGCATTTTTTGCTTATTCAGGTGTGATATCGGAGAAATTAGCCCAAAGGATATCGGTCACCCGTTTGTTTTCTTTTAAGGCCTCCATCCCCTGCTGCGTAAGCTTGTAAATTTTCTTCCTGCGTCCGCCTCGGACCGCAGTGGCCTCTCCAAAGCACGATTCAATAAAGCCAGCCCTTTCTAGGCGTCTCAGAGGAATGTGGATGGCCCCTATCGACCATTCCTTTCTCATAACTTCAGATAGATGCTTTTTAATTGCAACGAGGTAAGCGTTTTCATGAAGAGTGGCGATGGCCAACATGATTTGTTCTTCACGTCGTGTAATTGTCTCCATTGTCCCTCACATATTCATCAATTCTATATCTTATTAATATATAGAACATAATAATATACGTAACGAAGGAGCAAACGGTTTCCCGTTTTCTGAAAAAATATTAGCTGGACTTCTCGGTTTTCATCAAAAACACAAGATTTCTCATATCTGCTGGGCTGTTATTGTCTGCGTTTTTAAAATCGATCGGTGCTATAAGAGTTCCTTTCTCCAATGAATGTTTTAATAATGCATACCTGATCTCATAATGGAGGAACATTGCGGCTTGAGCCTGTGTTTCCATACCGAGAATGTTCTTGAGGTCTGGTGAATTAACCAATTCGATGGTCTTGGCATAGACTTTTTTGGCCATGTTTTCTAGTTTTGTGGACCACGCGATGTTGAAAATAGGTATCGTTAAATCCCCCCGCTTATCGAATAGATCGAAAGAGGAAAGAGATTCTCTCAACTCAGGATTATCGACCTTGTTATCGGGGGCAATATCTTTTATTAAATCCGAGATTTGTCTGAAATTTGGCCTTGGAACAGTCGTTACAGATACGATAAACAACTGATTTCCCTCAACTGGCATGAAGGTGACACCGGTGTTAAATTTTTTAGCGGGATTAATGGCCCAGGCATAACCGTTCCAGAAAGGATGTTCCGTAGAAAGCTGTGGTTTTTGGTAAATCTCTTCTCCGAACTGATTCATCGAATAGCTGTGAAGGACATAGGCATAGAGAATGGCAAACAGATTTTTTCCCCTGTCAATACTTTCAAGATAGCTTTGAAGTGAATTCAGCTCAGAATCTAGCTCGTCGGTCAATTGAACTACTCCCCTCCTTATCAGCTTCCGTATTGCTGCTGCTCTTTCCGGTCCATATACATAGATCGTCGTTCTATAGGTTTTGGTCTTTCTGTCATATTCGAGTAAATCCCAATCGACGAGCAATTCCAACTGACTTTTGAGAAACTTTATTCCAGTTGAGTTAAGTTCCTCGATTGTTTTTTCCTCTAAGCAAGCCAAAAGTATTTCACCGTTGTTGTCCATCCGAGCAATCTCTACGGGGCGCTTTCCCCTAACTCGAGACATCTTTCCCCTGGCGACAACATCATATGTATCTAGAGAGAGCGGCTTGTCTTTTTCTATTCCGGAATTTTGCAACGAATAGAGCAATAGACTGGAGAGAAAGAAAAATAACAAAACAAAGGCAACGAACCGTGCGTCTTTATGCATAATTTTCCTCCTATCCCTTTGTAGTACGAATCAAGTTCAAATGAGTTGTTTAAGTGAGGATTTTTTAGAACTTATTTATTCATACCGCAGAGAAACCACTGGATCGGTTATAGCGGCCTTTATGGATTGGAAGCTTACGGTAAGCACAGCGATAATCAATGCTGCGAGCGCTGAAACCAAGAATATCCATATCTCGATTTTTGTATGATAGGCGAAATTCTGCAGCCAGCGGTTCATGACGAAATACCCTAAAGGCCAGGCGATGAAGTTTCCTATCAATACCCATTTGGAAAAGTCTTTAGTGAGATTATAGACAATGTCCTTAACCGAAGCGCCAAGCACTTTGCGGATTCCGATCTCTTTGGTTCGCTGTTCGGTCATGAAGGAGGCCAGCCCGAAGAGTCCCAGACATGCTGTGATTAATCCCAGAAAAGTGAAGGAAGCCCCTATTTTCCCCATCTGTTCCTCACTGCGATACTGCCTGTCGAAACTTTCGTCCAGGAAGGAAAACTCTATGGGAACGCCAGGCCGCAATTCTCCCCATTTCTGTTTGACATAAGCGAGAGTCTCCCCGAGAGCCCGGACGTTTACACTGAGGTTGATAAGATTATACCGGTTTGAATTCATATCCAGGATGAGCGGTCCGACTTCTCTTTGAAGCCCCTCGTAATGAAAATCATATGTCACTCCGATGATTTTTCCTTCGCGTCCTCCTCCATAGATACTTTTGCCTAAAGCGGTCTCTGCTGTTTGCCATCCCAATGAGTGCAGCGCCGATTGATTCAAAATAAATGCCTCCTCCCAATCAGAAGTCATGCTTGAAGAAAAATTTCTCCCTGCAACCAAAGGAATGTGGAATTGATCGATAAAATCCGGGTCGATGTGCATGTAATGGATGGACTGGCTTTTTTCGTCTTCTTGGCCTTTGATTTTTGTCAGATACATATCGAGATCTTGACCGGGGACAGTCGAGGAAACGGAAGCGGCAGTGATATTTGAGTGCCGTAAAAACTCAGCTTTTACGGTTTCGTGGTTCTTGTTTAAATATCTGTGCTCTCGTACAGGAATCACCAATTTTTGTTCGATATCGAAACCCAGATTGGAACTTCTCATGTAATCGAGCTGACGCACGACTGTCAAAGTGCCGATAATAAGTAATATGGATATGCTGAATTGGCCAACGACAAGGATTTTGCGAAGGGCGATTCCCCGGACTTTTGCCCTTTGTCTCTTAAGGGTTTGCACAGGATGGAAAGTGGATAAAAGGAATGAGGGATAGCTGCCCGCCCCTACTCCTACCAGAAGTATAAGACCTACAAGAAATAACGAGTGAGGAGGCTGGAGGATATCCTGGATAGTGATTCCTATCCCCGTTATTTGATTGATGAAGGGGAAAAGTGTTTGTGCTGCAACCACTGCTAAAGCCATTGCCAGAAAGGACAAAATCATGGATTCCCCTAGAAACTGAGAGATAATTTGGCGGCGGCTGGCTCCTACGACCTTGCGGAGACCGATTTCTCCCGCTCTTTTTCCGGACCTGGCTGTGGTCAGGTTAATAAAATTCATGCAAGCGATCAAGAGTACGATGATCCCTATAGCTGACAGAATGGCTAGCTGGGCAGGGTTGCCGGGAGGTTCGATCTCGTTATGCGGACAGGGATAGAGATGAAGGTCGGGTACAGGCTGAAGAAAAAATGTGTAGGAATACCCCGTCCTTTCAAACATACCTTCGGCATACTTGTCGCCGATCTTAGACATTTTGGTCTCGAAGATACGGGCATCCGCATGGTTTCGAATTTTTATATAGGAAAAAACGAAGTGAGACATCCAATACCTGGCTTCGCTGTAATCCCGCTCGAATTTGAATGCAGCGATCAGATCATAAGGAAGATGAGTGTTTTTTGGCGAGTCCTTTACAACGCCGGTGATCTCGAAATCCGTATCGGAAATATTCAAAGTCTTCCCCAAAGGATCTTCATTGCCGAAATATTTTGCGGCCATTCGCTCAGTGATCACAACTGTATGCGGTCTATCCAAAGCGCGGTCCTTGTTGCCTTTTATGAAAGGGATTGTGAGGATGTCGAAGAGGTCTTGATCAGCGTACATAAAGTTTTTTTCATAAAAGATTTGATCGTTCCGCTTTACAATCCGGTTGTCATCTGGAATGATCCTGGCACCGTGTTCCACTTCAGGGAAGTCTTTTTTCAAGGCTGGGATCAAAGGTGGGGCTGTATTCGGGTCCGTGCTGGTATGGTGGGCGGTTTCCTCGAACTGAGAAACACGAAATATCCGGTCTCTGTGCTCATGATATTTATCGAAGCTCAGTTCCTTGGAGACGAAACAGCCAATCACTAGACAGCAGAGAAAACCTGAAGCCAGACCTGCGATATTGATGAAAGAATAGATTTTATTTTTACTGAGATTTCGGATAGTGATTTTTAAGTAGTTTTTAAGCATCAGTAAACTCCAATAGAGCGAATTGAATAATAAAACTGGGAGCGAACGGACCAATTGTCCAAAAAACCACAATCCCGCAACTCCCCTTCCCCTTGATTGGTAAAGGCTATTATAGATCTCCAACATAGCCTGTCGGACATAGCACCGCTCTTCTTGAGGGATAAACTTCAACATTAGCCACTGGATCATACGAGGAGGATTGGATTCATTCTTCATGGATTGCTTTTTTCCTTGAGTGTGGAAAGGATAATCCTTCCCACATGATGTCATGGAGTTTCTTGGATTCGGCCAATGCCCGGTGCCCTTCATCAGTCAGCCTGTAGTATTGAATGGCCTTTCCCCCCTGAGTTTGTTTCGGTTTTCCTGTGTAAGTTTTGAGGAGGCCTTTCTTTTTCAATTTGTCCAGAGTGATGTAAAGGGAACCGAAGGCCCAGTCTTTTCCTGTGTTTTCAAGTAAAAAATTGCGGATATTGACCAAATAGGCCGGTTCCTCAAGGCGGAGAATAGCGATCATGAAAAGTTCTTCTTGTTTCGTTAGGTATGTCATCTCTATTTCTTTAACAAATTTAAAGTTACATCTATAAATACGCTGTCAATCACAAAAGGTTTGCAAATACATAATTTTTTCTGAGAATTTTATTGCCAGTTTTTCGTTTATTAAATGAATGAGTTAGGAAATAAGAATGATCGATCTAAATGAAAGAGGTGAATTATGATCCATAGGATATTTGATGATGAGCCTAGATTGCCTTTCCCTACACGAAATGTGAATATTTGGAATACCATGATCGAAGAATATATTATTCCGGACTCCCAAAAAGAAGTCGTCCTTAAGAAATTGTATCCCTTTATTCCCGTACCCGCACTCGATCAAGAAATGTTTGACATCCACTCTGAAAAAAAGTTTCTCGTCAAAGATTTTTTTGTCACCCGGGAAGGTGGAATGAACATGCTGGTAAGCCCCTACTATTATGAGAGTGGCGGGACCGTTATAGACTGGATTCCGGCAGACGAAGCTTAGTTCGTTATCCTGATATCGGAGTGACGATTAGAAGAACGAGTTCGAGAATAAGCTTAGCTGCATTTCCTTCATCTCCCTGTTTCACGTTTATGCGCGCATCTTCGACCAGTTTTATTGCATATTTTATTGCCTTTTCCTGAGCCTCTGTGGGTGTGACGAATTCATCCAGTTCGGGGGGTTTCTGGTATTTTACACCTTTGGTAACCATCCGGTAAGCCAATGCCACATATTGACGCGCTTTGTCATTGAAAATGGAACTGTTTTTGAATAAATTTTTGGCGACATTGATGTGATGTTTGATCTCATCCTTGTATTTCGAAGAGGCTGTTAAGGAAAGGGTTATGTCCAGGAATTCTATGAGAGAATCGACCATTTGTTCTTTTGATGTGGTTGGACCGAACACCTTGTCAGAGGCATTGGTAATGCGGGACTCAATATCCTCTGCCCCGGTGAGGCTCCCCGATATTAACGCATAAATGGCTGCTGTGAATAATATTTGTAAAAGAGATCTTTTTTTCAAAGTTTTTCGCCTTTTCATTAACATAAACGTCAAACGGTGCTATTTTGTTTAGAGAGATAGAATAGACACAGAAATGTTCGAGAATTATGAGAATGTCATATAGAGAGGGAAGATCATGACAGAGAAAGAAACGAATATTCGCAATATTGAACGATTCACCACAATCTTTGGGATCATAATGCTGTTATGCAGTGTCTTTTCGTTCAGCACTGAATTTAAAATTGTCAACGGTTCAACAATCAAGATCTACTCCCAGATCCTCGATGAAGAGCGAACGCTATCTGTCGCACTTCCCGAAAATTATGATGAAGATCAATATGTTTATCCTGTCCTCTATATCCTGGATGCTGAAGGAGGGAAGATATTTTCGGAATGTGTCACGACTGTTAGCGATCTGCATAAAAAAGGCCTTATCCCAGAAATGATCGTTGTGGGTATTTGGAATACTGTCCGTAACCGCGATATGATCCCTGTTTCCGTCTCTCATCGTCCTGGATCTGGAGGCTCTTTAAAATTTTTGGATTTTATCGGAGAAGAACTGATACCCTATATCAGACAAAATTACCCCACGAAGAACTTTTCCATGCTCTATGGAATGTCAAATTCGGCTCTGTTTGCTGTTTATGCCCTTCTTGAAAGCCCTGAGACTTTTAATGCTTACATCGCCAGCAGCCCTATGATCGGGCATTGTCCGGACTTTATAAAGCGGAAAGCGAATTTGTTTGTTGAGAAGGATCCGTTAGAGGATAGGATTTTATACATGATCTTCGGCACTAAGGACTCCCGACGAGTAACCTCTTATGTTCCTGATTTTCAGAAATTCTTAGAACAAGAAACTCCTGAAAGCTTTAAAAGTGAACTCGAAATTCTCGAGGGCGAGGGTCATGTCCCTGATAGCAGCCTAGAACGGGGACTTCGATATATATACTCTCAGATCAGATGAGCGATCATATTTTATTTCGCATTCATCGATCAACATTCTGTTACTTATAGGGACCTAAATAACGCCAAACATTCTGCTCTGAATCAATGACGTAGAGTTGATCACTACATTTGTCCGCGATACATTTTCCTCCGCCGAAAATTCTCATTGCAGGCCCCCCGATCTTTTTCCAGGAGTAGCTTCCGTCCTTGTTGGTCTTTGAAGTGACCGGCTCGTAGATGCCGCTTCTATCCTGGGATAAGCCCCAGATAGTCCCATCGAACTGACCGACTGTAAATTCGTCTGAAGGGCCCCCTATTCTTGTCTCTTCGAGTTTTTCCGGGGCAGGCCCCCCAACGATTCGATCGTGTTTTTCGGTGTATTCGATCATGTAGAGGTTGTTGTTTTGTGGATGAAAGGCATACACAACATGAAAATCTTTATGCCAGCAGGGGCCTGCAAATATGGTCCTTGCAGGCCCCCCGATCTTTTTCCACTGTCCGGATTTATTATACGCATATATCCCCTTCATATCCGGTGAAAGACCATACAACGATCCTGTGAATGCATCTACAGTAAAAGTGTGTCCGGGACCTCCGATTTTCACCGGACCTTCGACATCGTACTTAATATTTTTGGTGGATTTGGGATTGTATTTATAGATATCCCCAGTTTTAGCATCAGCAAAAAAGAGGTCGCTCCCACCCGCGTAAATCGCTCTCGCCGCCCCATGGATCCTAACCCATTTCTCAGGTTTCCCCATATATTGGTAGATGCCGCCTCTGTCCATTGAGAGAGCGTAAAGAGTGCGCAGGTTAGCGACAAAAGAATGACCAGGGCCTCCGATTCGGGTCCAGGAACCCGGCGATCCATCATATTGATAAATATCCCCTGTTGTGGCATTCACCATAAATAACTGTCTGCCACCTGTTATGAGTGTTTTCGCTTGTGCGCCGATCCATTCCCATTTATCTTCCGGCTTGGGTCTTCCAGTAGAGGAGGCAGTAACATATCCGGAAGCCATATCTACTTTCGGAGGAGGAGTGACACCTGGTTTTTCTGCTGGTTTCAGGTCTACAGGAAAACGGCGTGTGACAAATGGTTTTTTGCTGGGCTCGAAGAGAAAAAACTCGATTTCCTTGGGGATCGAGGGCCTATCCAGAATGATGACTAATCTGGCTTTTCCCGTTCCGGTTGATGGTATTGAAGCAGGCCTGTAGGCACCGAATGACTGACCGTTACTATCGTATATCCAGCCTCCGATATAGACCGTATCACCATGAGATGGATCTACTGTATAGTCAATCTCGAAGGTCACTTCCTTTCCCTCTCGACTGACGATTCTATAATCGGAAATAGTATCCGCTTGAGCAGTCTTTCCGGTAAATTCTGTATAATCTATCGTATTTGTATTCGCCCAAAAATTAAAACTCAAAGGAAGTAATACAAGAGCCAGAATTAAAATGAACAGCTTTTTCATATCTCCTCCCCGAAAAATTAATTTCTATTTTGTACACCGAATTGAATAATTGACGACGTAATGGAAATCTTTATTCTTGCCTACAAGCTGTCTTGTTGGACCAATACCCCAATTATCTGATGAATTATGCGTGATAACAGCTGCCGGCAACTGGTCATCACCAATGCTGTCTGTCTCAATTCCATCTGCTGTAATTTGAATCGAGGAGGCTTCAGTGAGTTCAAATACAACCCAGTTCCAATCAAGATCGACTGTCATGCCATCTTTTACATATTCATCCCTCCATACTTGTCCAAAACCATTTATGCTAATCGTTAATTTCCACTCAGCATGTTCTCCGGCTTCACCAAATGTTCCAAAATCATCTGCTTTTGCAATGTAGATCGATTCAATCAGAACCGATACTTCCTCACAAACCTCTCCAATGGGAATCTTGAATTTCCATCGTTGGCTATCTTTATTGAGCCAGTTTGAAGGTTTAAAACATGGTCCTGTTTTACTCTCAACATCCAGGCACGTGTCATCTAATTTCGAGATTATCGCATAGTAACCGTCACCAATAGGTGCCAATTTCCATATTTGGTTATCAGAATTGTTCCACCCCGATACTACAATTCGAATACCCAACTCATCACTTACATCATGGACTGTCAGGCTTCTTCCGCCTTTTTTTGCGCGGATCCTGAAGTAGTCTTCACCGATAGGGATAAATTTCCAGCGCTGACCGTCTCCAGCATGGGATTCATGATCCCAAACCGAATCTCCATCTTCTTCTCCCCCGCCTACAAACACACAGTTACCATTTGCTTTTGAAATAATCTTGTAATATTCCGAGGGATTTAATTTTGGAGGTGGCCCTGATGGGAGAGGAATTGCCTTAATATAACCTCCCGCCTGTTTTATAGGAGGTTCGGAGACTATGGGAGGTTTAGAAGTTTTGGAATCATCTACGCTCATACTCGGAAAATGAGTCGGGGCCGTTACCGCATAGAGCTCATTTGATGTTTCGAGAACATACAGTGT
>JASFEP010000058.1:0-15009 GCA_050124775.1 Candidatus Aminicenantota bacterium
CTTGTTACTTCTCCGAAATAGCAAGATAGATCCGATCTCCCTCGAATTGAATTGTGTAATGCCAGCCGATGTATTCGGTCAGGCTTGTTAGCTGTGCTTCTAAAAATCGAATATATTCCTCGTCTGCGACACCGCTTTTTTTAAAAGTGTTATTTTTCTTTTTTGGCGGGAGTGTAGGAAAGCTCTTTCTGTATCCAGGCCATTTTTGTCTCTTCTTTGGTCACGTATTTCATCATCTTCTGTTTGAATTTTCCAGCCTCTTTTCCCAAGGCCTTCCACATCTTCGCATTTTCTTCCCAGAATTCTATGGCATTTTTTGCGGATGCTGCCGCAAGCAGGACAGGATTATCGGTTCCCATCACTCCCCAATAGTAGTACCAGCTCTGAATGACCTCTTTATCTTCCATAAAAGCTTTCATCTCATCCCAAATTTTTTCTAATTCTTCATCTTTGCCGGGTTCAAAATAATAAATGTCGAAGAAGACGAAGCCTGCTTCCTCGGCTTTGCTCGCGGCATCTTTGGCGATCATCGAATACTTCAAGTCCAAAGCGTAGACACACTGTCGGGTAGACATATATGTCCCATTAAAAGCATCGTACGCTTCCTTGAATGCATCCGGTGACTTCTCTCTCATTTTATTGAATGCCTCAATGTGTTTGTCTATATCGCCAAAGTTTCTGATCGGAGTGACCCACAGCACATGATTGTCGTAGGTCCAATAGACATCGAAGGGCGCGGGATAATCGTGTTCGGTCAATAAAGCCGTCCATTTTTTCCCGGCCTCATAATATTCATTTGCCATAGATGGTTTGACAACTTCATCGATCACCCAAAACATTTGATACCGCTTCTCAGGCTCTTGGGCGTTCATTTGGAATGGCAAGAGGCCAAAGATAAAAAAGATGGCCAAGATACAAACAAATTTTACTTTCATAAAACCCTCCTTTTGTGAATTGCCAGGGGAGAATTCGGATCAAACACGAATGAAAATTGGCTTCATGTTGATGACTTTATCCATCCCCTTCGTTTACGGGGAATTTATATCAAAGAGGGATGAGCATTGTCAATCATTTTGACGGTTTCATTTCAAATGAGACAGAAAGATTTTCCTCAACCTTTTTGCCGTTTCCTACGTATTAACAATTGGATTAACTTTATGAAATAAAAGAAATCAGAGGTTATTATGACGAGCACAAATTATTTGACCCGAAAAGAGGAGCTAATCCTCTTAGCGGTTCATAAACTCGGTGACTCGGCCAGCCTGGTCAAGGTCCGCGAGCTCCTGAATGTGTCGACCGGCCAGGAATGGACGGTGGGGAATGTTTATGTTCCCCTCGATAGGATGACAAAGCTCGGGTATCTGGACACACAGGTGGGCGAGCCCACTGCCCGCCGGGGAGGGAAGGCCGTTAAGTATTATGCCCTCTCTCGGGAAGGGAAGGAGGCTCTTGCCGAGCTCAAAAAAGTGCATGACACCATGTGGAATGGCGTCTCCGATCCGGTTATTGAAAAATAGGAGAGTAAGTTGGCAGAGAATTTTCAGCGGCCACCGCGCTTTCCCCGCAGGATCCTTTACCGCTTTTTACCGGAATCGGAGAACACATTTATCAGTGGAGACTTCGATGAGATCTATAACAGAATTTTGGATAGACGGGGAAGGGGGGCGGCATGCCGATGGTACTGGATCCAGCTTTTGCATTGGATTCCCCTTATTCTCTTTCATTCTATACGATGGAGTTTGACGATGTTAAAAAATTACCTAAAGATCACTCTGCGCAACTTGGTCCGGCAAAAGGGATATGCGTTCATCAACATTGCCGGGCTTTCGGTGGGCATCGCCTGCGCAATGCTCATAATCTTAGTCGTTCAGTATGAATTCAAGTATGATAGCAACCATAAAAACGCTGACAGGATCTACCGTATCAATGTCGAGCATACGCAGTTGGAGCGGACTTACAGACTCACCCATACCCCGGTGCCTCTCGCCGCGGCCATGGGAGAAGAAGTTCCTGAGGTCACGCATTTCACCCGGATCGCTGAGTTGAACCAGATTCAGATGGCGAATGGGGACCTGAAATTTTATGAGAATGTGCGCTTCGTCGATTCCGGCATTTTGGAGATGTTCACGTTTCCTCTGGTGGCCGGAGATAAAGACACGGCACTCGAAGACATCAATTCAGTCGTGATCACTGAAGCCATGGCGGCAAAGTACTTCGGAAGGGAAGATCCCCTGGGAAAAACACTTATTATACTCAATTCGGAACCCTTGAAGGTAACCGGTGTTATGAGGGATCACCCGGCCTACACGAATATCCACCCCGACTTTATGGTCCCCATCGAAAAAATAAGGGATATGTTGGGGGATGGATTCTTTCAGAATTGGCTGAGCCAACAGCTCGAGTCTTATGTCATGCTGGCGGATGGTCATCTCGTGGCGGATGTGGAGAAAAAGATCCAGGACGCTTTTAGCCATCACGTCCGCGAAGACGATGGCCGAGTGCTCTCTCTCGATCAGCTGAAGAGGATGCACCTATACTCCGATGCTCAGCCGACCGGGAACATCAACTCGTTAATCATTCTCCTGGCGGTAGGGGGATTGATTCTTGTGGTCGCCTGTATCAATTTCATGAATCTGGCTACGGCCCGTTCCTCCAAAAGAGCCAAGGAAGTCGGTTTGCGCAAAGTTGTGGGAGCGGCGCGGCGTCAGCTCATTCGTCAATTTATCGGAGAGAGTCTGATCTATACCGCGGTGTCCATGGTTTTTGCATTTGTGATAGTGAATTTCTTCATTCCGATTCTCAACGGGCTGACCGGACAGACTATCGTGTCTGGAGATGTATTTCAGACGAAAATCCTGGCCGGCATGTTCGGGATTTTTCTTATGGTAGGATTTGTGTCAGGAAGTTATCCTGCCCTCTTCCTTTCGGGCGTTCAGCCTACGCGGATTCTCCGTGGCACATTCGAGGCCGGAACCCAGGGGGCTTTGTTCCGTAAGATCCTGGTCGTCGCTCAGTTTGCCATCTCGGTCATCTTGATCATTGCCACCATGATCTTAGGACGGCAGCTGCATTTCCTCTTGAACAAACCTTTGGGATTCGAGAAGGACGGGATCGTGGTGATCCGCAACGACAGAAGCACGTATCGCCGGAATCTCCAGCCGCTAAAAACAGAGCTTTTGAGCGACTCCCGTATCCTTGGGGTGAGCGGGTCTCTTATGCTTCCGAGCGCCATCGGTATGTACAACAATGTGACCTGGGAAGGAGCGACCGACAATCAGGAGATCTCTATCATGCATAACAGAGTCGATTACGACTTTCTGGACACATTCGGGATCGAGTTATTCGCCGGCCGTAATTTTTCTCTCGAATTTCCTGGGGATACGAGTGAGGGTTCTGATGCCAGTAGTTCGGAGACATCGCGATCCATCCTTATCAACGAAGAGGCTATGCGTCAATTCGGATGGGAGGATCCCATCAACAAAAAAGTTATTCAGATCTATGGGGCAGAGAAGTACTATTATAGCGTTATCGGTGTGATCAAAGACTTCCATTTCAGCTCGCTGCGGAACTCCATCCGTCCCCTGAAGCTCTTTCTCAGCACAGACAATAACAGATACGTATCCGTAAAAGTCCGGATGGAGGATTTGACCGGAACGCTGGCATTCATTGAGGAGGCATGGAAGCGAATCTATCCGGATGTGCCCTTCGATTATTTTTTCTTCGACAGTGTATTCGAGCGAAGGTACCGGTCCGAGGCCAGCTTGAAAAGGCTGTTCGAATACTTCAGCGGGCTGGCTGTGTTCATCGGGTGTCTGGGATTACTGGGATTGGCCTCTTATGCTGCCGAGCGACGCTCCAAGGAGATCGGGATCCGAAAGGTGCTGGGCGCCTCCTCTCCGCAAATTGTAATGCTTCTCTCCAGAGAGTTCACGCGGTGGGTGGTCCTTGCGAATCTTTTCGCCTGGCCGGCCGCCTATTTCGCCATGCGATCGTGGTTAGGTGGATTTGCCTACCGTATCGATTTGAATGCCCAGTTGGGCTTCTTTGTGCTGGCGGGAGCAATGGCCCTTGCGATCGCTCTTCTAACGGTTGCCTTTCAGGCCATAAAGGCATCACTATCCGACCCAGTCAAAACCCTGAAACATGAGTAACAAAAATATTGTTTAATTTCGGTTTCTTGTTGTAATATTCCTCTGCTCAGATTATTGCGAACTTATGCTTTAGGGAAAATTGTAAAGGCGATTACGAATGAAACTAATAGACGTCATCAGAGTTAGTTTTGAATGGATCGATGATGTAAAATTCGGACACAGCGATAGAGATGAAGATGACGAATATGATGATGATGAATATCGGGATGATGAACATAGGGACGAAGAATGGGAAGACTCCGACGAAGAAGATGATTAATGATACTGAGTTTTGGCTGATTTAATCAGTTGGGACTGTCAGACACACGACCTCCCTTTTGTGGTGATTCATTCCTCTTTCTTTGCAGGCGTGTATGAGAGCTCCTTCTGATACCAGGCATTTTTCTGCTCTTGTTTTCTCACAAATTTCATCATTTTCTGTCTGATCTTTCCGGCTTCCTCCCCCAAGGCCTTCCACATTTTCGCGTTCTCCTCAAAGTATGTCATTCGGTCTTTTGCGCTTGCTGCCCCCAATAGGACTGGATTATCGGTTCCCATCATTCCCCGGTAGAAATACCATCTCTGAATGTCCTCTTTATCTTTCATCAGTTCTCCGAGTTCATCCCATATTTTGTTCAATTCAGCCTCTGTACCCGGTTCGAAATAGTAAATATCGAACCTGACGAAATTTTCCTCTTCGGATTCGCCCTCTTTGTCTTCGGAGATCATGGACATTTTATAGTCCAGAGCATAGACACACAATCGAGAAGAGACATACGTTCCTTTGAAGGCATCTTCCATGGTTTGAAAATCACCCGGCGATTTTACTCTCAATTGATCGGCCGCTCCCATGAGTTTGTCGATGTCTGCATAATTATCGATCGGGACGACCCAATAGACATGATTATCCCCGGTCCAATAGGTATCGAAGGAATAGGGGAACTCGTGTTTTTTTAATAGATCTATCCATAGTTTTCCTGCTTCATAGTACTCGGCCTTCATGGATGGTTTGACCAATTCATCGGCCACCCAGAACATTTGATACTGCTTCTCTGTCTCTTGTGCATTCATGGTCACCGGCGAAAACCCTAAGATAAAGCAGACTGCTAAAACACACCCAATTTTGTGTTTCATTAAACCCTCCTTTGTTGATTAAGGGGATCAGATACCGCACCTTTAGAAAGGACTGAAAGTCGTATTTTATCCTCTGGTGTGATCCGTCCCCTTTGTCTATGCTAATTTCTATATCAAACGAGTAAGATACTTGTCAACTCTAATATCCACTGACAAGAATTTCAACAGCTTCGAGTGGTAATGAATCATTCAAATGCGGGGAATTATGCGGAGCCTGAAAAAAGGTAACACTCCCCTTTTTTTATCGCATGGAAAATATGAAACGCAAAAAAAATACTTGACAATGCAAAAGTATTGTATTGTAATACTAAATATATAGTAATTATAGGATATATAGGGATAAAAACAAAGCAAAATAGGGGGTGAGCATTCAACCTTCGTATTTAAGCTTGTCATTCAAAAGGCGGTTATATCCACTGTGCACATGTGGACACAAAAAAGTGCAAATTTACAAATCTATCTTTTAACGGAGGTATCTCTTGAAAAAAGAAAGAGTCGTTTATTTGGTCTTTTTTTGTATCATCATTTTTGGGGTGTTGAGAGGAACCTTGCAAACGTTGCAGAAGGATAAAACAGCCACTGTCCGCGAATCCAGTTCTTCATCCGTTCAGCTTCCGCCAAGCTCTCTGGATTTTCTTTATCCCCCCAAAGCTCAGAATCCCCTTTACCTTATTTGGATGTTCGACCTGGGCAATCGGTTCACAGGCATCCTTGTCGACCTCATTGAGGAAGATTTCGACAATTTAGCAGAGGATTTTGAAGCTTTTAAGTCCGAGTATGTAAGGCAGTCTGCGGCCATTCCAGAGTGGGAAGAGAAATATCCTATCGGTCCTGTGGAGGATTTGAGGAAGGCTTTGAAGACTGAGGCAAAAGACAGAATCATGGCTGCGAACGAAAAAGTCGGTCGGATCTGTCATTCCTGTCATGTCGAATCCATGATTCCTGTAAAAGCCAAGTATCATTGGCAGGATTTCCGGCCGATCAAGGTAGAGGATAAGATTGCGCAAACAAAGTTAGACTTTGTGCAATTGATGAGGTTTCTGGATTTCAATCTTACTGGAGTGACTCATAACCTCAAACAAGGCCAGAACGATCGCGCAGTGGAACACTCTCGAGCGTTTGTTGCCAGATTCCAGTCCTTAAGCGAGACCTGTGAAGAATGTCATGGGACTTCCGAGAGGACTTACTTCATAGATGATAGCATCCGGCAAGCGATTAAGAGCCTGAACGAAGTCTTAACTTCTTCTCAACCCGATCAGAAGGAAGTCACGAGTCATATCATGACCATTGGCATGGAGAGCTGCTTTAAATGCCATTTGGTTCATCTCCAAGCTCCTTATACCAAATATCATTGGAAAGAATAGATATACCGCATTCAGTTGTTTTGTTATAGCGCGAGCACTCGCTCTTACAGTGATATAGGTGGGAAAGAATCGTACACGCGTTAGACACATGAGAATCCCAATTGCGTTGCCTTAGCCAGCGAAGCTTTCCACGTATTCCAGTGATTGGTGGCGGAAATACGTGTTGTAGAGTTCGGCGTAGTGCCCGCCCCTTGCCAGGAGCTGCTCGTGGTCTCCTTCCTCGATGATGCGGCCGTTATCGAGGACGATGATCCGGTCCGAATGACGCACTGTCGAAAGGCGGTGGGCGATCACGATGGACGTGCGGTCTTTCATCACCAGCTCTAAGCCTTCCTGTATTTGAGTTTCTGTAAAGGGATCTACGCTGGCTGTCGCTTCGTCGAGGATCAGAATGGCCGGATCTTTCAGCAGCACTCTTGACAGCGCAACCAACTGCCGCTGACCCATGGAGAGGCTCGCTCCTCTAGCTCCGACCTCGGTATCCAATCCGTTGGAGAGGGCTTCGAGCCAAGCTCCATCTGCGATTCGCCTGGCTGCCTGGCACACCTGCTCGTCACTCGCATGGGGAAGTCCATAATGGATGTTGTCCTTCACTGTGCCTGAGAAAAGGAAAGGATCCTGGGGGACGAGCCCGATCTGTCTGCGGTACTGAGCCAGCTCGAAACGGCGTATGTCTTTGCCGTCCACTCTGATCTCTCCGCCCTGGAACTCGTAGAAGCGTGCGATCAGGCGGGCGATCGAACTCTTTCCGGCCCCGGTGTGACCCACCAGCGCAACATTCTGACCGGCTGGGACAAACAGGTTGAAGTTTTCGAGTACCTTCTCCCTTTCCGTGTAGGAGAACGATAAATTGCGGAACTCGATCTCCCCTCGAAGCTTTGGCACCTTATCAGAAATATGCTGGATGACCTTCGGATCTGTGTCGATGAGGGCAAAAACACGCTCGGCCGCTGAGAGTCCATCCTGGAACTGGCTCCAGAAAGAGGCGATGCCGATGATGGGCCACCAGAAATAGGCGACCGCCTGCATAAAAAGGTACCAATTCCCTGGTGTGATGCTTTCGGCACGGACGGCAATGCCACCTGCATAGACCAGAAGCGCTGCAGCAAGTCCGGAGGCGGTGCTGAGAATGGGGAAGATGCTGTTCATGGTCAACCCGCGGGCCAGGCCCACCTTATAGGCTTTTCTGTTGTTCTCCATAAAACGCTCGAAAATAGCGTGTTCCTGGCGGAAGCTCTTGGCGACGACGATACCGCTGATCGATTCCTGGATCTCGGCGTTGATCGCAGCTGTTACCCTTTTGGCGTTCCGGGTCACTTTCCGGGCGATCTTTCGAAAGCTCAAAGCGATGAGAAATGCCACCGGGCTCATGGCCAGGATCAGCAGTGTCAAACGGACATTGATAGATGACAACCAGCCGATAAGAATGATCACAAGGAGCAGCTGACTGATCACATCCAGCACCAAAGTCACCACATTGGAAAAATCCTGGGTGTCCGATGTGACCCGGCTGACGATCTTTCCGGAGGGATGCTTGTCAAAGAAGGAGAGGTCGTTGTAAACCACAGAGTTGAACACATCTTCGCGCAACTTCAAAACGACGTTTCCCACGATGCGAGCAGAAAAGACCTGACGGACATAATTGAAGCCCCAGGCGAATACGCCCAGCATCAGAACCCCGAGGGCAAGAAGAATAAGAACACGGATAGAGGAATCCTCCTGGACGAGGTCCAGTGCTTTAGAGATCAGGATCGGACCGGCGGTTCCTGCGATAGAATTCAAGGTGAGCATCAAGGAGGCCGTTATGATCATTCTGCGAAAGGGACGGAAATAGTCACCGATACGACGCAGAAGCTCTCTGTCGCTATAGCTTCGGTCGTAATCTTCGCTGTCCAGGCCGTCCAGAATAAACGGCATCTATTCCTCCTTTTCCCTATTTCTGATCATGTTCTGTCGGTTCATGTCCATTGTTCTTTGAGCTTTCCATTGATGTTCAAAGCTTCCGATGACACTCTGTTTGATCATTCATAACGGGCGAATATCCTCCTGTAGTCGGATGACCGGGCCATGAGCTCTTCATGAGTGCCTTGATCGGCGAGCTCTCCTTTTCGAAGCACCAGGATGCGGTTGGCCCACCGGATTTGGCTCAGGCGATGCGTGATGATAAAGGTGGTGCGTTCTTTGGAGATCCTCTGCATCGCCCGCTGGATCTGGTCCTCTGTCGCGCTGTCGATGGCGCTTGTCGAGTCGTCGAGGATCAAGATCCGGGGATCGGTGAGGAAGGCACGGGCGATCGCAATGCGCTGCCGTTGTCCTCCGGAGAGGGTGACACCCCGTTCACCGATTGTAGTCTCATAGCCCTCTGGAAAATCAACAATGAAGCCATGGGCTTGGGCTTCACGCGCAGCTTTCTGCACAGCTTTCTGAGTGGCCTCAGCATGACCGAAAGCGATATTCTCGCTCAGTGTTCGCGAGAAGAGGAAAATGTCTTGCTCGATGGAGGAGATCTGAGACCTCAGGCTTTCCAGGCTCCATTCTCTGACGTCGGTTCCATCGATCAAAACACGGCCTGAGGTCGTGTCGAAGATACGATTGATCAACCGTGTGAGGGTGGTCTTCCCGGAGCCTGTAAGGCCCACGATGGCCACCGTCTCTCCAGGGAGTGCCCGAAAAGTGATGTCCTTTAGCACCGGTGTGCCGTTGTAGCTGAAGCTCACGTTCTCGAAGGCGACCTCTCCATGGATCGGTCGACGCACGCCCTCCTGGTTCTCATCCAGTTCGGTCTCGGTTTTGATCATCCTCAGAATCCTTTCGGCACTGGCGATACCGAGCTGGACCAAGTTGTAGGTGAATATCGAAATGAATGTTGTAAACCGTAAAGTGCCGAAAAGTCCCATAAAGGCCACCACATTCCCCAGAGTGATCATCCCCTGCCGCCAGAGCATCAGGGCGTGGAAAAACCCGGCGCCCCAGCAGAGGCTGAACATGAGCATCGGAAGGTAGCGGGCTTGGATAAGCCCCTGCCGCACGAAATAGTCGCGAAAAACTCGGGCGTTGTTCGTGAATTTATTCCATTCGTACCGCTCACGCACATTGGCCTTGACCACCTCGATCCCGGCCACTGCCTCGGTAAGCCCGGCATTCAATACGCCGAACTGCTCCCGCTGAGCGATACTGACCGGTTTGAGGCGGCGGTTGTAATCTATGACCGTTAGGATTAAAAGCACGGTGAAGATCGAGGGAACGAGCAAGAGGCGGGAATCGATAAGGCCGATCATGATCACAGGCACAATGAGTGCCAGGACAGAATCGATGATCAGCATCAGTCCCGGGCTGAACATCAGGTTGAGCGCACGCACATCGTTGGTGGCCCGGGCCATGATGTCGCCTATGCGCTGTTTTCCATGGAACGTCTGGCTCTTTCCCAGAAGGCTGTGGTAGAGTTCCTCTCGAGAGTTTCTCTCGATCTTCTGTGCCAGGAACTCAGCGGAAAAACTGCGCATGGCCCCTGAGAGACCTTCCCCGATGGCAGACAGGATGATCACGATCACAGGGAGCATGAGCGCATCGATCTGGAACCCGGCTTCAGAGATCACATCGAAGGCCCTTCCCACGTAGAGCTGAATATTGCTGTAGGCGTAGTTGGTGGCGACCGCACCTATGATAATGACCATAGGCAAGAAGGGATAGCGCATCACATGAGAAAGAATCCAGCGGATGGCGCCGCCCTGTCTGTATCTGTATTCGTTTGCGATCCGGAATTCTCGGTTGGCCACGTTCTTATCCATTTCAGTACACAAATCCCCATTATAGGATATTCTTTTCAGGATTGGACAATAAAAATTCAAGAATTCTGATGCGGACTATATTTGCATCCGCTGAAATTTTGAAAAGAGTTTATGGGCGGCGAAACAAAGTCGAATATTTCGGGAATATTTCTCCAACCCTGGCTTTGTATTCAATAAACTCTTTGCCGAATCTCTCTTCAAGATATTTGTCTTCTTCGACGATTAAAATCTTGAATACGACATACATAAAAATGGGAATACTCAATCCTATCAACGAATTGATAAGAAGAACTATTCCTGGAATGATAAATACGATCCAGGAGGCATAAAGAGGGTGTCTGAAATACGCATAGATCCCTTTTGTCGCTAATTTTCTTTCGTGAAAAAATTTTGCTATCGTTAATCCGGAAACCAAATAGATCGGGATGCCCATGATCAGCAGCAAAACTCCAAGGACTACAGTAAACACGCGCGGTATCGGGAAAGATAGGTGAGGAGTCCAATGAAGATGCACATTGAGAATTATTGTCGCATAAACAACTGATAGTATAGCGAATTTTAGACCAACTCCCAGGAGTGACATTTGTTTTTTGCCTTTTATTTTCAACGTTTTCCTTTGTTCAGTATAATGAATTGAACTGATTTTTTCATTAGACATGATTTCTCAATCAAATCGGATATAGTGTCGCCTAGATCGCATTTGTTTAACGACATTCATTGAACACCTGAGATGAGTTGGAATGGCATAAAAAAATTAATTTCGCGACATTTTAGATCAATGAAGAGTTCTCAGGAGAATATCATGAAATGAATTCACCTTATCCATAAATCAACAGGGATCGATCAGATGACCGATCCCGGCTAGTGAAGAGTATAGTGTAAAAAGCTTGTCTCTATTTATACTTTTCAAGGACCTCTTTTCTCTCATCATCTGGGAGTGATGATATCCAGGATTTCCACCCCGGACACCATTTGATATGCCACTTCCATATTCTGCTAAGAATAGACTTTGGTTTTGCATCGTATTTTGCACGCCATCCACAGTCTGCACAATTGGATTCCCCCATGATGTTCCTCCGTATTCAAATTTAATTTTTTTGAAAGTATAAATTTCATTGAAAAATTTGGTGTTGTCATTTAAATTTTTTTCCCACCCCTTCGAAAACCGAGTATACGACAGGTATGATCACGAGCGTAATCAGGGTCGAGCTGAGCAGCCCTCCGATCACAGCTCTGGCCATCGGGGCCTGTGCCTCACCACCTTCCTGCAGGCCCAGTGCCAGGGGGATTAGAGCAAAAATTGTGGTGGTAGCTGTCATCAAAATCGGGCGAAGACGCCTGCGGCCGGCTTCTTCGATGGCTTCCCGGAGTGGCATTTTGTCCCTGCGCCGGAGGAGGTTTGTGTAGTCCACAAGCAGAATGGCATTGTTAACGACGATCCCACCCAGCATGATACATCCTATGTATGATTGCACATTGAAGGTCGTGTTGGTGAGGAACAGGATCAGGATGACGCCAATAGCGGCCAGAGGGATGGAGAACATAACGACAAATGGATCCCGGAGTGATTCATACAGTGAGGCCATGACCATATAGACAAGCATCAATGCCAGAATAAGACCGAACAACAGCTCGCGAAAGGCTTTTTGCTGTTCCTCATAGTCTCCGGAGAAGAGTATGAGAAAACCCCTGGGGACTGGTATAGTTTTAAGCCTCTCGCGAATGTCGGAGATAATCGATCCCATATCTCTGCCGCTTATATTGGCAGAGACCGTGATGATGCGTTCCTGGTCTTTGCGCTGGACGAGGACAGGGCCTCTTCTCGGCTGAACCTCGACCACATTCCTGAGCATTACGGGCTGTCCATCGGAGTTGGTGAGAGTGAGGTCCATGATGTCATCCAGGCTCATCTTCTCGGAATCTTTGACTTTGACGCGAATCCAGAATTCATCGCCAGCCTCCCGGTAATTACTCGCTCGGGTACCTGTGAGGAATGTCTGTAAAGTGTTGGCGATTTGAGAGACCGTAAGCTTCATATCGGCAGCTTTTTGTCGGTTTATGAGAATGATCTCCTCTGGTGTTCCAATCTCGCGGCTTAATCGAGCGTCTGTAATGCCCTCGACGTCTTCGACCAAAGACTGGACTTGTTTCGCGAGTGCATCGCCAATTTCCAGATCGTATCCTCTAACCTCGATCTGGACGCGGTCTCCACCGCTCTGCCCCATTCTCAGGAGGAAAAATCCCTGGCCCGACCGGATACGTGTGATCAAGCCTGGTATGCCAGAGAGTTTTCGACGGAGCACGGAAGCGATTTCTTCGCTGGACCTTGAACGCTGAGATTGGGGCACGAGAGAGATTCTGAATTCTCCCACGTGCGAGCCGGAGGCACGGAAGCCAGAACCGCCTATACTTTCCACCACACTTTCGATCTCGGGGACTTCCTTTTGTAAGATTGCGGCAACTGTTTTAAACTTCTCATCCAGAACTCCGAGACGGGTACCCACTTCCATCTCTCCGCTGACCCGGACTTCTCCTTCATCTGCGGAAGGCATGAATTCGCTTCCCACTAGCCGTGCGAGGAAAAGACATCCTGTGAAAAGCAACACGGCTGTTCCAAGCACTATGATGCGGTGGTCCAATGCATAGTGGAGGAGTTCTTTGTATTTGTTTTCAAGGTTGATGAAAAATTGGCCGGTTACGCTAAACAGTTTCGATCTTGTAGATTGTTTTGTCGGATTGTCGATCTTTGTGACTCGGAGGACCTTGCTCGATAACATGGGAACGAGCGTCAAGGCAACGACCAAGGAGCAGAAAAGCGAAAAGGCGATGACATAGGAGAGCTGTTTGAACATGATCCCGGTCATCCCTCTGAGGAAAATGAGCGGGAGAAATACAGCGAGAGTCGTTAATGTACTGGCTATTATGGCGGATGTAACCTCCCCAGTTCCGTTGATGGCCGCCTTTAATGGGCTTTCTCCCCCTTCCTGAAGTCTGTATATATTTTCGAGAACAACGATGGCGTTATCCACAAGCATTCCTATTCCCAGTGCGAGACCTCCCAGCGTCATGATGTTCAAAGTAAATCCGCCGAAGTAGATCAGCGAAAATGTGGCGATGATCGAAATGGGGATCGCTGTGGCTATGACGGTCGTGCTCCGGAGGTTCCTCAAGAAAAAAAGCAGCACCACGACAGCCAACAGTCCTCCATAGAGGGCCGCTCTTCCGACGTTCGAGATAGAACTCTGGATGTATTCCGATGAATCGATAATGGGAGTGAGCCTGATTTGAGGGATGTCTTGGTGGACGTTTTCTATTTCTTTCAAAACAGCCTGGGCGACCTCTACCGTATTCTTTCCGGACTGTTTACTGATAGAGAGCCGAACCCCCGGTTTTCCGTTCACGCGCACGATCCGTCTGATCTTTTGCCAAGAATCCTCGACGGAAGCGATCTCTTTGACTTGGATCGGAACTCCATCCCTGATAGCGATCACAGTGTCGCGGATCTCATCGAGGCTGGTGTAAACACCCGGTGTACGAATGAGGACCTCGAAGTTTCCCCGCTCGATGGTTCCTGCTGGCACATCCACGTTTTCGGACCGTATTTTGTTCAGGATCAAATCCAGAGGCAATCCGAGGGCCTTGATCTTATCCGGGTAAAGGTTGACATGAATTTCCCTTTCGAGACCTCCCCATATATCGAGAGAAGCGACTCCGGGCACCCGCTCTATCCGGTACTTGATCTGATCATCGATGAGACGTCTCGTTTGGATAGGATCAAGATCGGCCGAGGCTCCGAGAATGAGGATGGGGAAGCTGGAAGGGTCGAATTTCCGCAGCCGCGGACGTTCGACCTCTTCAGGAAGCGAGGGAATGATCCGGTCCAATCTGTCTCGAATATCGTTCGCTGCTTCTTCCAGGTCAGTCCCCCAGTCAAAGGACACACGCACACTGCTTCGTCCTTCGGAAGAGGTGGAAGATATCTCGTCCACACCAGGAACTGCAGCCAGTGCTTCCTCGATAGGCCGGGTTATCAGCTCTTCCATTTCTTCGGGGCTCGCATTTCCGTAGGATGTGGAGACACTGAGAGTGGGGTAGGTGATATCCGGCATCAGGTCGATGGGAAGACGGGTGAAGGCCACAAAGCCGAGAATGATCACGATCAAAAAGGTCATGACTGTGAAGATCGGATGGTGCACAGAGAATTGCGACAGCTTCATTTCGCTTCTCCTGTTTTCTTCGTGTCGGTCTCCTTGAGTGGGGAGGATTCGGGCAGGATGACAGGGCTTCCATGGGCCAGAAGGTGTTGACCCAAGATCACCACATATCCGGATAAAGAGGGTGGTGCGATAATCTCTGCGAATTCACTGTTAGAAATTCCCACCTCAACAGTCATAAACTGTGCCACTTTGTTTTCTGTGTCGACGAGAAAGATGCCCTGTTGGTTATTCCGCTTGACAACCGAACTCACCGGGACCACTGTTGCATTTTCATGGGCGGCGAACTCGATCTGTACGTTGACGAACATTCCAGGTTTGAAGAGCCCCTCCGGATTGGGAAACTCGATCTCCACTCTAGCTTCTCTGGAGGTCTCTT
>JASFEP010000059.1:0-14895 GCA_050124775.1 Candidatus Aminicenantota bacterium
CTTTCCCTCCACCCTGGATGTCCTCGATGGCCGCCTTTATTTTGGGACCCATGGATCCGGGAGGAAATTGCCCTTCGTCATAGTGCTTTTTGGCCTCTTCGATGGTCATTACCGGGATGGGCGTCTCGTCGGGCTGTCCGAAATTCAAGCTCACCCGGTTGACATTGGTCAAAATGACGAACAGATCTGCCTTGATCTCTCTAGCGATCAGGCTGGAAGCATAATCCTTGTCGATAACCGCCTCCACGCCTTGGAATAGGCCTCTGCCGTTGATGATGATGGGGATGCCCCCTCCGCCCGCAGCGATGACGATCTTTCCCGAATGGACCAGGTCGTGAAGCACCCTTTTCGGAACGATATCGATGGGTTTGGGCGAGGGAACCACCTTGCGGAATCCCCGCCCGGCATCTTCGGTCATGGACCATTTCTTCTCGCGCATGAGCATCTGAGCCCTGTATTGGGAGTAAAAAGGACCGACAGGCTTGGTCGGGTTTTCGAAAGCTGGATCGTTCCTGTCGACGATGACCTGTGTGATCAGAGTGGCGACCTCTTTGTCCACGGAGTTTTTCCTGAGCTCGTTGATGATGGCCTGTTCCAGCATGAAACCCATACTCCCCTCGGTCATGGCGTCACAGACTTCCAGCGTGAAGGGCGGGATTTTGTTAACAGCCTCCTCCATTTGGATGAGGAGATTCCCGACCTGTGGGCCGTTCCCGTGAACGATGATGAGGTCGTATCCTTTTTTCACCACATGGATCATCAGGCCTGCCGCTTTTTTGGCATTGTTCATCTGTTCCTTTTGCAGGCCTTTCTGTTCTTTGGGGAGGATGGCGTTTCCTCCGAAAGCGATCACGGCGATTTTTCGTTTCATTACAGATCCTTACTCCTAAAAAATAAAAAGCTAGTATAATACACCCCCCTTGAATATGCAATATTCATGCATGGACTGTGTGCACATCAAAAAACTTGATGAATGATGTCAGAGTGCCCTCAAAGGTGGTTCGAAAACACTCTCAGTTTCCCCAGCGAGGAAACTTCACTCGGACGTGGGGGCTTCCGCCCTCATCTCCTCCAGGGAGATGGACTATGCCCGCTCAGCCCTTCTCACGGTTTTCTCCACCACACAATGAGGACAATCTGATATCATTCACTGCTCTGGGGACTCTTGCACTTGGAAGTGGACATTCGCAGTTCGGGCATTTAAAATGAGTGAGAGAGCTAGAATCGACTGAAGGTCAAAAAATATGATTGGTGTGATGTCCGATTCGCATGACAATGTGGATGCGATTAAAAAAGCAGTCCGCTTTTTCAACAGTTCGCAGTGCGAGCTGGTGCTCCACGCCGGGGATTTTATCGCCCCCTTCGCCGCTCGAGAGATGGGTCAGCTGTCCTGTACCGTAAAGGCCGTCTTCGGGAACTGCGACGGTGAAAAAAAAGGCCTGAAAAAGGTTTTTGTATCTCTTGGCGAGATCGAAGAGGAACCTTTTGTCTTTTCGCATGCGGATAGAAATATCTTGCTGACCCACACGCAATTCGCCAACGAAAAACACATCCGCAGTGGGAAATACGATGCCGTGATCTACGGCCACACCCATAAACCGGATGTCAGGATGAGCAATGGAATTACGGTGCTCAATCCCGGGGAAACCGGAGGATGGCTGACCGGGAAAAATTCTGTCGCTTTGCTTGATCCTGTTTCCCTCGACGCCGAGATCGTATATTTATAAATTCTATGGACGATTTCTATCCTTTGAATGAGAAAAATTGAGCAATGCCCAGACAGATAAACAGGCGTCAGAAGCCTGCCTGGCAAAAGACGCGACGGTCTAAACCCCCTTTTCCCAAAAAAGGCCCGTCTAGAGGGTCAAAGAAAGATCCCGGCAAGAAAAAGTAATGGATCAGGAATCTTTCTTTGCTCCGGTTTTCTCGGAATATCCCACCATGGGTTTGTTTTCAAATCGTTGACCATGACATTTACAGCATCGTTGGAACTGTTACCTGTTGTGTCGAAGGCCACTGTAGAAATCCGGTGCGGGCCGTTGTTATAATGCAGTGTCTCCCAAGAAAATCCATAAGGCTTGGTTGAATCTGTGGATATTAAAACGTTATCGATATAGAAATCAACTGTGAGAACATAGTGATTGTCAAATGCTTGAGCTTCAACACTCACGGATCGACTGACCACATCTCCTTCATTGGGATTCGTTATCGATATTTCCGCGGGTATCGTATCCTCAGAATCCTCGAACTTGGCCACAAAGCAATCTGTCAGTCCTCCGATATATGTATCTTCATAAGCATTTTTGGTGGAAAAATTTTCGCTGTATGTGGTTCCTGCGATGTACACAGAGCCTTCGCCATCGACAGCGATCCCTTCGCCAGAATCTATGGATTCTCCACCAAGATAATTGGAATACAGAAGCGATGTCCCTGATGCATCCAATTTTATCAGAAATGAGTCCTCTTCGCCGCCAGGAGTTGTCGGGAAGGATGACGATGTCGTTTCTCCTATCACATAGGCATACCCAGCGCTGTCAACGGCAATCGCAAAACCATATTCCTTTGCCTTTCCCCCTAGGAATGTAGAATAAACCAAGACAATGGGATCGATGACAAGTGTGCATCCTGGATCATTGTCATCGATGACAAAGCCGAATCTGTTTTTGGAGATCTCAAAAAGAGATGCCGCGACTTCCTTTTTTTCTTCACCGATCGTCTGGTACGCTTGAGGCTTTTTATGGACGATTTTTTGCGTCTCTGTGATTACTAGTAGATCCCCTTCCTCATTCAACGCGCATGATTTTGTAGAATTGAATTCCATTTTGATCTCATCGGGATTCCCCCCTGGTCTTACAATCCAGTCGTACTCCAATCGGGTGCCATTTCCGTATACTTTCAAATCCATCTGATCGTACAAGTTTTTATAGAGAACGCCTTGTGAAGTAGGGATATTATTTACCCAGTTCCCAGGATTCTTCCCCTTGAAGTAATTCACTCTGTATTCACACATTTTGGTGGGCACGACTTCTGTGTCGGTATTACAGCCGACAAAATGAAGACGCGACAAATCGCGTTTTAAACGCATCGTCTCAAGATCACTTTTTGGATTCATGTAGGCCCATGGATTCTCGATACCTTCTCCAATTGTGTGATCGAAAATCAATCCATCTTTTATCAACCAGAGGGTGTAATTCTGTGTTTTTGCATAAAAAAGCGCCTTGGGATCCACTTGCCCTTTGTTGGGGATAAAATACAGGGGGATCCGTCCAAAATCGACCTTTGCAGTCAACCCTGTCTTTTTGTGTGTTGTCCTTGGGTAATCCTGATTCGGGGCAGTTTTTTGGTTAAGCTTATTTGAATCCAAATATACAGGGATTTCTATATGTAGAATAATGAAAATACGAGCTATACCATGGAGAGTGATAAATTTTTTCATCGATTCTTTCGCTGATTGGATTCCCGATCCATTCTGATGAAGGGAGTATAAACCTTTGCGCTCAAACCGTTAATCGATAGCGGTGCCGCGGATCAAAATATGTTTATTTGTTAGACTTCGATTAGATAGAATCGATGCCGCGATATCGGGAGGGAGTATTGACAGTAAAGGACTAAATCATTAATATATATAGGCTTGTAAAAGCGTAGGCGCGTAGCTCAGTGGAAGAGTGCTTCCTTGACGCGGAAGAAGTCGAGGGTTCGATCCCCTCCGCGCCTACCATTTTTTATGGATCGGTATTCTGAGGGACCAGCAAAGAACCTTTGCCCGTCTTTTGAATACATCTTACTGTTATGAGCGAAGAAGTAAAGATCAAGGTCGACGAGTCTGCGCACTCCGTGAGAAAGGGGACTTCTCTGTCTGAATTATTTTCCAGACTGGAACTCCCCCAAAAACCCCTCTTTGCCAGGGTCAACGGCCAGATGTTGGACCTGGACACCCCACTGGACAGCGATATGGAAGTGCAACCTGTATATGAGGGGAGCGATGAGGCCTTGGATGTTCTCAGGCACAGTGCCGCCCATCTCCTTGCCCATGCTGTGCTCGATCTTTTCCCCGGGACTCAAACAGGAATAGGCCCTGCGGTGGAGAACGGATTTTACTACGACTTTCTCCGGGAGACTCCCTTCACGCCGGAAGATTTGGAGAAGATAGAAAGCCGGATGAGAGAGCTCTCTCAAGAGGATCTGCCCATAAAAAGGCAGTATCTCTCCAAAGAAGAAGCGATCGCCCGTTTCCATGAATTGGGACAGGAACTCAAAGTGGAGCTCATTCAGGAAAAAGCCGGTGAAGAAGTAAGCGCCTACGGACAGGAGGGATTCATCGACTTCTGCCTCGGCCCTCATGTGCCCTCTACGGGATACATCAAACACTTCAAAATCCTGTCCGCATCGGGGGCCTACTGGAAGGGCGACGAGAAGGGTCAGCAACTCCAGCGAATTTACGGAACCGTGTTTTTCACCGAGAAAGAGCTGGATGACTATCTTCTGATGCTTGAGGAAGCAAAGAAACGCGATCACAGGAAGCTGGGTCCGGAGCTCGATCTCTACAGCTTCAACGACCAGCTGGGGGGTGGCCTGATCCTCTGGCATCCCAAAGGATCGGCGATCCGTACCGTGATCGAGGATCACTGGCGGGAGGAGCACCGGAAAGCGGGATATGAGTTGATTTATTCTCCCCATGTGGCCAAGCTGGATGTGTGGCGGACGAGCGGACACACGGAGTTTTACGATGCCCTGTACCCGGCCTTCGAGAAAGAGGACATCCAGTACCAGTTGAAGCCGATGAACTGCCCCTTTCACATCATGGTTTATAACACCCGGCAGCGGAGTTATCGAGAACTTCCTTTGCGATGGGCGGAACTCGGAACGGTCTACCGCTATGAACGGAGCGGAGTGCTCCACGGGTTGATGAGGGTCAGAGGTTTCACCCAGGATGACGCCCACATTTTTTGCCGGCACGACCAGCTGGAGGAGGAGATAAGGAGCACCATCGCCCTGGCCATCAAGTTTCTGACGACTTACGGTTTTGACGAATACGATGTGTATCTCTCCACTTGTCCGGAGAAATACTGCGGAGCTATGGGTGATTGGGAAAAGGCCACCGACGCCCTGAAGAAGGCCATGGAAGAAGAGAGCCTGGAATACGCCATCGACGAAGGGGCGGGTGTTTTTTACGGGCCCAAGATCGACATCAAGATTCGGGATGCCCTCGGGCGCTCCTGGCAGTGCACGACGATCCAGCTCGATTTCAACCTCTCGGAGCGGTTCGACCTTAACTACGTGGGTGAGGATGGCAAATTTCACAGGCCTTTCATGATCCACAGGGCACTTTTGGGATCCCTGGAGAGGTTTTTCGGCATCCTGATCGAGCACTATAACGGGAACTTTCCGCTCTGGCTAGCCCCGGTCCAGGTGAAGATCATTCCCATTGCCGACCGACACAATGACTACGCCGAGGCGTTGTTCCGAAGGTTCATGGACGAAGGAATGCGCGTCGAGGTCGACAGCCGCAGGGAAAAGATGGGGTACAAGGTCCGGGACGCAGAAACACACAAAGTCCCCCTTATTCTTATCGTCGGGGATAGAGAGGTCGAGCAGAAAATGGTATCTGTGCGGATTCATGGGCTGGGGGATCTGGGGCAGATGGATGTGAACGAATTTCTTGAAAAAACTTGGGAATTGATTAAAAATAAGTCATTGAAAACCGAACTTTAAAGGAGGCTAGTCATCAGAAGGCGCACATATTATCCTGGTCGAAGGAAGGAAAAACCCCATAGGATAAACGAAATGATCAGAGCAAAGGAAGTCAGAATCATCGATGAGAACAAGGAACAGATAGGCGTTAAATCTCTGTCCGAGGCCATCGCTATCGCTCAAGATCGGGGTTTGGATCTGGTCGAGGTCGCACCGCAAGCCAATCCGCCAGTATGTCGCGTTATGGATTATGGAAAATTTCTTTACGAATTGCATAAAAAGGCTCAAGAAGCGAAAAAACATCAGAAACAGATCCAGGTGAAAGAGATCAAATTCAGGCCCAAAATCAGCATTCACGACTACAATTTCAAGATCCGCCATGTGAAAAGGTTTCTGACGGATGGCAATAAAGTCAAGATCACCGTGATGCTCAGAGGAAGGGAAAAAGCAAAGCCAGAGCTGGCTGATGGCATTTTGGATAGAGTGTTTGCAGATGTGGAGGAACTGGGAATGCAGGATGGATCTGTGCGGAGACAGCCCTGGGCTGTCTCTACCATGTTGAGCCCGACAAAGTCAGGAGACAAAGATGCCAAAACTAAAGACACACAAGGGAGCAAAGAAAAGGTTCAAGATAACGGGAAAAAAGAAGGTCATACACAATAAAGCGAACAAAAGCCATATATTGACAAAGAAGTCAGCAAAGAGAAAGAGAAAGTTGGGACAAAAAGACCTTGTCAGTCCAGCCGACCGCAGCAGGATCAAAGATATGCTGCCATACGAGTTTTAGCTAAGCCCTCCATTTTCGGGAAAGGCCATTCGATTGGCTTTGCCGGCAAGGATTCGTATTGATACTGGCTTCTATAGAAGGAGAGCACGATGCCTAGAGTAAAAAGAGGAACGAAAAAAAGAAAAAGACGATCGGAAATACTGAAACAAGCAAAGGGATATTGGGGTGCGAGGAGTCGAAACTACAGGACGGCGAAAGAAGCTGTCGAACGCGCCCTTCAGTACTCCTACAGAGACAGAAGAACACGAAAGAGGGATTTTCGGAGGCTCTGGATCATCCGTATCAAAGCGGCAGCCGAGAACAACGGTATCTCGTACAACCGTTTTATGCATGGCTTGAAACAGCTCGATATCGAACTCGACAGAAAGATTCTGGCAGATCTGGCGGTCAATTCCCCGAAGACTTTCTTCGAGCTGGTCCAGAGGGTCAAAGAGGCGAAAGCTTGAGTTCAACACACGTCCAATGAGCGGGTTGAAAGATAAGATCGAACAGCTTCAAAAGCGATTCGATGAGGCGATCGGGGGTGTAACAGATGAAAAATCCCTCCTGGAAGTGCGCAACCTGTTCTTGAGTCGAAGTCGGGGATTGGTGAGTGCACTCTTCAGGGAGATGAAATCCCTCGCACCCGAAGAAAAGCCGGAAGCGGGGAAAACAATCAATGCCCTCAAAGAATATGTAATGAACAATCTCCAGGTGCTTCAGGTCAAGCTCAGCGGACCCGACGAAACTAGAGAAGCTTTAGATCTCACACTGCCAGGCGAAACACGTTATATCGGCGCGCCCCATCCCATCCTCATCATTCAGCAAGAGATAGAGAAGATTTTTTTGCGTATGGGTTTTTCAATCGAACACGGACCGGAGATCGAAACCGATTTTTATAATTTTGAGGCGCTCAATTTCCCTCCACATCACCCTGCGCGCGATGATTGGGACACACTCTACATCAACGATGATTATCTCCTCCGTACACACACGTCCCCCGTTCAGATCCGTGTCATGGAAAAGAGAAAACCGCCAATCCGTGTCATCACACCCGGCAAGGTTTTTCGTAAGGAGTCACCCGACCCCACCCATCTGCCCATGTTCTTCCAAGTGGAAGGGCTGGTCGTTGACAGAGGGATCACATTTGCCCACCTGAAGGGGACACTGGAGAGTTTCCTCAAGGTCCTCTTCCATGAGAAGACAAAGATCAGGTTCCGGCCCAGTTTTTTCCCCTTCACCGAACCATCGGCGGAAGTCGATATCGGATGCACGGTGTGCAACGGAGAGGACAGTGCTTGCCGTGTCTGTGGGGGTGGGGGATGGATCGAGCTTCTGGGGTCCGGAATGGTCGACCCTCAGGTTTTGAAGAATGTGAATATCGACCCTGAAGAGTACTCCGGTTTCGCCTTCGGTTTGGGCATAGACCGGGCGGCTATGTTTTTGTATCAGATCCCCGACCTGAGATATTTTTACGAGAATGATCTGAGATTTATAAGGCAGTTTTTACAAAAATGAGAATAAGTGTCAACTGGCTCAAAAAGTTCATCGATGTGGAGGTCTCTACCGCTCGGTTGATAGAGACTTTGAATAGCATCGGAATGCTCGTCGATTCCTGGGAGGAACGGAAGGGAGATGTGATTCTTGAGCTGGAAACATATGCCAACAGGCCGGATACGCTCGGACACGTGGGTGTGGCTCGAGAGCTGGCCGCAGCTCTTGACATCCCCCTGAAAGAACAGGATTGGCCCCTCATCGAATTGGATGAGACCTCCGCCGATAACGTCGATATCGAGATATACGATGATGACCTCTGTCCGCGTTACTGTGGCATCGTCGTGAAGGGCGTTCATGTCGGCCCTTCTCCGGAATGGTTGAAAGAAAAGATCGAGGCTATGGGATTGAGCCCCATCAATAATGTCGTGGACATTTCCAACTATATCCTGTTTGCGACCGCCCAGCCCATCCACATGTTCGACCTTTCCAAGCTGAAAGGAAGAAAGATCATAGTCCGCAAAGCCAAAAAGGAAGAACCTTTTCGCAGCCTCGAGGGAGACGATATCGTCCTTTCTCCTGATATGCTTGTCATCGCGGATGAGCAGAAACCTGTCGCTCTTGCGGGTGTAATCGGTGGAGAAAACTCGGCCGTCTCAGACAAGACCAGAGAAATCCTCATCGAGTGTGCGCATTTTGATCCCATATCCATAAGGAAAACCGGCAAGAAGACAGGCCTTCAGACAGACGCCAGCTACAGGTTCGAGAGGGGCTCTGATATATCATTTCCGCCGAAAGCTGCGCTGATGGCTGCATCTTTGCTCACAGAATTTGGCGGGAAATCCACCAAGGGAGTTGTGGATGTCTATCCCAAACCCAGAAAAAAGAAGACAGTGATGCTCCGCCATCGCCGCGTCAGCGAACTCCTGGGTGTGGAAATTAAGAAAACTTTTATCGTCGAGACCCTCAACAAACTAGAGTTCGTCTTGACAAAGAAGCAACAGGGTGTATGGCAGGTTCAAGTCCCTTTTTTCAGGATCGATATAGAGCGTGAGGCCGATTGTATCGAAGAAGTCGCAAGGTTTTACGGATACGAGAACATCCCCTCTCAATTTCCCCCGCTTACAGCGATGGAACCTCCCCCGGATCCCAAAGAGAGACAAATCCGGAGAGCTCGCCAGGCCCTCCTTCGCTGTGGATTCGATGAAGTGGTGAATTACAGTTTTGCCGATCCCGCAAACGAAGAGAAATTCCAGAGTGGGCGGAAGGCCATTTCGATCAGGAATCCCATTTCCACCAAGGCTTCACTTCTGAGAACGACTCTTCTCGAGGGATTGCTCGAGACCGTTGTGTGGAACCTGAACAGAGATGCCGATGGAATCCACATATTCGAGGTTGGGAATATCTATTTTTGGGACAATAATTCCTGTTCTGAACGGTTATCCCTGGGAATAGTTACGGTGGGATGGCTCGGGACGAACAACTGGCAGAAAGAGCGCGCCCAAACGAACTTTTTTTATCTCAAGGGTGCTTGTGAGTCGGTCTTCTCTTTACTGAGATATGAGCCTATCGTTTGTTCGAACGGGCATCACCCTTCTCTCGAAAAGGAGAGCGCGCTTTCGATTCTTCTAAAAGGAAAAAAAGTCGGCTGTATCGGAACTGTGCGTAAAGACATCTGCAGCTCTTTTTCTATTAAGGAAACCGTATGGGCCGCGGAACTGGACCTCGATGGAGTATTCCAAACACAGCCGAGGCCCTTTGAATACATCCCTGTCATCAGATACCCAAAAGTTGTCAGGGATATTTCCTTTATCGCTGACAGGAATATCAGCTACCAGAATATTAAAGAGACATTGGAGGAACTTTCCATTCCCAATTTGGAGAGATTCGAACTGTATGACCGGTTTGCCGGTGAATCGATCCCCAAGGGGAAGGTAAGTTTATCGTTCCGGTTTTTGTACCATCACCCTCAGAGGACATTGCTTGCAGAGGAAGTGGACGCTTCTCAAGAAAAGATCATCAAAGCCTTATCCAGCAAGTACGGGTTCCAGCTGAGGGAAGGAGGGGAAAATTGACAAGTGAACTTGAAAGGATTAAAATTCTGGAGGGAAAAATTTCCCAAGTTGTCGATTATTTGAATAGTTTGGTTGCAGAGAACGAGAAGCTCAAACAGCAGATAAAAGAGTTGAGATCGAGCAACAAAGCCCTTTTGGATAAAGAGAAATTGGCGGATAAGCTCGATGCAAGTTTGAAAAAGTATGAAAACGAAAGGGAGGTCATAAAGGAAAAGATCGAGACTTTAATTAACCAAATCGACCAACTCGGATTATGATTGATAAAATTATCGAGATAGAGATTTACAGACAGAAATATAGAATAAAAGTCAAAGGAGAAGAGGATGAGAAGTACATAAGTCACTTGACTTCGTACGTTGATCAAAAAATGCGAGAAGTTGCTGTGAAATCAAAATCTGTCGATTCTTTAAAGATAGCGGTTTTGGCCGCACTGAATATTGCAGATGAGTTTTTCTTATCCCAGAAGAAACTGGATCAACTCAACGAGGTCATAGGGCATATGGAGAGTGAAATAGAAGGTTTGGAGGTTTTCCTAAAGAAAGATTCAAAGGCATTCGATAAAATCAGTGAAAGAACATAATAGATCGACGGCTAATGGAAGAAACATAAGGGCAGAGTTTTCCTTGGAATAAAAATGGAGACACCCAAAAACGAGAACTGGCTAAGGGCCCCTTCTCGGGGGTTTTTCTTAGCGCAACAGCGGATTGAATGAGAGTTAATACCCCTCCTTACTTTCATCTCCTTTGACCCCAACAGGAGGTGGTCAAAGTGAATTTAGGTTTTATCATAACACTGGGACTTTTGTTTCTTGTATCCAGTGCATTGGTTTTTTTGCTGGCCAAGAAACATTCTGGTGCGAAATCCATTCTCAAAGCACAACAAGAAGCCCAGGACATTCTGACAAAAGCGAAGGAAGACGCTGAAAAGATTCAGAGAGAATCCAAACTCGAAGCCAAAGAAAAATATCTCAATTTAAAGGCGGACTTTGAACGGCAGACAAGAGACCGGCGCCGCAAGTTGAATGATATGGAGCGGAGACTGGTCAAGAAGGAAGAGAATCTGGAGAGAAAATTTCAAGTCCTGGAGAGAAAAGAGAGAGAGCACTCGAATAAAGAGCAGAGACTGTATTCCCGCGAAAAGGAGATCGGGGACAAAGAGAGGAAATACGAAGGATTGATCCGGAAAGGCCTTGAGGAGCTGGAACGGATCGCCGGAGTATCCCAAGAGGATGCGAAGAAGGAATTACAGAGAAAGGTCGAAGAAGAAGCCAAGCTCGAGGCCGTTCAGACGATCCGAAGGATCGAGGAAGAGACGAGAGAAAAGGGCCTGATGGTCGCACGGGATATCATAAGTCAGGCTATACAAAGGTCCGCGGCAGAACATGTGGTCGAAACCACGGTCTCTGTTGTAGACCTTCCCTCCGACGACATGAAAGGACGGATCATCGGAAGGGAAGGGCGCAACATCCGCGCCCTGGAACTTGCGACGGGTGTGGACATAATCGTCGATGACACGCCCGAAGCTGTTATTCTCTCAAGCTTTGATCCCATACGGCGTGAAATGGCCCGCCTGGCTATCGAAAAGCTTGTCGTGGACGGAAGAATCCACCCCGCGCGTATCGAGGAAGTCGTGGAGAATGTAAGAGTCGAACTGGAGGAAAAACTCAAGCAGGAGGGAGAATCCGTCGTACTCGAGCTCAGGCTTCAGAACATCCATCCTGAGCTCATCAAGCTCCTGGGCAAGCTGAAATACAGGACGAGCTATGGCCAGAATGTCCTCCAGCATGCCAAAGAGGTGGCCTATTTAGCGGCCCTGATGGCCAAGGAGTTGGGCGTGGACCCCAATGTGGCAATGAGAGCCGGCCTTCTGCACGATATCGGTAAAGCTGTGGACCGGGATGTGGAGGGGACTCATACGGAATTGAGCGTTGAGCTGACCAAGAAGTACGGAGAAAAAGAGGCTGTTTACCAGGCTATCGCATCTCACCACCGCGATGTGGATTTTCCTTCGATCGAAGCGGTCCTTGTCCAGGCGGCGGACACTCTTTCTGCCGCACGGCCGGGTGCAAGGCGGGAGCTCCTGGAGACTTACATCAAACGCCTGGAAAAGCTTGAAGAGATCGCCAACTCCTATGAGGGTGTGGCCAAAGCCTTCGCCCTACAGGCAGGCAGAGAGATCAGGATCATCGTCGAAAGCCAGAAAATATCCGATGAGAAGGCTGCCCTGGCGGCCAAAGAGATCGCCGAAAAGATCAAAGAGGAACTGGATTATCCAGGGCAGATCAAGGTCACTGTGATCAGGGAGATGAGAGCTGTCGAATATGCCAGATAAGCTCAGTGTTCTTTTTATCGGTGACGTCATAGGTCGGCCTGGACGCAAAGCTCTCAAAGAGCAATTGTCGGCTTTGGTAAGGAAATACGATCCATCGCTCATCGTCGCAAACGCAGAAAACGCGGCTGGAGGGATCGGGCTCACGGAAAAGATCGCCGAAGAGCTTTTCGAGAGCGTCAATGTGCTGACTTCCGGGAATCATATCTGGGATAAAAAAGAGGCCCTCGAGTTGCTCAAGAAGGAGCCGCGGCTGTTACGGCCAGCCAATTATCCTCCTCAAAATCCCGGTCATGGAACCTATGTGTTTTCGGATGATCGAGGCCGGAAGATCGGGATTCTAAACCTGCAAGGGCGTGTTTTTATGGAGCCGATCGATTGTCCCTTTGAGGTGGCCGATCGAGAGCTGGAGACACTCCGTGGGATCACTGCGATGATCGTAGTGGATTTCCATGCCGAAGCCACTTCGGAGAAGCAGGCCATGGGATGGTATCTGGATGGGAAGGTTTCTGCAGTGGTGGGCACCCACACGCATGTTCCTACGGCCGATGAACGCATCCTGCCTGGAGGAACGGCCTATATCACGGACATAGGTATGGTGGGAGGGTACAATTCTGTGATCGGAATCAAGAGAGACCAAGCAATATTGAGGTTCCTCTCTTCCCGACCGCAGCGGTTTGAGCCCAGTAAAGAGGGGATGATCCTTTCCTTCCTCTGTGTGGACATTGATGTTCGAACCGGAAAGGCGTTACGTATCCAGAGAGAGAGCCTGATAGGGAGCGATGAAAGAAACAAATAGCCAGCTTCAAACCGACAAGATTTACACCGTCACAGAGATCACTAGGCTGATCAAACAGGAGCTGGAAAGCGCATTTCCTCTGGTCTGGGTGGAGGGTGAGATCTCGGACCTCACCCGGGCCCACTCGGGTCACGTGTATTTTACGCTCAAGGACGAGACGAGCCAGCTCCGGGGGATCATCTGGAGGTCAGCCGCTCAGAAAGTACCCTTTCAGCTGGAGAACGGGCTTCAGGTCATTGCAAAGGGACAGATCAATGTTTATGAGCCACGGGGGCAATATCAGATCATCGTTGATGTGGTGGAACCCAAGGGAAAAGGAGCTCTCCAGCTGGCTTTTGAACAGCTCAGGGAAAAACTCCAGAAAGAGGGCCTATTTGATCCTTCGGTCAAGAAGACACTTCCGCTTTTTCCGAAAAAGGTAGGCGTTGTCACATCCCCCAGAGGAGCTGCCATCGTCGACATCATCCGGACGCTGGAGCGCAGGTTCGCCAGGCTCCATATCCTGCTCTATCCGGTCAGAGTCCAGGGGGAGGGAGCGGCTGCAGAGATCGTGGAAGGGATCGAGTGTCTGAGCAGTCTACCGGACGTGGATGTGGTCATCGTCGGCCGTGGCGGAGGGTCCATGGAAGACCTCTGGGCCTTCAATGAGGAGATCGTGGCTCGTGCCATTTACGCGTGTCCTATTCCCGTTATTTCTGCTGTGGGACATGAGGTGGATTTTACCATATCCGATTTTGTGGCCGATATCCGGGCCTCCACTCCTTCTGCGGCTGCAGAGATCGTCGTCGAGAAAGAACAGGCCTTCGAGGAATGGATCGAGAACCTGGAGAAGCGCATGAAACACCACATGCAATACCTGATTCAGGAAGAAAAAAGCAACCTCCTCGGCCTCGTCCATCACCAGGCTTTTCAAAATTTCAAGCTGAGGCTGCTCAACCTTTCCCAGAGGGTCGATGAGCTGGAATCCGCTGCCGGACAGAGTCTTCTGGAGATCCGTCGATGGATCATCGAGGCGAGATCGCGGACGGTTCTCTATGAAGAAAAAATCTCAGGGACGATCCGTGGAATGATTCAGAATTTAAAGGGACTCTGGGAAAAGCTTGCTGCCACTCTGGATAGCTTGAGCCCGTTGAGCATTCTCAAGAAAGGCTATACCCTGTGTTGGAGGGATGAAAGCCTGGACCTGATCCGCAACGTCGATGCCGTTGGGGAAAAAGATAAAGTCGCGGTCAGTTTTCTGAAAGGGGAGATAAGCTGCATCGTGCAAAGGGTCGACCGTGACAAGACGATCAAATCGCGCTTAACTCAACAGAAAAAGAGGTAAAGGGATGACTGAAAAGAGCTTTGAGAATTCTTTGGCGGAATTAGAAAAGATCGTGGAAAAAATGGAGGAAGGGGGTCTTTCACTCAATGAATCCCTCGCTCTTTTCGAGAAAGGAGTGAAACTGGCGAGGTTTTTGAGGGAAGAATTGGACAAAGCCGAGAAAAAGATCGCCATCCTGCTGAAGGATGAACAGGGAAAAGTCAAAGAGGAGGCTTTCTCCCTTTCGGAGGAAGACGGAGATTCCGAAAGCGAGGAAAATCCCGGTTCCGGGAGCGATGAAGAACCCCCTTTTTAAAGGATCATGAGCGCCGAACTCCGATTAGCCCAAAAAAAGGAAGCGATCGACAGGGAACTGGAAGGGATCCTCTCCCGCGGCGATTCTCTCCTTTCTCAGGCTATGAGATACGCTGTATTAGGA
>JASFEP010000060.1:0-14817 GCA_050124775.1 Candidatus Aminicenantota bacterium
CACAGATGCACGTGTGGGCTTTATCGGGCGGGCCCTATTGACGGCTATAGATTTATGGGTAAGTCAGGGTGCCGAACCACCAGAGTCTCGTATCCCTAGGATATCAGACGGTACTTTGGTCGACCTTGAGGCGTATCGCAATGTTGTCCCCGCCATTCCCGGTTTGCGAGTCCCGGAATCATTCTATCATCCGTTCAGGCTCGATCCTGGACCTCGCTGGCATTCCAAGGGAATTGCAGATTATGTTCCGCCAAAAACAGGCCCCCGTTATGTGTGCCTAATCCCCCAGGTCGATGAAGATGGCAAAGAAATCGCGGGGATACATCTGCCGGAGATCTCAGTGCCGCTAGCCACATTTATGGGTTGGAGCCTGCGTTCTCCCTCATTCTCTCATACATTGAGGCGTAATGCCGGTCGAGTTTGGCCGTTGCTACATACCGAAGAAGACCGCAGACAGACGAATGATCCCCGAAAGTCGATTCTCGAGCGATACTCCAACAAAAGCGATTATTTGGCTGAAGCAGCAAAAAGCATCCTGCAATTGAGAGATCAACGACTTCTCCTCGACGAAGATGTCACGATCCTACTCGGCCAGGCTGTGCTGCAGTCAGATTGGATCAGGGATATACGGTTTATCGAAGATGTCGCCGTCGATGAAGGAGCCAAAACAGCTTTTGCCTATTTTAATAACTTGCGTAAGGCTGACGTGCTGTGGTGGTATGGACTAAGCGGCGGAGAACTCAACAATAGAATGAATTCTAAGGGATATGAATTGATGAAGGCTGGCAAACTCGAGTCGGCACTCGAAGTCTTCGAGCTGAACAGCATGATGTTTCCCAGGGACTATAATGTATGGGACAGCCTGGCGGAATGTTACTACAACATGAAAAAGTATGATCCTGCGATCGAATTTTATGAGAGATCCCTGAGGTTGAATCCCGACAACGCCAACGCTAAAAAAATGCTGGAAGAGATCAAAAGAAAAAAAATAATCCCTTGATCTAAACAGACAGCTTAACTTGGCTCTTCCCATGCTCTGGACAGCTGAGAGGTCTTCGTGTAATATCGGGGCATGCAAAAAAGGAAATTTTCCAATACCGGTGCGATTTTTATCACTCTGTTTTTATTCCTGGCATGGTTTACTTGCTGTAAATCCGAGAACGACAAACAGGATTCATTGAGGCAGGGCAGGCCTCAGTCAAAATCGGAAAAATCCCCGTCAGCTGAACTCAGTGCAGTCCTCCGGGATGCCGCAGCTAGAGGGCAAATTCAAGAGGTGCGGGCTGTACTCGAGAAGGGGGCCGATGTCAATACAGCGGATGAATTGGGACGGACAGCGCTTATGCTGGGTGCCTTTGACGGCCACACCGAGATCGTGCGTTTACTGCTCAGCAAGGGGGCTCAGGTCGACCTCCGCGACAGCTCGGGACGGACGGCACTCATGTACTCATCCAGCGGGCCATTCCCGGAAACCGTTCAACTGCTCCTGGATTGGAAGGCCGATCCCAACCTCGTCGACGGAATAGAACGATGGACGGCCCTGATGTTCGCGGCTGGCGAGGGGCAGCTCGAGGTTGTGAAGATCTTGCTCGAGCACAATGCAGATCCATCCCTCAAAGATGTAGATGGAGATACGGCACTCACTTTTGCCCAAAGAAATGGCCATGCCCAAGTGGTACGCTTGCTCAAGTGAAGCCCTCGATAAAAAACACTCTGTACTTGATAAGAACGATCCCTTAGTTATCAGATTCCGCGAATTTTTTTAACTCCTCGAGGGTGGCTGTACTCGGTGATGCCATTACTTTGGGAATAGTTCTCTCAAAAAGCTCATAGGATAGGGGGAGCCTTTCCATAAGGTCCGACTTCGTGCGGATGATCTTCCACTCCGCATCTGGGGCATATGGCCCCAGGAAATTCCAGGCAGAACCGATGAGCCAATAGGCAAATTCCTGGATCAACACTCTGTTTTTGACTTCTTCATTCCGCATTGCATATTGTTCGATGATGTAATATTCTTTGTCGATCGCCTCCTGCATCGCATCGTAGACTTTAGATGTTTTCGATATTCCCCACTCATCGGGAAATGTGTAGTGAAGCCCTATGTCAGTCACAAAATGAAGGATGTGCTCGACAACCTCATTCACCTGGCCGGGAACGCCCTCCATTATGATGTCACAAATGCTGTTCTGGCTTCTTGTGACATCCCAGACGGCTTCATCCTCCGGAGCGAAGTCATGTTCATGTCCAAAGAAGAAAGGGATCACGGCTTTATATTTATACAAATTGCGCAGGACCTCTTTTTGGAGTTCTGGGTCGATATCTTCTTCTTCCAGGGGAAACATCTCTGTGATCGTTTTGGCGACCTTGCGCATAAACTCATCGGAGATATCGTCCCTGCCGATCAATGTGATACCATAGACCGAAAGCTTTTTCGTGAATGGTTCGTACTCGTCTGTCGGAACGATGTCGCTCAATTGATAAAGATCGTCAGGAGCTTCTCCAGTTGGGGAAACCAGGATACAATCCCCCAAATGAGTTTTTGCAGATTCCGATATTTCAGGAGTTTTCTCCACAGCCGCTTTTTCCGGCCCGGCCTTTTCTGATGTACAGGCGCCGAAAACCAGAATCAAGCAAAGGATCCCATAAAACATATATTGTCTGGACATTATTCGACCTCCTATTTTGTTTACATAACTCCGTATTTATACATCATTTTGGAAAAAGACAAAAGTTAGCGTTATCGAATCGACATCAATATTCGATGTCGGGGATGTTTTGTTTGACTCTTCCGCCGCATATGAATATTCTATCCTCAGCCGCGCAAAGTGCTTATGAAAGAATTGAATATTTCCCAAGTGGATGCGTTGTTTTCCAATGGAATTTATCCCATAGAATTTCTTTTGTATTACAAAAAGGCATTCAATCTGAAGAGAATCCGGAGTGCATTGAGAAAGCTTTCTTCGGATTTTTGGCCTCTATTCGGAGAGTATGGAGACGGAGTCATATCTTTTAAGAAGTATGATGAATCGGATTGCTACGAGGAAGAAGCCGTTGTCCAAGAATTTATCATTCCGAAAAAGGAAAAAGACCAGTTAAACCTTCTTTCGTCTTACACCTTACCGGACCCAAGTAGGTTGTTCCATTTAAAAGCGATCCGATTTCCCAATGGTATAGCCCTGATTCCCAAGATGAATCATCTGGCTGGGGACGGATACAGTTATTTTTACTGTTTGTCAGCACTTGCTGAGCTGTCACGATCGACGGCCTTCTCACCTAAATCGTCCTTAAGGAAAATATTATCGAAGCCGCATCACGGAAGAACGGTGTTGAGAGATTTTTCTTTTAAAGGAGTCGAGCTCAAATCCTTTCGGCAAGACAGCGAATTTCGCATCAGATTTGATGAGGTTCGCCGAAAGGAAGTGCAATCTCTTATAAAAAGAGTCTCTGATACAAAAAATCAGCGTGTATCCATGAACGATATGCTATCGGCAATGGCAATGAAAAAGCTTGTGAGCGCGCAGAGTGAATTTTTTGGAGAAACCGTCGAACTCACAATTCCCATAGACGTTCGCAGCAGACTTAGAGAATACGGCCGAAAATTTTTCGGAAATGGATTGATGCTGCATACGATCGAGCTCAAGAAGAACGACGCCGAAAATTTGCAAACTGAGGACCTCGCCATTCAAATCAGAGAATTAATGCCGTCCGTGTCGAAACAGTCCTTCGTCGAATATTTAGCCCGTTTGGAAAGAATTATATCCGAAAAGAAATGGGAAAAATTCAGACCCTTCGATCCGGGCTCAGGGTGTTTAGTCACAAATATTTCAAGATTGCCTATAGAAAAATTGGATTTTGGCTCCGGCATTCCCGAACTTGCCTTACCATTAACGGTAGCGAAACATTCCTCTGCGATAATGGCCAAGAATGAAAATTTTATCTTAAGATTTGCTTATTGAAATCCTGTTCTGGGTATGCACTAGCCATAAATTGGAGAAGCTGGCCCTATTTAAATGTAGATGCGTACTGTTCAAAATAGGCTATGATCCTGGGTAGAAACGCTTCCATATCAGGATATTCATCACGCCGGTTTTCATAATCAACCAGAAGTTCCACCAGTTCGGCGATACCGAGAAATCCGGCCCTCTCGTCCTCTAAAATCTTATTCCTGGCTGCTTTTTCTCCTTCCTGAGCATGAACATAGCGAATAACGCATGCACGGACCACATATTCGTACACCATTACATACCAGTGATTGTACCCCCATCGTCTTAGTTTCTGCTCTAAATGAGGAAATATCGCCATCCCGGCCTTTTGGAACTTTTCAACATGCCGGTCGATCAGGGGGTTGACGTAGGAGTGACAAAACTCGTGGACTATGATGGGAATCACGCTGCTTGGATATTGTGGTGCTCCGCTTTTATCGGGCCGGTTCGCGCCCAAAAGCGAGTTAAATTCTCTGCGGCCTTCCTCCAAAGTAACACTCGATCCATAATTACAGGTCCCGTTCTGAAGGCCGATAATGATCACATAGTCATCAGGCTGATATCCAAAATAGTCCTGGAACCAGGATATCAAATCCGTATTCTCAAGTGTTAAACGCAAATTTTGAGTTGCACGGATATACAAGGGACGGTGGGCGTCAAAAAATGACATAAAATCTGTCTTCCTTGCAAAATCCCGGGCAGCATCCAGGAAGATAGAGATCGCATCGGGCGTCCATCGCCGATCGAGATCATAGGGTGGAGGGATCAGCGGCGCCCGTTCATCTAAGGAGGGAGGGTCTGTAAGATATGCGGCGATCGCCATGGGGGAGTTGCCGTCGAGATTATGGGACTTACGAAGTGCGATGGCCAGTTTAACAGCCCCGAGATTTCGGAATGGAGCGAAGTACTCTTCGACGTCCTGAATATATCCCGGGAGATCATTGCTGACGTACTGGTTGGTGCCTGCCAATCTGTGGATCGTGCTGAAAAGCTCTATGCGAGAATCGACGCGTATGGGGATTCCGGGGTTTTTATCAGTCGGCTTATCCCGATCATCCGGATCGGAAGAACAGGCAATACTTATTAGACATATACAGATAAGTATAACAGGGAATTTAGCAAGTTTTTTTTTAGGCCAGAATCCAATCATTTGTTTCTACTTATATTCTTTTTCTACCGGATCACTAACACCTTTTCCTGGGGAGGATGGATCCACTCGATGCCTCGATCTGTGATCAGAGCGTTCTCTTCGATACAGACCGGGACCTTGTTACCGCCCCATTCCTCTGCGGGTGTGAATACGATGAACTCGAAGGCGATCAAACTGTTGGGTCGGATCTCATAGGTCGTGCGCAAAGGGAATATCTCAAAGAGAGACCCGCCCACATCATGCCCGAGATTGCCGGCTGAGTGCATTCCGATATTGACTTCTATGCCTTCGACATCGCTGGGATGTTCCTCCTCGGTGTAGACAAATCCGGATTCTTCAACGAGGCGCTTGAGATTATCCAGCTGCTCCCGGCCGGTTTTCCCCGAGCGAACATTCTCTCTGATTAACTCACGAATGATACGCGAATTATCGAACGCTTTCCGAACCCAATCGGGGATTTCAGTTTCACCCCCCTTCAAGACATAGGAAAATCGTTTCAAGTCCGTGAAGAAATTGTTCTGCCCGAGACCGTAATCTATCTGAAGGACATCTCCGCGCTGGATGACATGATCCGTGTTGGCGATCTCAATTCCGTCTGGAGGGCTGAGAAAGACTGTAGGGTGCCAGCCTCTCTCGACGCCGTGGGCTTTTTGCTGTTCCTCCAGCCACCGGCACACATCGTTCATCGTGGTTTTGCCGGGAGTTATGACTTCATTCGATAAAGCCCGTTCGATCAATCTTCGGGTAATGTTGGCGATCTGCGCAAATTCGATGATCTCACCAGCCACACGTTGCGACCGGAAATCTGAAATGAGTTTCTCCGCAGACACCAACCGGGAGGCATACGGTTGTCCCAGGGCTTTTTTGAGGTTGATGTAATCCGTGTGGGAAAGGCCATCGCTGAGGTGACGCCCTTCCGGCGGCCAGAGTTCTGTCGCCGTCGATATATTGATACCGATCCTTTGCGGATTACGTTCTTTGACAAAAGACCCTAGGTTGCTGATTCTATCGAATATATCATATGTTTTGCTTTCCACAAGCATTTCGGGTTCTCCACCCAGGATTGCCCTTTCGATCCGTTTCTCACCGCGGTCTGTAAAAATAAAGATCCCATTGCCGTTGCTTGTTGCAAAACCGAAGTCCCTGAAGAGAGGTTCTGTTCCGCGTCCTTTGTCGATGATGATCCACATGTCGATGTTGTTGTTTCTCATCGCATTCGGCAGGACAAAATCGAATTTATCAGCACGGATCATGTTCGCAATGGCCCTGTTTTCCGCAGCATCTTGGCCAAAGGAATTGAAGGCGAATACTCCTATCAGAATAACCGAAAGCAATATCGTCTTTTTCCCGGTCATAGGTTTTCCTCCTTTTTAACAAACACGAATACTTTCTCCTTAAAAATTTGCTCTTCCATATTACCCACCTGCAAATAAAGGGTCAATTCTTTATCCCAAAATCAGACAATAACACCAAAAATGAGAAGAGGTGTGTTAATCCTCAGCTAAGAGAACAACCCAATTTTCGAAAAAAGATTAGGAAGCTCAAGAGATACAAACCGGAAACGCGGCGTTACCGGCTCGGTAGCTTCCGCTTGTTTTTATGAGATCGACGATTCAAAAAAGCTTGATTTTATGAACTCAAAAAATTTCAAATCCAGGAGCGATTAGAAGATTGGACTAGATTTTTTATCCGAAATATGGTATAAAATTGCTGATCAATTAAGGTCTGTCAATTGTTATTAGACAGGCTAGTACCTATCTGAAGGAAAGTTCCCCTTTGGTAAAAGTGGCATTCCTCAGTTTGGGACGTTGAAAATTTAGTAAAGGAGTATGTCACTATGCCTAGTGGAACTGTAAAATGGTTCAACAGCAGCAAGGGCTACGGCTTCATCGAGCAGGAAGACGGTCCGGATGTGTTCGTTCATCATTCAGCGATCAATTCAACCGGCTTCAAGTCTCTCAATGAAGGCGACAAAGTGACTTTTGAGATCGAGCAGGGACCCAAAGGTCCCGCGGCCGCAAAAGTTACTGTCATTTAGCTCGCTATTACTAAGACTTTTAGGGCACTGTCTCGACCTTGAGGCAGTGCCTTTTTTTTTGGTGGAAGCATTATTGAAGTCTATTGAACAGAGCGAAGAGATAGAATGCCATACGAGAAATCAAGCCATAAATTCGAAATTATCTGTTGAGATTCATGTTCAAAGCGGTCATAAAATTCCTGACAGTCTTTTTTCCGTGACCTCCCAGGTCGATAAATTCTTTCTGCAGAACCCGGCAGTCAACACTCACTTTGTTATCCATCTCTGTGATCATAATCGATAGACGCGGGGGTTTGCTCTCGAAAACACGCCTGCCGCTCTCAGCCGAGATGAATCCTGTCTCTTTGTCCATGCTGTCTATCGTAAAATCGATATCCTTGACGGCCCTTACCGATGCCTCCCACACTTCCTCGAACGTGTGGTTGTCCAGAAAAGTCGTGTCCTGATTGATGATTTGTTGTGTGCAGGATAGAAATGCAAGGACAATGAAAAACGCCATAAACTTTTTCATCAGACTCTCCCTTAGTGAATTCCTCCCGCCCATCCACCTCAATAATGGACAGCAATAATTGTGCCAGTGAGACTATCAGGGATCACAATGAGATTGTGTGCTTTGCTCTGTCCTTTTTAGATGACAGCGTGATACAATCTGGAACACTCTGATTATTTTATGAGCCATCGCGCGGCCGAATAAATAATTCTTTGAGTTCGATTGACTCTATGCAATGATATTGATAATATTTTCATCGATTAAACAGAGGGGAATTAATGTCGGTGAAGTGTCCGAAGTGCCAGGCTGAAAATCCGGAAACACAGCGCTTTTGCGGCGATTGCGGAACGCAGTTGCCGGTATCTGATAAAATTGCCTTCCCCACCCAGACCATTGAAGCACCCAGAGAAGAGCTCACAACGGGCTCGACCTTCGCGAGGCGTTATCAGATCATCGAAGAGCTCGGTAAAGGCGGAATGGGCAAAGTCTACAAAGCCAACGATCTCGACATCAACGAAAAGGTTGCAATAAAACTCGTAAAACCGGAGATCTCGACGGATAAACACACGATCGAGCGTTTCCAGAACGAATTGAAATTCGCCCGCAAGATCAGGCACAAAAATGTCTGCCAGATGTATGACCTCAACAAAGAGGATGGGGCCTATTACATTACGATGGAATATGTCGAGGGCGAGAATCTCAGGAATATGATCCGGATGAGCGGCCAATTGGGGATCGGGACCGCTGTTTCTGTGGCCAAGCAGGTTTGCGAGGGATTGGCAGAGGCGCACAAATTAGGCGTTATCCATCGGGACTTGAAGCCCAGCAACATCATGATCGACAGGGAGGGAATTGTCCGGATCATGGATTTCGGCATAGCCCGGTCCCTCAAAGAGAAAGGTATCACGGGCGCGGGAGTGATAATCGGCACTCCCGAATACATGTCTCCGGAACAGGTCGAAGGAAAGGATACGGATCAACGTTCGGACATCTATTCTTTAGGAGCCATTCTGTATGAAATGGTGACAGGGAAGGTCCCTTTCGAAGGAGACACGGCTCTGGCCGTTGCGGTTAAACAAAAGACCGAGAGTCCTGTGGATCCAAAGGAGTTCAATACACAACTCTCGGAGGATCTCAGCAGGCTGATACTGAAGTGTTTGGAAAAGGATAAGGAACATCGGTATCAGACGGCAGAAGAGTTAGGATCTGGTATCGAGAATATTGAACAGAGTATCCCTGCTACAGATCGAGCCGCTCCACTTAAAAAGCCGCTGACTTCAAAAGAGATAACCGTTACTTTTCAGGCCAAGAGGCTGCTGATCCCTGCGCTTATTCTTTTCGTTATCGTGCTTGTTGGACTGCTATTATGGCATCCCTGGTCCAGATCCGAATCTCCTCCTGTGGATATGGCTAAACCCTCCATAGCGGTGCTTCCTTTTGAAGATTTAAGTCCCGAGAAAGATCAGGATTACTTGTGCGTCGGTTTGGCCGAATCTTTGATCAATGCATTGAGCAAAGTCCGGGGACTTAGGGTGCCGGCGAGGACGTCTTCGTTTATGTTTCGAGGTCAGGATCAAATCATCAGGGATATAGGAGAAAAGCTCGATGTCAAGACTGTGCTCACAGGAAGTCTCCAGAGAGCAGAAAACACGGTCCGTATAACCACACAACTTGTCAATGTGGCGGATGAATCTTTGCTTTGGTCTGAACAGTATAATCGCGAGATGGATGATGTCTTTGATATTCAGGATGAAATCTCCCGTAATATTGTGGAAACGCTCAAGGTCGAACTCGGTGCAGAAGAAATAAGTGGACTTTCTAAGCGTGATACCACCAGTGCTGAAGCCTATCAATTGTATCTGCAGGGAAGGTATTTTCGTTGGATTGAAAATAAAGAAAACTTTTTAAGGGCCAAAGGCTATTTTGAACAGGCCATAGAAAAAGATCCTCAATATTCTTCCGCTTATGCTGGATTGGCCGATACATATATGCTCCTAGGACTGTTTGGCATGATGTCGAGAGATGAGGCCGCACAACGAGCCAAAAAAGCTGCACGAAGAGCCCTGGAGCTGGACGAGAGTTCGCCTGAAGCACACACGTCCATGGGCGTCATTCTGGAAGTCTTCGACTGGGACTGGATGGGAGCCCAGCGGGAATTCAAGAGGGCTATAGATCTAAATCCAAATTTTTTTGATGCGCATTATGAATATGGCTTCTTATTGGGACGGTTAAAAAGGTTCTCTGAGGCCGAAACTGAACTAAAGAAAGCCCTGCGAATCGATCCGCTTTCGATCCGAGGCCATCAAGTACTCGGGAGGATTTATACAATCAGCGGGAATGAGGAAAAAGCGGAAGAACATATAAGAAAGGGCGATGAGCTAATCTCTCAACCTGACCTTGGTGAAAACCCTGTAGAAAGAGCTCAGAGATTTATAAAGAGGGATGGAAAACTTCCGCAGCGCTTGGCAGGGCTTTCCTTAGCCTATTTACAGTCTGGGAAAGTGGTCGAAGCACGGAAATTCCTCAATGAACTGGAAAGATTATACGAGAGAAGCGATGTCGGGAATATCGCCTTTCATGTGGCTCGTGTCTATAGTTACTTCGGTGATTATGATCAAGCTTTAAGATGGCTCGCAAAATCTTTCGAGAGGCGTGACCCCAGCCTCGTAAGCATAAGTATCTACATATTTTTTAAACCTCTACGTAATGATCCCAGGTTCAAGGCAATCCAGGCGAAGATGGGTTTGGAATAGCCTCTATGAGGCTGATTCTGTGTGAGCGATTTTTGTCACATTTCATAAATGGCCATGGGGAAAGGCTTTCAACTTGAAGAGCGGCACATCCGTTCCATTCAGAAAAATTTGACCAACTCATTCAAGTTCAAATGGATAATGTTCAGGAAAGTGCCCATGGCCTTTTTATCCGGCCTGAAAATTACGGAATTGACAGAAGAAAGATGCACTGTGACAGTCCCCTACAAAAGACTGAACACAAATCCGTTCCGGTCGACCTACTGGGCCGTATTGGGTATGGCCGCCGAGATGTCGACCGGTGCATTGTTCATCATGTACACCTATGAACAAAAGCCTTCCATGGCGACATTGATCGTGAGCTGTAGGGCCGAATTCGTTAAAAAGGCGACGGATGTTACGACTTTTGTTTGTCACGACGGTGTGAGGATCAAAGACGCGTTGCTTCGAGCCATCGAAACGAATGAGCCTCAGCTCATTGAATGCAAAGTATTAGGAAGAGATAAAGCGGGTGAAGATGTGGCCAATTTCGTGTTCACCTGGTCCGTGAAGGTGAGACCCGAATAACTTTTTGATGTCACACTGCGTATAAGATAACTGATTGAAGATCAAAATTCATAATGGAGGAAACATAAACGATGAAGAAAGCGAGCTTGATGACCTTTGGATTGTTGTTTATTGGAATGATCACAACAGGAATTTTGAATGCAGATTCTAAAGCGGAGGTGGAGAAAGTGATCAAAGCATCGTATTTCAATGGGGCGTTCAACGATCTGGACACAGTGAGTATGCGCAAAGGATTTCATCCCGATTTTGCCATTTTCTCTGCCAAAGGAAATGCGATAAACAGATATCCTATTGATACGTGGATCAAAGGGATCGAAAAACGAAAGCAGGACCCCAATTTTGACCCCTCGCAGGCAAAGATGGATTGTACGATCGCCAGCCTTGACATCACCGAAGGGTGTGCGGCTGCCAAGATTGAAATATCCAAAAATGGGAAGATGATCTTCACTGATTATCTGTCGCTTTTGAAATTCGAGGATGGCTGGAAGATCGTCGCTAAGGTCTATCACGCCCATCCAAAATAGAGCGGACGAACATTCACTTTCTTGAACTTTTGTCCAATTCCTTGAATAATCGCGGGTTTTAGAATTGCCCTTCAATTTTCTAATTCTTTTTATATCAACATGTTATGCGATTTTGAAGGGGTTGGTATGTTTTTTGCTTTAAGGAAAATCGGTGCGAGGTGTGCATATGTTGTAGCCTAGCAGGTCTGAATTTATAGACAGTTAGCTTAACTTGTATTAAGAGGCTGTTTGAGATTTTTAGGAATCTCAAGCAGCCTCTTTTTTTTTATATGCAAAATTTTTGACAAAGGAGGTGAGAGTCACAGAGGAATGATTGATACAGGCAAAGGAGAGCGATTGTTATCGCTCATTGGCTGGAAATTTTGTTAGAGGAGAAGTAAATGAAAAAATGTTTCACTTTCTTAATGGCGTTTTTGATCGGTGTCTCGAGTTTGGCATTCGCTCAAGAACAAACGGGTGTTCTCGTTGGCGTCGTTAAAGATCTGGAAGGGACTCCTCTTCCTGGCGTTACGGTCGAAGCACGTAGTCCCTCTCATATCGGCGCAGTTTCGGAAGTTACGGACGCACAGGGGAGATACCGTCTTATCGGATTGACTCCAGGCACATACTCTCTCACCTTCAGGTTGCCGGGTTTTGCCACGATGATACGGGAAGGGATCCTGGTGCGCCTGGGACGGACATTTACGGTCGATGTGGGCCTTGAACTCGAGACGCAACGGGAAGAAGTGACTGTCATCGGCGAATCCCCCGTCGTCGATATCAAGAAAAGCGGATCGACATTCAACATCGGGAAAGACATGTTCGGCATGCTGCCGAAAGGCAGGGATTTTACATCTGTTGTTTCCGTTACAGCCGGCGTAAACCTGGAAGATCTATCAGGCAATATCAATCCCACCGATGGGCAGGAGGGCTTGGTCAGCGGCGTATCCATGGATGGTGCCAGCGGATCTGAGAACATGTATTTTATCGACGGCGTGGACACGACCAGCATGTACACCGGCGCATCGTCTCAGCGGGTTCTCTTTGAATTTGTCGAGGAGGTGCAGGTGAAGTCCAGCGGCTACGAGGCGGAACACGGCGGCTCCATGGGCGGGGTCATCAATGTCATCACCCGCTCCGGCGGGAACGAGTTCCACGGAGAGCTTACCGGATATCTGACCGGAGATATGCTATCCACACCCCGCGGGGGGAGCGGAAGCTGGGCCCAGCACAATGTCCTTCGGATCAATCCCATCGATGACGTGACTGCCGAATATGTGGATTACCCCGAAGACAACTGGAGCCGGTTCGAATTCGGCCTGGGATTGGGAGGGTATATTCTCAAGGACAAACTGTGGTTTTTCGGAAGCTTTATGCCGCGTCTGACCTCGATCGAAAGAACAGCCCCTCTTGCCGATGGATCAGAGACCACGCAAACCCAAAAGCAGAGAAGCTACTTTGCCCAGGCTAAGATCACGGCTCTTTTCGGGGGATTGCGAATCAGCGCCAGTTACATCAACGATTATTACAAGTGGAAAGGCGCCCTGCCTCAATTCGATGGGACCTCCAGTGCAGATTATGAGTACCCCATTTACGGGTACAATTTTCCAGGTTGGACAGCAGGATTTCGTGCCGACTACATCGCATCGGACAGCGTGTTTTTCTCTTTGAATGCCGGGTATTTTAAAACAAACAAAGAACAGCTCGCCGGTCCCATAGAACCCCGGTATTTTTTCCTTCGTTCGAACATCGGAATAGGGGCTCCGGAAGAGCATCCGGCAGGTTGGTACAACTACGGATATTCCGACGGATATCAAACACTGAAGGATTTCCAGACCCGCTTTGTGGCCAATCTGGACGGAACGCTTTTCCTGGACCTTGCCGGCGAACACGTGATCAAAGCGGGCGTTCAAGCCGTACGTCTCTCCCAGGATGTGGACGATGCCTATCCCTATGATTACAACAGGTTTTACTGGGGATTGAACTGGCAGTCGCCCAACCTCGGCACTGTTCCCACCAAGTATGGTTACGTGGAAGCTCGGGAGCCCTTCGGGGTCATCGCCAACATCCACAGCATGCGATGGGCCCTATTCCTTCAGGACAGCTGGACGATCTCCAACAGGTTCACCTTAAATTTCGGAATACGCGCGGAGAAAGAGGATATTCCTTCGTTCAGCGATCTTCCGGAGTACCAGGATTCCCCCATCGATTTCGCTTTCGCCGATAAAATCGCACCTCGGATAGGTTTTGCCTATGACGTTCTCGGGGACAATTCCCTCAAGCTCTTCGGGAGCTTCGGGATCTATTATGATGTCATGAAGCTCGAGATGGCCGAGGGTTCTTACGGCGGCTTTAAGTGGATCTCCCATTACTACAAAATCAACACACTGGATTGGCAATACGGCGATACCACACACCCAGATCTCAATCTCGCTCCCGATTTCGAGTACATCGAATCCCTCAACTGGAGAGAGCCCTCATTCGATACCACCCAACCGGGTATGGAGCCCTACAGCAAAGTGGAATACACACTAGGTGCCCAACAAAAACTGGGTGAGGATGTGGCGCTGACCTTACGTTTCTTGCACAACCGCATACTCTGGGCCATCGAAGATATCGGCGTCCAGACTCCTTCTGGTGAGAAGTATTACAACGGCAATCCGGGTTCAGGCTGGATCAATGACATTTACAGGGAAAACCTCGGCCCTGAATACCCCTCTTGTCCGAAGGCGCAGAGGAAATATTATTCCGTGAATGTCGGCCTCGATAAACGCTTCAGCAACAACTGGATGGGAGGCTTCCACTACACATGGAGCTATCTCTGGGGAAATTTCTCTGGCCTCGCCAGTTCGGATGAATTCGGCCGTATGTCGCCCAATGTCGAGCGCTACTTCGATATGTGGTTCTTGCACCGGGATCAGAATATGGACGAAACAACCGGGAAGCTCCCTACGGATCGACCTCACCAGTTCAAGCTCTACGGTAGCTACACCTTTGATTGGGGGCTGACGTTGGGCATGTATTCCTATGCATTGAGCGGCACTCCGGTTTCCAGGATGTTCTATTTGGGAGGACAACAGGGATATTATCCCGTCGGCAGATTCACAGATGGGCGCACCTCGTTCTTGACACGGACGGATCTTTTCGTAGAATACACTCTTCATCTCGGGGAGAAATACAGCCTCGTGTTCAATGCCAATGTGGCAAACCTTTTCAATCAGAGGATCGCGCAGAGGAAGTATGCCTATTACAACAGGCAGAATGTTTACCTTTCGGACGAGGAAATGCTTGCCGGTTTTGACTATCAACAGGTTGCAGCAGATGCCGGCGTTCAGC
>JASFEP010000061.1:0-14718 GCA_050124775.1 Candidatus Aminicenantota bacterium
AGGCTTCTACGAAGATGACTTTCCCTTTTATGATAAGCTTGAGATCTTTATTGTTTGCCAACTTTGGGGGAAGGTCTATGAAGAGTTTGAGCTCGCTTCCCAAAGCCACAGGATTTGTCAACCAAAAAGAAGACCCATGATGGCTTATATAAGACAGAACCGTCTTCTCTTTGAAGGCTTTGCCCGATTCTTCCTTGCCTTCGACCAGGGTAGGAAGGGATAGATTGAATCCCTGCTCTTTTAGGGCGGTATTCACGTTGAAATTATTAGAAGATTCATATGACATAAGCGCTTCCTTTTCCGATTTTTATGCCAAAGCTACGATGCCATAGCTACTCCACCAGGGTCAATCACCTTTTTGGATGAAATTAGGGGTGAATTTCCTCATGTCATTCCATCACCTCGTTTCACCCCTGGAAATGAGAAAATATTTTCGACATCATCCTAGTGAAAAATGGCCGTATTCCAAATATCGTCGGCCCTATTCCTGTGCGGTTTTTGATACGGCTACGCCACGTTACAGAAGACTCACTTGTAGCGCCCCATGTGATTGACAAAAAAGGAGTTAGGATTTTATCCTGGGGAAAGCCACTATATATAGATGAATCAAATCTATGAATATACAAGATATTGCACTCCTTCCGCATTAAAGAAGTTTACGCGCTGTGACATAAAAAAACACTTTTTTTCCGTATCACCCCCCCCAACTTGCAGACGGACAATTGGAGCTCATGCTTTTTTTTTGGCTTTATCGAGTTCGATGAGATGGAAAGACGGCCGGAGCGGCAAGCGCAGTAGAGAAACTTGCAGAAGTCCGTTTCTTGACAAAATTGGGGGCGACAGCTAGAATGACCACGAATTTTGCTAACGGGAGTAAGATGTGAACAAAGAAGAACGATTCGTCAAGCAAATAACGCCCAAAAGTGTCGATTTTTCTAAGTGGTACGGCGAGATCATTCGTAAAGCCGAACTTGCAGACTACGCTCCCATGAAGGGAATGATGATCATTCGTCCCTACGGTTATTCCATTTGGGAAAATCTACAGGGTCGTTTGGACAAGAGAATCAAAGATACGGGCCACACAAATGCCTACTTTCCGCTGTTCATCCCCGAATCTTTATTCGCCAAAGAAACGGAACATCTCGAAGGATTCTCTCCCGAAGTGGCCTGGGTGACTCATGGCGGCCGTGAAGAATTGGAGGAGCGGCTGGCTGTACGTCCGACTTCAGAAGCGATCATTGGAAGTATGTATTCCAAATGGATCAAATCCTGGCGTGACCTGCCAGTTCTGATCAATCAATGGGCGAATATCGTCCGCTGGGAAAAGGTCACGCGACCCTTTTTAAGGACGACTGAATTTTTATGGCAAGAGGGCCACACCGTGCATGAAACGCTGAAGGAAGCGGAAGAGGAGACATTGATGATCCTTGCCATGTATAAAGAGTTTGTGGAATCTGAACTGGCCATTCCCGTAGTCTCCGGAATCAAATCAGAGCGCGAGAAATTCGCGGGTGCCCTGGCCACATATGCAATTGAAGCGTTAATGTCGGATGGCAAAGCCCTTCAAATGGGGACCTCCCATAATCTGGGTCAGCACTTCTCTAAAGTTTTCGATATCCGTTATGAAGACAGGAATCAGAATATCCAGTATGCGTGGCAGACATCTTGGGGTGTGTCCACACGATTGGTGGGAGCTTTGATCATGTGCCATGGAGATGATTCAGGGTTGAGATTGCCCCCGCGAATCGCGCCGATCCAGGCTGTTATCGTCCCTATATCCGTAGGGAACTGGAAAGAAGAAGTTCTTCCGATTGCCGAAAAACTCAAGGGAGAGTTGAGTAAATCGGGTGTGCGTGTGGAACTCGATCAAAGGGAGGAATTTACTCCAGGATGGAAATTCTCAGATTGGGAAATGAGGGGAGTCCCGTTGAGAATTGAGATTGGCCCCAAAGATATCAAAAAAAACCAGGTCATTTGTGTGAGGCGTGATAGCGGCCATAAAAATCCAGTGGCACTCGATTCCCTGAAGACAGAGCTGTCAGAGATTCTAACGGACATCCAAAAATCATTGTTTGAGAAAGCCCTCAAGTTCCAAACGGACAACACTCATGATGTCGTGGATTATGAGGAGTTCAAAGCCATTATCGAGGAAAAAAAGGGTTTTCTCAGGACATTTTGGTGTGGTCGATCCGGATGTGAAGAAAAAATCAAGGACGAGACTATGGCCACAATCCGAGTCATTCCTTTAAAAAAGGAAGGACATAAAGCTGAAGGAAGTTGTGTTCAGTGCGGAAAAAAATCTGACCAACTGGCCTACTTTGCGCGCGCCTATTAAGGGGATGTTTGAAGGACCTTAGATGAAACGCAGCGGGGAAAATCTTTCGGAAGAACGGGCATCTATGGTGTCAAATCAGATCGAATCCAGAGGAATAAAAGATGGGCAAGTGCTCGAGGCTATGAGAAAAGTCCCCCGTCATGTGTTTGTGCCCGAAAATATGAGAAAATATGCCTACAATGATGAGCCTCTTCCTATCGGGAGAGGCCAGACGATCTCTCAACCTTACATCGTGGCTTATATGACCGAGGTCCTCAGATTGTCTTCTGAAGATAAGGTGTTAGAGGTAGGAACGGGGTCAGGTTATCAAGCGGCTATCCTTGCGGAAATCGTCAAGGAAGTGTTCACCGTAGAGATCGTCGATGAGCTTTCGAAAAATGCGCAAGAAGTGCTTCAGGCAGAGGGCTACACGAACATTCATTTTAGAGTCGGAGATGGTGCAGATGGTTGGGAAGAGTATGCCCCCTACGATGCCATAATGGTCACAGCAGCTCCCTCAGAAGTGCCCAAATCTTTGGAGAACCAGCTGAAAATTGAGGGTCGAATGGTCGTTCCGGTGGGGGATGCTTTTCAGGAGTTGGTCCTCCTTGTCAGAGAAAAAAGAAAGCTCAGAAAAAAAACATTGTTGCCGGTCCGGTTTGTGCCGCTTGTAAAGCCACATTAGGCCCATAAAATTTTTGATAGATATTGAACCATGAGAGGTTGAAGATGAAAAGGATTTTCCCGGTTCTTTTGATAGGTCTCGCCGTATGTTCTCTAGCGCGAACACCGGGCGAGGAATATATTCAGGTTTTTTTTCCAAATGGAAAAACCATCACTGCTGAACTTGCCGTTTCGGATGCTGAGAGAGCTCGAGGTTTGATGCATAGAGAGAAAATCAATCCTGATCAAGGCATGCTCTTTGTTTTCGATTATGTTGGCGTTCATTCGATGTGGATGAAGAATATGCTCATTCCACTGGACTTTCTGTGGTTGGATAGCGAGAAGCGGATCGTACATATGGAAGAGAATATTCCTCCATGCGAAAGAGATCCCTGTCCGTCCTACGCTTCCGAGATCCCGGCGATGTATGTTTTGGAATTGAAAGCCGGCAGTATCAAACAGAATGGGCTGAAATTGTATGATCAGGTCGATTTTGTGCTGAAAGACAGCGATCGTGATACATAAAGAGGGATGGATCTCTAGTCTGAAATATAAGTGGTGATGATCGCCTTTCACGTTTTGTTGGATAAGACCAGCGCCTCCAGTTCTTGGGCGGCGTTTTGTGAAGCTCGCTGCTCGCCCAGAGACTTTTGAATGTTCTTGAACGCCTCTTTCATACGCGTTCGGATCTCCTCTGAGTGGAGGATCTTACGAGCCTCCTTCACGATATTTTCGGGGGTGAAGTTTCTCTGGATCAATTCGGGGACAATTTTTGAACCGGCAAGGATGTTGACGATGCTGTAAATTCGTGTGCGTACGAAGGGAAGACCCAGATTATATGTTATGGGCGAAATACGATAGAAAGCGATGAATGGAACACCGAAGAGAGCGGCTTCCAGGTTTGCCGTACCACATGCGGACAGGATCAGATCACTGTGCGCCATCCCTTCCAGACGATCCTCTGTGAGTATTTTTATGCGATTTTCTTTTTGCGGAAGAACACTTCTCAAGTCTTCAGCATCCAGATTCTCTGCCAGTGGAAGGACGAACTGAATTCCCCCTTCATCCTCGATTTTTCGTAAGGCGGGGATAAGGACAGGTAGATGGTTAAAGATCTCGGATCTTCGGCTTCCCGGAAGCAGACAGACCGTCTTTTTGTCCGGAGAGAGAGTATACTTTTGGAAAAATTCCTTCTTCCCGAGATCTAATTTCAATCTCTCTAATAGCGGATGTCCGACATATACGGCCGGGATGCCGTGTTGCGCATAGATCTTTGCCTCGAAGGGAAAGATCAACAGCATTTTATCCACATACTTTTTGATCGTTTTGAGCCGTCCTTTTCTCCATGCCCAGACGGTGGGACTTATGTAGTAAAGAACCGGTATCCCGAGTTTTTTGATCGCTTTTGCAAGGCGGAGGTTAAAGTCTGGGGAGTCTATCAAGACAGCGGCCGAAGGATCCTTTCTTATGACTTCTTGCTCGATACTGTTGAGGATTCTCTTTAGACGCGGAAGTTCCGAGAGGATCTCGAACACCCCCACATGCGATAGATCTTGGATAGAATAGAGGAGGTGAACCCCCTCATCTTCCATGTGTTGGCCCCCGACTCCAAAAAATTCCGTTGAAGGATATTTAATTTTAAATTCTCGTACCAGTCTGGCGCCGTATTTCTCTCCAGAGTTTTCTCCGGCAACGATGAGTATGGAGTGTCTCAATCCTTTTCTTCTTCCTGGCCGTAGTAGACGATCTCGGGCAGATTGCTGGAGTCCATGCCATAGAAAAAAAGCCACTTGTCGTAGGAGTCGCTGTCCTGATAGATCTTAAAAGAGCCTTTATTCGATGAACTCACGACTCCGATGATCTGGGGATTGTCCACAGAACTGAGAGCGTTTAAGGGGACGATGTAAATTTTTTGAATGGACGTACCACTCCCTCTTGTTGCTTGTGTGGCTGTTGATGAATCTCTCTGGGGTGTTCTCCCACTCCGTCTTCGAGAAGGGCGGAAAGGATTCTGAGAAGAGCTCCGGGTTTGACGCGGTTGGGTTGGTGCGCCTCGTTGGTAGGGGAGAATGATATTCCACTCGCCATGCGAGGTCATCGGATCTTTATACAAACGGCGGAGGCATTTTTCTTCGACCAGCTCTTCGAGCGTTTTGGGAAAAGTTCCTGGCTTTTTAAGCTGGTAAAGCCGGATGGCTTCCACATATTGATTCCCACGAAAGATCAACTCCTCCTCTTTTTCTCTCTGGATCTGTGTCTGCCAGACGGGAACCGCCACAATAAATCCTATACTCAATACCGAAACAGCGAATAAGAGGATAAGCAGCGTATAACCTTTTTGTCTCTCGATCATTTGCTTATCTCTGTGACCGGATGGATCGATACCTACCACGTTGAGTAAAGAGTTCCATCCAGGGCGGTTTCATTCGAGCCTGATTTTACATCGGAAATTCCGGGTTGCACGCCAGCGACTAGATCTTCCTCGGAAAGGACTTCCATGATTTCGATCCATGAATCTTTGGTCTTGGTTATGGGATCCACGGGTATTTTATAGAGATAGCCTTCATCGACAAGTGTCTGTAAAGAGGCAGGGTATTGGGCTTTGTCCAAGTAGTACTGGCCGATGAGCTTCCTCATCTGAAAGAGGTCCTCTTTGAGCACCGCCTCTCTGGCTCTTTTTGTGGCGTTTGTGTATTGGGGAAGTCCCAAGCCCACAAGGATGCCGATCAAAGCAAAAACAATGATCATTTCGATAAGAGTGAATCCATTTTGCTTTAAATTGTTCATTTTATAACCTTAATCTCATTCAAAAGCCGAGATTACCAGTCCTTGTATTTAGACCCATCCAGTGCCGTTCCCGGGCTTTTTGTGTAGACGTCGTAAACATTCTCTCCTCCCCAGATATCTGAGTCGGGGTCATCTTGATAGGATCTGAGGCCCCAATCGAAGGAGTTCGTCATCGGGTCTTTGGGGATACGCCTCAAAAACTTGACAAGCTTTGTGACCTCTTGGCCATCGACTTCGATCGTGGCCTCGATCCCCTCGACGAGGATCTCTAATTCCGGAGGGTACCCTTCTGTGTCTTCTTCGAATTCGAATGCCTTTTCATCTGCGAGTTTTTTGTAGGCATCGATAGCTTCTCTCATCATCCTGAGATTTCTTCTGAGAGTGATCTCCTTTTCCCTTTTCACAGCCGTTTTGGCCAAGGGCAAAATAGCGAGGGCAAGGATGGACACTATGGTCAAAGTGACAAGCATTTCAACTAGAGTAAAGCCTTTAGTTTTAAAGCCTGACCGAATCATTTTGCCTATTACTATTATATCAGAAACGATTTTTATTGTGACGACTGGGAGAGGAATGTTTCTTATAAGGTTTGTTCGGTTTATACGGTTTGCCCGAATCGCCATAACGGCCTGAGCTCGGCTCGAGAGCTTTTTTACTCAGACGAATCTTGTTGTTTTCGTCGATATTGATGACTTTGACCTGGAGCGTCTGTCCTATTTTTAGAACGTCTCTGACATTTCTGACTCTTTGATGGGAGATCTCAGAGATGTGGAGGAGACCGTCGATGTGCGGCAGGATCTCTATGAATGCGCCATAATCCTCGATACGTACGACTTTACCCGTGTACGTTTTTCCGAATTCGGCTTCGATCGTAAGGTCCTGGATCATCTTTTTAGCTTTTTCTGCCGCGTCCATGTCGACGGATGCGATGGTGACTTTTCCAGAATCGTCGATCTCGATCTTTGCTCCCGTATCAGCGATGATCTTCTTGATGATTTTGCCCGCAGGTCCGATCACATCTCCGACTTTGTCGGGTTTGACATAGAGGTTAATGATCCGTGGGGCATAGGGAGAAATATCGGCTCTGGGAGCCGACAGTGCCCGTTTCATCGTTTCGAGGACTTTCAATCGTGCTTCCCGGGCTTTACCAAGGCCTTCACGGAGGATCTCAGAAGAGATGGAGGATATTTTCAGATCCATCTGTATGGCGGTGATGCCTTTTTCCGAACCTGCGACTTTAAGGTCCATGTCTCCAAAGTGATCCTCCATACCTGCGATATCTGTGAGGATGGCGTAACGGTCATCTTCTTTGACCAATCCCATGGCGATACCGGCCACGATCATCGAGAGGGGAACACCTGCGTCCATCAAGGAAAGAACGCCCCCACAGACTGTTGCCATCGAGGATGAGCCGTTGGATTCTAGGATATCGGAGACGATCCTGATCGTATATGGAAAATCCTCTTCTGGGGGGATTGAATGGAATATGGATTTCTCAGCCAATGCCCCGTGACCGATCTCCCGTCTCCCCGGCCCTCTGAGAAAAGACACTTCACCAACACTGAAGGGGGGGAAATTATAGTGAAGCATGAACCGTTTCTCTCCATCTTCCCCCAATCCATCTATTCTTTGAACATCTTCGAATGTTCCGAGCGTAACCGTAGCCAGGCACTGAGTTTCTCCGCGCGTAAAGAGGGCAGATCCGTGTGTTCTTGGGAGGATGCCGACTTCCGCAGTGATCGGCCTGATCTCATCGAATGTACGCCCATCCACTCTTTTTTTGTCGTTCAGTATGAGCTTTCTGACCAATTTTTTTTGTATCTGATAAAAGATTTCCTTGGTATCTCTGATCTCGTCCTCGTTCTCTTCGGGTATGCCTTCGAGCAGAAAGTCGAGGATAGTCGAGATCTTATCCTCTCGTTCCTGTTTTTTCTCGGTCAGGATGGCTTCCATCAACGCAGATGATCTTTCCGTTTCGATTTTTGCCAATCGGGTCTCATCGATTTTTTCGGCAACAAATTCTCGTTTTTGAATGCCCAAAGTTGCAGCGAGTTCCTTTTGAGCCTGGATAATTTGCGTTATGACATCTTGGGCTTTCTCACATGCCTTGACCACGATGTCTTCGTCAATCTCCTTACATCCTGCTTCAATGACGACGATCCCTTCTTCCGTTCCTACAACTGTCATATTTAGCGGGCTATTCTCCAATTCACTCATCGTGGGATTGATGATGAATTCATCATTGATGTAGCCTACTTTCACAGCCCCTAGGGGGGTCGTGTAGGGAATATCGGAAAAATAGAGAGCGACCGAAGCCCCGATGATCCCCAGAGTGTCGGGTTCGTTCTCCAGGTCTGCGGACAGGAGGAGTGCGACGATTTGTGTGTCGAAATAGTATCCTTCAGGAAAAAGAGGCCTTATAGGCCTGTCGATCAGGCGACTGAGCAATATCTCCCTCTCTGAGGGACGTCCCTCCCGTTTGAAAAATCCGCCGGGGATTTTCCCTGCTGCATAGGTATTCTCCCTGTAGTCCACGATCAATGGAAGGAAGGGTTTTGGTTCCTTTACATCCTTTTTGGATGTAGCTGACACAAACATTACGGTGTCTCCGTACCTGATCAGAGCCGAACCGTCAGCCTGTGTTGCGACTTTATTGATTTCGATCGATAGGGTACGGTTATTGATTTCTAAATTGATGGTATGATGAGACATAATGGTTCCTAGAGTAAACTCTTATTTGCGAAGCTTAAGCTTTTTGATGAGGCTTTCGTAGCGCTTGGCATCCTGTTTTTTCAGATATTCCAGAAGACGCTTTCTCTGTCCCACTAATTTCATGAGTCCTCTTCGCGAATGATAATCTTTTTTATGAGTGGAAAAGTGTTCGGTCAAATAATTGATCCTGTCTGTTATAAGTGCGATCTGCACTTCTGGAGAGCCTGTATCTTTTGAATTAGCTCTATTGTCCTTGATGATTTTTTCTTTGACTTCTTTCGTCTGCACTCGTATTTTCTCCTTTGGAATAATGTATTATGCTATCAGAAAAGTTGCTGATTGTAAATAAGTTGAATGTGTAAGTTCAATCCTTGGCCGAGGTCAAAAGTTTTTTTCTCAGCAAAAGTTGCTGAGCATATTTCGACTCGAGGCCGCCCATTTGTTCCTGCACGGCCTTTAGCTTCGCCTCGATTTCTTCGAGAGTCATTTTGTTGATCTTCTTCTGTGTCGGCGACTGCGTTGGGGGCACCTCAGCAGGTGCTTCGGTTGTCTCTTCTTTTTTTTCCTCTTTTGGGGCTTTTTCCTCCGCTTTTGTTTCCTCCGGAGGGACCTCTTTTGTCTCCTTCTCTCCCGGAGCTTCTTTTTCGACCTCTTCTTTTGTGGCCTTAGTTTTATCTTCGACTTCTTCTTTAGACTCTTCTTTCGTTTCCTCTACAGGTTCTTCGGGTTTCGTTTTTGCAGATTTTTCTTTGTCCTTTTCCGTTTGTTCCTCTTGATCCTCTTTTCCTTTATCTTTTTCTTCTGTATCTTTCACTGGTTTCTTTTGTTCTTCTTTGTCCTCTTTTTTTTCTTCGGGTTGAGGTTCCTTTTTTTTGTCGGGTTTTGGCTTTTTTGTCTCTTTCTTTTTTTTGTCTTTGTCTATAGGTTTATCCTCTTTTGGTTTTTTGGTCTCCTTCTCTGTTTTTTCCTCGTCTTTAGCCATTTTTCTGAACTCCTTAAATCAGGGGTATTCCCTCCCAATAATGGGTGTATCACCGGCCGTTTCTCTTGCCAAGCTTGAGCTGGATCGTGGACAACAGCACGAATAACCCCCGTAGCTTAACAAAATTTACACTAAAAATAAATACTTTGCACATGGATTTAAGATTTAGTAATATCAAAAAACCATGTACGTCTTCTATTCGATGACGTTGCTTTTTTTGATGATCCTTTATTTTCCCTTCTATTGGGCGAGGTCTCGTTGGATCAAAAGAGAACCTCTTCATTTTAAAGAAAGGCTTGGAATTGGGCTGCCGGCAAAAGGGAAGGATGGCAATTCAATTTGGATCCATGCCGTGTCAGTCGGCGAGGTTCTTTCTTTGCGAAAGCTGGTCGGCGAGATCAAGGAACGGCATCCAGAGTGGTTTGTATATTTCTCTGCATTAACTCATTCGGGATTCCAGATGGCACACAAAGAAATGACTTCTGTAGACCAAATTTTTTTTGTTCCTCTAGATTTCGGTCCTATCGTTCGGAAAGTTTTTAAAAAAATCCAACCTGACCTTTTTATCTTGGCTGAATCGGAATTCTGGCCCAACTTATTGAGAGAAGCGCGGAAACAGACCAAAGGAGTGCTGCTCATTAACGGACGCATCTCCTCCCGCTCGAGCAAAAGGTTTGCTGCATTTAAATATCTTATGAGGAAGATCTTCGAGAATATAGACTTTTTTCTAGTCCAAACAGAAAGAGATAAAGCCAGTCTGGTGAATGCAGGAGTGAAGCCGGATTTGATCGCAGTGGGAGGAAATCTTAAGGCGGAGATCGAGCTCCCTATTTTCTCTGATGAAGCACTGACAGACTTCAAGGAAAAAATTAGTATCAGTGAATCGAAAAAAGTCGTTGTGGCTGGAAGCACGAGGAAGGGAGAGGAGGAACAGCTTTTATCCGCATTTGTCCGTGCCAAGGAGCAGAGAACCGACATCCAGCTCATACTTGCACCCCGTCATGTGGAAAGGGCTGGAGAGATAGCAAAACTGTGTGAAAAAATGGATGTGAGGGCCAAACGCAGAACAACCGTTAAACCCGGCGATCGTTGGGATATCCTCATCTTGGACACACTGGGGGAGCTTGCTCAATTTTATGCATTATCCGATGTTTCGTTCGTGGGTGGAAGCCTCGTTCCATGGGGAGGACAGAACCTCCTTGAGCCCGCATTCTACAGCAAGCCCATTTTTTTCGGTCCTCATATGGATAATTTTGCTCACCTTGCACGATCCTTCCTCGAGGCCGACTCAGCGAAAATTTTGAGAGAAGATGAGGATATCGATAAGATGTTTTTGTTTGAAGACGAGCAGGCCTTGGATCTTTTGGGCAAGAGAGCGAACAATACCCTCCAAGCCCTCAGTGGAGCGACGGAACGTGCCTTGATCCTAATAGAAAAGTATATGGGTACACACTCAGTCAGAACCTAAATAATCCAGGCAAAATGGAATATTCAAACAGATATCCGTTCGAGTAGAGGATTCAATCCGATCAAAATTTTATAGGTGGAGACCCCCGCCCATCGCGCTAATTCATCCGCTGGGATGCGCTCCGCCTTCTGGCTTCCGATCAGTACGGCCTCATCACCTACAGAAACATGGGAATCGAGTTTAAGCCTCGCTTCCAAGTGATTGGCAGTGACGGAACCCACAATGGGAGCTTTTTCTCCTTTCAATAGGACATAGCCCTTTCCGGCTACGTTGAAGGGATACCCGTCTGAGTATCCGATGGGCAGCACCGCGATCTTTTCCTTGCGCTCGGCTATGTAGGCCCGATGATACGAGATGGAATCACCAGGCCTGAGTGTTTTAACAGCAGCCACTCGGCATTTGAGCTGGAGGACAGGTCTGAGGTCGAGCTCATCGATGTGCTGTGTTTTTTCTGAGGGGTAGTACCCGTATAGCAGTATTCCCGGTCTAACCATGTCCAGGTACGAATCCGGATAGGATAAAATGGCGGCGCTGCTCGCTGCATGTCTTTTGCCCAGGACGATCCCTTCTCCTTCCGCCTTTTGACAGATCGATAAAAGCCGCTCGATCTGTAATCTATCGAACTCGTCATCCTCGGTGAGCGTTGTGGAGACACCTTTGATCTTCAGGTTTTTGAGCATGGCAGTATCCGAGATCAAGGAAAATGCATTTGTGTGAGAAATGCCCATCCGTCCCATTCCTGTATCGATATGGATATGGATATTTGCGATTTTTCCCATCCTTGCCGCTGTTGAGTTTAAGACACTCACATTAGGATTTGACACAAACTGGGAGATTCGGTGCTCTAGGAGCAGGCCTGCCGATTCTTTGAAAAATGGTCCAAAATTGAGAATGGGACATGCCACGCCTTCGTTTCTGAGCTGGATGGCGTCGTTCAACTTACAGACCATGAGTGAGTCAATCCCCGATTGTTCCAAATATCGGGCTGTGGGTATCAATCCGTGACCGTAAGCATTGGCTTTGATGACCGCCAAGACCGGTTTCTTGACCTTTTTCCTGATTTTATCCAGATTCCATCCCATATGTTCCATGTTCAACTCGATCCAAACATCGGGTTTCGCCTGGCTGAAGTGTTTTTTCGGGAGCGAAGAGAGGGGCATGGAGCCCCATTTTTTTCCAACGAAAAAAGCCAGAGGGCCAAATCCAGAACACATCAAAAATTTCCGTCTCGTCCAATTCATGCTCTTCCCTCTTATTTAGACATTTTTATTGAAGAATACAAAATTATCAGCTTTTTATCTACCCCAACGGGCTTTATACAATGTTGAAAGCGTTTTCAAAACCGTGATCGCTAGGTAAGATGCTTCGTGTTGTGTGACCTCATTGTGTGGTGGAGAAAACCGTGAAATGAGCTTGATAGATATGGTACATTCCCTGGAGGGGAATGTGAGCAAAGCTCGGATCCGAGCGAAGTTTCCTCGCTGGGGAAACTGAGTGTGTCGAATCACCGATTGGATCGTTCGGAAGGTCATTCAGCACGGTTTTGGGAACGCTTCTGACGATGTTAATCTATTGGACAAGCTTTATGAATTTAGATATATTGACGTGTTAGTCTTAACTGTGAGGAATACGATGAAAAAATCGATCTCTCGGCGCGATTTTCTTAGAAGGACATCCCGTTATGCAGCGGTTGCGGGTATCGGCGGTTGTGGCGTATTACTAAAAGGCTGCTCTACGGGAAAAGAATATGACCTGGTGGTCAAGAATGGACGTGTATTCGATGGTCTCGGAAACGATTCGGTCTCTACAGATATTGGAATCATCGGTGAGAAAATAGCTAAAATTGGAAGGATCTCTTCGGTAAAAGGACAAGCCGTCATCGATGCAGCAGGCCTAACTGTATGTCCGGGATTCATAGATGCGCACGATCACACATCGATAGAGCTTATGGTCAACCCCGAAGCTGAAAGCTCTATCCGTCAAGGGATCACAACTCTTGTCAGCGGGAATTGCGGCAGTTCACCGTTTCCTGTCGCCGATCAGATCTACGATGAATACAGGGATGTGATGAAAGAGACGTATGATGTCGATGTGACATGGAGAGATATAAAAGGCTTCTTTTCCAAACTCGAAGAAAAGGGAATGGCACTCAATTACTCGACATTTGTCGGACAGGGAACGATCAGAGGATTCGCCGTGGGATTTAACGACCGTCCTCCCAAAGCGGAGGAGTTGGAAAAGATGAAGTCTCAAGTGGCGGAAAATATCCAGAATGGTGCTCTGGGACTTTCCAGCGGCCTCGAATATTCGCCCGGAAGCTATGCGCAACAAGACGAGATCGTGGAACTTTGCAGAACGGCTGCTCAATATGGAGGCGTGTACAGCACTCACATGCGTGACGAAAGCGATCAGCTGATAGAGGCCATGGACGAGACTATCGATGTTTCCAGGAAGACGGGGATACGATTGCAGATTTCCCATTTTAAAATAGCCTATCCAAGGAACTGGCATAAGATCGATAATGCCCTTGCCAAATTAGAAGCAGCCAAAAGTGAAGGCATTCCCATATTCTGCGATCGTTACTCCTACATCGCCGGTGCCACTGGTCTCAGCAGTATGAATTTCCCTCTCTGGGCAAAACAGGGGACGACAGATGAGTTTTTGGCCCGGCTGAAGGATCCGACCTTAGAGAGTAAATTCCGGGCTTTTCTCGATGAAAGAGAGACAAAACTGGGTTCCTGGGATAAGGTTGTCATCTCGTCTGTTTTCACAGACAAAAACAAAATCTTTGAAGGCAAATCTATTCTTGAGGCGACACAGGAAACAGGAAAGGATGTCTTTGAGTTCTTGAGAGATCTTCTGATAGAAGAGGAAAACCGGGCCGGGCAGGTGATCTTCATGATGAACGAAGAAAATCTGAAGCGAATCCTCGCTCATCCTTTGGTTGGAGTGGGCTGCGATGGCTCGGCCCTTGCTCCCTATGGTCCTCTGAGCAAGGGAAAACCCCATCCCCGAAGTTATGGCACTTTTCCAAGAGTTTTAGGGAAATACATTCGAGAGGAGAAGATTCTGCCGATGGCTGAGATGCTGAAAAAAATGACTTCAATTCCAGCAAAGAATTTTGGCTTTGCGCTCCGAGGGGCTCTTCGAAGGGACTATTTTGCAGACATAGTTTTATTCGATGAGAAGAGAGTGATCGACAAAGCCACATATAGGAATCCCCATCAGTACCCCGAAGGGATCGAGACCGTTATCGTGAATGGTCAGGTGGTTATCGATAATGGCGAACATTCCGGGGTGCTTCCCGGAAAGATTCTCAAGAAGCGGGTGTAGATTTCGAACGCAGCACACAGAAGCTTGATCCGATGAAAAGAATTCTTCTAGGTACGATTTGTTTGTGTATGCTGGGTTCGTGGGTTATTTGTCGAACGCAACGAGACCAGGTACTATCGAGAATCACGGTCGATCTTGATTTTCGGGCCCTTAACCCCGGAGAGGTTGTGAGAATATCCGTTAAAACGAAGGATCCCGTTAAGAGCATTCAAGCGCGATTTGCAGGGGAAGATTACTCACTGGCCAGCACTTATCCAAACGTGTATTTCGCTCTCATCGGCCTCGATCTCGGCGTGAAACCCGGTTCTTACCCGATCGTCATTACTCCTGTGTATGCCGATGGGCATCATGAAAGGGTTCTCAAAGAGATTCTCGTCAGAGCCAAAGAATTCCCAATCAAGAAGTTGTGGGTCAACGAAAAATATGTCACGCCGCCTCCTGAAGTCCTCACAAGGATTCGTG
>JASFEP010000062.1:0-14678 GCA_050124775.1 Candidatus Aminicenantota bacterium
ATCTTTCTCCGATAATTTGGCCCTCGATGCAACCGTTTCCCTCAATACCTATGGGGTGGCCACTTTCCAGCAGAACGACGACGTGAGATCAGAGAGCGATATCGCGCCTTACAGGCTCTGGACCCGTTTTTCATCCTCTCAGTTCGAAGTCCGGCTCGGCCTCCAAAAGATCAGCTTCGGGTCTGCATCGCTCCTTCGTCCTCTCATGTGGTTCGACCGGCTGGACCCTAGAGATCCCCTTCAGTTGACAGAGGGTGTCTACGCGCTGCTTCTTCGTTATTACTTCGTCAGCAACACAAACATATGGGTATGGGGTCTTTACGGGAATGACGAACCCAAAGGCTGGGAGGCCTTCCCATCCGACAAAAAAACACCCGAATTCGGCGGGCGGATCCAAATCCCTCTCTTTACGGGCGAACTGGCATTCTCCTATCACCACCGGACAGCCGACATCAATCGAGGCCCTCTCGAGGGGCTTGTTCCTCTCGATAATTTGGCACAAGAAAATCGGTTCGGTCTCGACGGAAAATGGGACATCAGCATCGGCATGTGGATCGAGGCGACCATGACTCATCAAGAGAGCGAACTTCTTCCCTATCCGTGGCAGAGAGCGCTGAATGCAGGCCTGGATTACACGTTCGGCATCGGCAATGGTCTTTATGCACTCGGCGAACATCTTCTTATCACTCAAGCCAGAGAAACATGGGGTTCCGGAGAAGACACGAACTTTTCGTGCTTTCTTTGCCGCTATCCCTTCAGTATAATGGATGACTTCACAGTGATCCTGTATTATGACTGGGAGAATGAAGAGTTTTACCGGCTCATCAATTGGCAGAGAACATACGACACATGGATGTTCAACATCATCGGCTTCTGGAATCCGGAAGAGTTTCTTCTCTATCCCACACAGGCCGGAAACAATCCCTTTGTCGGAAAAGGGTTTCAGATTATGGTAACTTTCAACTTTTAATACAGAAAAGGAATCGAGGCGATGGATAATTCCTATTTGATCGAAACGAAAGACCTGGTTAAAACATATCGAATGGGCGAGCACACCATAGTGGCGCTGAATAAAGTGAACTTGAACTTTAAAAAAGCAGAGTTCGCCGGGCTCGTCGGCCCCAGCGGCTCGGGAAAGACGACCTTGCTCAACATCGTCGGCTCCCTGGACTCTCCGACAAAGGGCAGTGCGGTGGTCATGGGAAAAAAGATCGAAGAATTGACACACAAGGACGCCGCGGCCTTGAGGAACATGAACATCGGTTTTATTTTTCAGACATTCAACCTTCTCCCCGTTTATACGGTGTTCGAAAACGTGGAATTTCCACTCCTCCTCCATGACCTCACTTTTGAAGAGAGGAAAAAAATGACGATGGATGCCCTGGAATGGGTGGGCCTTGCCGACCGGGCCAGGTCCAAACCCGCGCAGCTCTCCGGGGGACAGAGCCAGAGAGTCGCTGTGGCAAGGGCTGTCGTTAAAAAACCCTCAATCATCCTTGCCGATGAGCCCACCGCCAACCTGGATGCGGAAAATTCCCACAACATCCTGCAGACGATGGAAGAATTGAACAGAAATTTGGGCACAACGTTTATCTTCGCCACTCATGATGAAAAGGTCATCCGCTACTTGCGCCGAAAGATCACTCTTATCGATGGAAAGGTCGCAAAAGACGAAACCATGACGCCCAAGGGAGCTCCGGGAGAGGGAAAATGATCATTCCCAAGCTGGCTTTGAGAAACATCCTTGGGGCCGGGATCCGCACCTGGCTGAATGTTATCGTGTTGTCCTTCGCCTTTGTGACGATCATCTGGACTCAGGGCCTCTACCAGGGAATGAGCCGGCAATCCGTCCGTGCAACCGTTGACGCCGAATACGGTGGGGGACAGTACTGGCAGGAAAATTACGACCCTCTCGATCCGCTTTCTCTGGAAGATGGACACAGCCCCATCCCCGAAGCCTTGAATGCCTTGATCCAGAACGACCGAGCGACTGCGATCCTCGTTATTCAAGGCACGATCTATCCCAACGGGCGCATCCAGCCCATCCTGATCAAAGGGATCGATCCCCAACAAAAAATATTATCCCTTCCCTCTACCGCCCTCGACATAGACGAATTTGAAATTCCGGCATTCATCGGAACGAGGATGGCCCAAAACACAGGATTGAAGGTGGGCGATACAATCACGCTCCGATGGAGAGATGTCCAGGGCACGTTCGATGCCCGCGATGTCCGGATCGTCGCAATTATGAACACAACGGTCCCGACCGTCGATCAGGGACAAATTTGGGTTCCGCTCGAGACGATCCAAGAACTCGCCCAGATGCCGAACGAGGCAAGCCTGATCGTGCTCCAGAAGGATTCCGAGGTTTTTCCCGAAGTTTCTGGCTGGAACTTCAAGAGCCGCTATTTCCTCCTTTCCGACATCCGAGAGCTGGTGCAGAGCAAATCAGCGGGCGCGATGATCTTGTATTTTATACTGATACTTTTGGCCATGCTGGCGATCTTCGATACACAGGTGCTCTCCATTTTCCGTCGAAGGAAAGAAATGGGCACGCTTATGTCATTGGGGATGACCCGATGGAAGATCATCCAGCTTTTTACACTGGAAGGAGCTCTTCATGGCGTTCTGGCCGCCGTCGTGGCTGCCATTTATGGTATCCCCCTCCTCACTCTCTTTGCAAAGAAGGGCTGGGCCCTCCCTGGGGCTGCAGATAGTTATGGCTTTGCCTTCGGTCAGAAGATCTTTCCAGTTTACAGCGCCGGCCTCGTTTTAGGGACGACTCTTGTGGTTTTGATCATAACCACAATCGTCAGTTTTTTACCGACGAGAAAAATCGCGAAACTGAAGCCTACCGATGCACTCAGGGGGAGGATGTCTTGATAAAATTCCTGTTTAAGGGAGTTATCCGCGACAAATCCCGGAGTTTTTTCCCGATACTAACAGTCATGTCGGGAGTTTTGCTCTGTGTTGTGGGATACAGTTGGATCAATGGAGCCGAAGCGAATATGATCGACACAAGTGCCAAATTCAACACGGGGCACGTAAAAATCATGTCTTTGGCTTATGCCGAGGAGGCCGATCAGATCCCCAATGATCTGGCTTACATAGGTGTCGACACTCTCACACAAGAGCTGCAGACGAACTTTCCGGATTTTCTCTGGACTCCCCGCATCCGTTTCGGGGGACTCTTGGACATTCCCGACGATAAAGGGGAAACTCGATCCCAGGGACCAGTTGCCGGCCTGGCTGTGGATTTATTTTCGAACAAAGGTCTTGAAACAGAGATTCTCAATCTCGAAGAGGCTCTCATTCGGGGACGGATTCCTAAAATGGCCGGCGAGATTCTGATTAGCGAAGACTTCGCAGTCAGTCTGGGAGTACAGCCCGGTGATACTGCCACTCTGATCAGTTCCACTATGTACGGCAGCATGGCCGTTACGAATTTTACTATCGCAGGGACTATTAGGTTCGGTGTCGCAGCTATGGACCGGGGCGCTATGATCGCGGATATTGAAGATATCCAAGTGGCTTTGGACATGGAAAATGCAACGGGAGAAATTTTGGGATTTTTCAAAGATTTTGTCTATCGAGACGAAATCGCCGCTGCTGAGACCGCACGTTTCAACGCCCAGTACTCCCAAAAAAGCGACGAGTTCTCTCCAGTCATGGATACACTCCGCAACCAAACCGGAATGGCGGAGCTTCTGGATATGATGAGTGTCTTTGCCAGCGCTATGATTTTCATTTTTGTCGTAGCGATGTCCATTGTTTTATGGAATGCGGGTTTGATGGGAAGCCTGCGAAGATACGGAGAGATCGGCGTCCGCCTGGCTATGGGTGAAACGAAAAGCCATCTCTACCGTTCTATGATTCTCGAGTCTTTGATCATCGGATTCCTCGGGACTGTTCTCGGAACGATCCTGGGATTGACGATCGCCTATTATCTTCAGGCCCACGGAGTGGATTTCGGATCTCTAATGAAAAACGCATCCTTGGTCCTCAGCAATGTTATGAGAGCCAAAGTCACATGGTTCAGCCACATCATAGGATTCATCCCGGGCTTTTTGGCAACATTTTTGGGTGCAGCCATTAGCGGGCTCGGTATCTTCCGCAGAGAAACGTCCCAATTGATCAAGGAGTTGGAAGCATGATAACGACTAGGATAATCTTTATTTTTATCAGCATATCTTTCACCGCGAGTGTCCTTGGCTGCGGTCTTTTTGCTGCTCAAGATACGCCCACGGGTGATTGGATCCTGCAAAAGATCGATGAAAACATCGGTGCGGATAACAAAATTTACCTGGGAAAAATGATCATCCACGGCCGCCGGGGAAGCCGGACAGTCGAGTCCAAATCATGGATCCAGGGCGATGAAAAATCTTTTACGGAATACCTGGCGCCCCCACGGGAAAAAGGGACAAAGATGCTTAAACTGGAGAATCAACTGTGGACCTATTCACCCTCCACTGACCGGACAATTAAGATATCAGGACATATGTTGCGGCAATCGGTGATGGGATCCGACCTTTCCTATGAAGATTTGATGGAGGACCGCCGGCTGCAGAATCTGTATGAGGCCCAGGTGGTCAACGAGGAACCGATCGAAGGCCGTTCGTGTTGGGTTCTCGAGCTCACAGCCAAAGAGGGAGAAGATATCGCTTATTATTCCCGTAGGATATGGGTGGATAAAGAGCGGTATGTCTCCCTCAAAGAAGAACGCTACGCCAAGAGCGGAAAACTGCTTAAAACCACGGATGTAAAAAATGTGAGCCGCATAGAGAGCCGCTGGATCCCTGATAAGGTTATCTTCAAGGACGCCCTCAAAACTGGGAAAGGTACTGAATTTATCATCGATTCCATTGAATTCAATGCAAACATACCGGAATACATATTCTCCAAAGCATCACTGAGAAAATAGATATGGAAAGTCGATTTCACGGCGTGCTGATGCTGTCTTTGCTGGGCAGTGCAAGCGTTGTAGGATTGGTGTCTATCGTGCTCGAATCCCTCGTCGTGGGATTCTTGTATCTTGTCATCGTGTGTGTCGCATTGTTGACGATCGTTTATTGCTTTTGCGGGAAATGCCTCTGCCGTTTGGATGCTTGCGTATGCATCTTTCCCGGGAAACTCTCACAATGCCTTCCTGAGCGCAAGGAAACCAGCTATACTTTCTGGGATATCGGCGCTGTATTCGTTTCTCTATCTGTGATCGCTTTATTCCCGCAGTATTGGCTCTTGAAGCGAGTGATTCTTCTCGTTATTTTTTGGCTACTCTTTCTTGGTGCGCATGCGGAGATAATGCTTGTTGTATGTCGAAGATGCGGCAACGAGAGATGTCCGATGCACAGAAAGATAAACAAGAATTAGGATTATTTCTCGCATTCGAATTTCATCCAAAAAAACTGCTATCCCATTTGACTATGTCTTTCTGTATCCACTCGCTTCCACCACGAGTGTACGGCTGTTTCGGAACCGTACCACAGATGCTTCGATCGGGAATAATGTCTTATGCCATCGACAATGATCTCTTGCGACCCCTTGAGTAAAGCAGAGGGGATCGGGACAAACCCATCTCCCCAAACATCGCCTCTTCCACAGAGTGTTTTGTAGAACCAATAAGTCAGGCGCTCTCTGGGTGATCCTCTTTTTATTCCTTGAATAGCCTTGCCAACAACAGAGATATAACGAACACGGGGGTCATAATAGGCCCCTGGATATTTCTCTTCGACCCACTTTCGAAGGGACGCTCCTTTATGGTTGTAATGAGGGCTTCCGAGCGTTATGAGAGTGTCGATGTACGACAGCCCGTTATAAACATGTCCTCTAAGAGGATCAGGGCTGAGAAAAAGCCTTCCCAGTATTCCCCCTGAGCTGTGCCCGATCAAAGTTGCTCTTCCGGTTTTTGACTCCTGGACAGCTTGACGCACAGTATCCTCAATTTTGTTGAGAAGGAGCACCCATCCGGAAAGCGCGATGCTCCCAAACCAAATATGCGCATCAATGGGCACGACCCAGACCGTCTGTCCGGAGATTTTCTGCAAAAACCCCTGCATTTTTCGGTAGGTGTGCTCGGAACTTAAAAATCCCCCGACCAAAATAATGGGTTGTTCGTGTATGGCGGCGTTTTCAGGTATTTTATTGACTCGGCTCAATCTTATTTTCGGTCTTCTTTTTCAGGATCCCCAGTTTTTTGGCCATTTTTATCAGACCGCGGCCCATGCCCTGGAGTTGAAAAACCTCCACAGGGTCATCCCATTTTTCTTCCCTTCGAATCCTCAGCCAATTCTTCACTTCAGGAATCATAGCAATGGAAAAAATGATATTCACCGCAACACCATACAGGACATAATGAATATTGTGAGTCCGGAACCAAAGCCATGGAATTATCAGCCACACACCGGCCATATAAGCCACAATCACATCCCTAAAAATGACCAGTCCCACAAGCATGCCAACGATCGAAGTTGCAAAAACTCCGATCCAGTCGAGCACAAAAAGGCCACCATAAATGGCCGAAACCCCACGGCCTCCCTTAAACCGGTGATAGATTGGCCATATGTGGCCGATCAAACCAGCCGTCGCCACAAACAAAAAATAGGGCTGCTCCGGAAAGAGGAGTTTTATCGCGAGTGTCGGGATCACGACCTTAAACACATCCAAAACATAGGTTAAGAATCCGTATTTCGAGCCGATGTGATGAGACACCGTCGTTGCGCTGATCGTCCCGATGGTCAATGTTTTTTCACTCCCATCCATCTTTATTTCAGTTTTTTCGGGAAGCGGCTTATCGGAAGCGAAAATGTGCGTGACCAGTCGAGCCGATGATATCGAGCCGATCAAATACCCAGCAAGGGTTGTCAAAATCGCATGAATAATGTTCATCATCATTCCCCCTTAAATTTTCTCAATATGCTCCATATAAACTTTTCCTGTGTCGCCATCGACAGTAAGAGGTTGTCCATCTTTGATCATTTGAGTGGCTTTATGGACACTCACCACCGCAGGCAGCTCATATTCCCGGGCAATGATGGCGGTATGTGAAAGCAGTCCTCCTGTTTCAGCGACTATACCTCCGACTCCAGGAAGAAGAGGCGTCCACCCGACATCGGTGAAAGGAACGATCAGTATGTCGTCTGGTTTCAGGGTCTCTTCGACGGAGGTAGGATCACGGATGATACGGGCATAGCCCTGCACTCTACCTGGACTCACGCTGATGCCGGTCAAATATTCTTGATAGCTAATTTCCAGGGGTGTTCCTTCAGGAACTTGTTTATCGGAAATGGTTACAGGCGGGTCGATTTTGGCATCTTCTTCCAGTTCTGCCCTTCTTGCTTCGATACGCTCACGGGCTGTTTCCGAGCTCATTTCTCCTGCCACGAGCTGGCAGAGCTCATCATAGTACAAATAGAATATGTCAGATGCGTTTTCAATTTTTTTGTCGGCTGCCAGATGTCCCGCCAACGGCAACAATTGGCGTCGCATGAGAAAGGTCTCTTCGGACATGAGAAAGCTGGTTTGTTCTCTGAGCTGGATGAATTTTGTGGTAGATTTCAACAACCGGTCAAAAAACCATCGTCGGAAGACACCAAGATTTTTGCGGACATATTTTAAGTTCTCATCGCGTATTCTTTCCACATTTTTTTTATCAGTTGGTCCGGGAAGGGATGCCAGCCTTCCTATGGACCTCCAAACAAAGATGGGATTTTCGATCCACGGAGTTTCAGAAAAATCAGATCCATTCGCACTAAGGAAACCATAACTTCTTAGAAAATCATCCACCCGGCCCACAAGCTTTTGTCCTTTTGGACTCTTGAGGAGTGTTTTACGAATTTCCTGTTCGTTTCCTTGACCCAAGATCCCTTCGCTCTCAGGAGTAAGCCCTTTCGCCAGTCCTGCGATTTCTCGAAGAACGGTATTCGGTTCGAGGGCTTTGAGGTTCAAAAGACCACTGATGATGGTGCCGGGATTTATGTCAGAGGCACTTCGTTCGACCATGCGGCTGATCATTTTATTCCGGATGGACATGTTCATGGGACCAATAAACACATACCATTGGGATTTGGCGTGCAGATCGAGCAGTGAATCAAAATGCTCAAGCAAGTCCGATGGTGTTTTTTTGGACCAATCGGCCTTCCGGTAAAAATCTAAGTCCTTGTTATGAGTTTCTATAAAACGTGAGATTTCGTTCGCGACCCGTGAATAGTTCCAACAGACACGGAACAAACGCAACAACGCAGGCAATTTTCTGATATTCAGGGAAAAATGATGCCCCTTCGCTTTTTCTTCGCGGGTCATCATCTCGAAAAAATTCGAGGGGAGACCGGTCTGCCCGAGCAGATCCCCGAAGCCAGTCATATCTGCATAAACTCTGGAATGTATGCGGATGATGAGCCGGGCAAAATCGAGCTCGATAGGTCCTAGTAACTCTCTGAAAAGCCGCCCAAAAACGTTGCGAATCATCGAGCGGTATTTTGTTGACCAGAGCAGAGGTTTGATCAATCCCGGACACATATCCGAAACCAATTTGCAAGAATAGATTCTTTCCCTTTTTATTGTCGTAACGGGACGGGATTGGAGAATGAAAAAATCCTTACTATCAAAAGCCCATTCGATGTCTTGAGGTCCCCCCATGCGCGACGTGATATCACTAATAAGCTTAGACAATTTTATAATACTCGGCTCTTCAAGGACAAAATCTGGACTTGCGGATTTCTTTTCTTGAATATTTCCTTGCCCGTCCAGCACATAGCGGTCAGGTTCGACTTGTCCCTGGACGACTTTGTCACCGATTCCATGCATCGCCTCTATGATGATATTATTCGTTCCAGTTACAGGGTGTGCGCTGAAGGCGACTCCGGCGGCCTCGGAGTCTATCATCCGCTGGATGACAACAGCCATTGAAAGATGACGCTGAATCCCAAGGCTTTGGCTGGAATTCTTATCAGTCCTGTACGTCCACAAGCGCCAATTAAAGCATGAGGAAAGGCACTTCTTAACAGCATCGATAACAGCTTCTTCTCCTTCGACATCAAGCACAGTATCCAGCTGGCCGGCAAAGGATGCTGCTGAGGAGTCCTCACCTAACAGGGAGGAACGGATAGCGACTCTCCCCCCAAGTTTTCTGTATTCTTTTTTTATAGAGTCTTTTAAGCGGCGAGGCAGATTAGAATTTACGATAGCCTTTCGGAGATGATCGAGTGTCTCTTGCGTAGCAGCCTGATTTTCGCCACCGATCGCAGAGATCTGTCGGAACAAAAAAGTTTTTAAGGCAGGAACACAGATCACAAAACCAGAGGGAACAGGAAATCCGAAACGACGGAGCCGAGCAAGGCCGGCACCTTTTCCTCCGGTCAATCCCTCTTTGAGGGCGAGTCTTTCATCTAAACTCAGAATATGACGTCGCATCTGAAAATGGCTTTACCCTCGTTAGTCCCGGCATTCTCTATAGCACAGCCCAAAACCGATGTCAAACGAGTGAAAGCATTCAATACGTTAGTGGCGCAACATTTTGCTTTTTAGAATAGTCTTTCTTAAACCCTCTGTTCCTGTTCAAATGCAATGGTTTCAGGTCAGTCTTCACAGTAAGAAAGGAAAAACAACTCCTACCATATCTTCGGCAACAACCTGTACCGGACTTTTTTGGAATAAGCTGGATACCCTAATAACTCTTGATGCAGGGCGGAATCTTCCAAGGTTGTCCGTATGATCAAAAGGATAACAACACAAAGAGCAGGTACGACAGCCCACAAAGAGCCGAGCACAAGGGCGATGCAAACGACCATCATGCCGATTCCCAGATAACCAGGATGTCTTACGAACCGATAAGGTCCGGATTGGATGACTTCTTGTCCCTTTTCGCTTTGGATACTTACGGTGCTGGAATAGAATCGATTGACCCGGATCGCCCAAAAATGAAGAGCGCTGGAGAAGAGATAGACGGCATAGCTCAAGGGGTAGATAAATAACGGCAGATGACTGCTCCAGTGAAAGCGTCCCGCATCCAAGCTTGCAATAATGATAATAGCCAGGTTCATCGGCCCGAAAAAAGCCCAGAACAGTCTGTCCCACCATTTGGTTTCAGAGCCAGGCTTTGCCCGCTCCTTCATAATTTCTGATATATCGGGAAATTTTAGGAAAAGGGCCAGCACTATAAAAAAATTCACGATTCCGAAAATCCAGCCCTGCCAGTAGTCTAGCCGTCCGGCGATCGAAAAAATGAGCGCCAGCATGACCATAAGAGCCAGAAAACCTTTGATCAGAACTCCCAAATCTCTGGATTTTCTCTTTTCCATAGCATATGTATGGCGTTCGTCTTAAGAACCAATCTCCTTTAACGACAGATTCGCTAGATTGCTATGCTCATTCAAACATCAGACCGATGCCGACAACGCCGATGCCGTTGTGGACGCCTATCACAGGAGAAATGTCCATGATGTAAAGGGGGGGGCGGCCGATCTCCTGCTCCAACTTTCGGGCATACATCGCCGCTCTTTCCGGATTTTTGGCATGTGCGATGGAGTAGTTCCAAAGGGGTCTCTCTTCGTTCATCTGCCGGATCTTACCGATGATTTTCTTCATGTTGCTCTTCCGGCTGAAAGATTTGCCCGATGCCGTGGCCTTGCCCTCTGAATCGAGGGATACGATCGGCTTGAGATTGAGAACCTTCGCCACAAATCCCTTCAAAGGACTCACCCTTCCCCCGCGGACCATGTATTTGAGTGTTTGGACATCGACCAAAATTCGCGTTTTTTCAACCCACTTTCCTGCTGCCTTTAATATATCTTCGTGTTTTTTACCATCTCTGACAGCATGTGCGACCCGTAAAACGATAAGCCCCAGGGATGCAGAGAGCTGTTTAGAATTGAGAACATTGACTTTTTTATCCGAGACAACCTTGGCTGCTTCCTGACTCAAGCGAAAAGCCCCGCTCAACCCATCAGAAATGTGAATGGCCAGGATGGAGTCATAATGGCTGGCTAAGAAAGAAAAAAGGCTTTGAACGGACCCAAGGGAGGGTTGTGCACTTTTCGGATGATCCTTATGTGTTTCGAGCAGAGTGTAGAATTGATCGGGCAAGATGGTCACCTTGTCCAGAAAAAGAGTGTCTCCGAAAGATAAATGAAAGGGAACGACGTGGATCTGGAGATCATCGATCATATCCTGGGGAAGATCACAGGACGAATCGGTGACCACGGCGATGTTTGCCTTCCGTGCGTGACTGGCCTCATACTGTTTGAGCATATCGTCCGCTTTGATCTGAACGATAGAGCCGTAATCTTTGAGCTGGTCGAAAAGCTCTGCCGGATTGTCCGTATGGATGTGGATCCGTGCCTTTCCTGAGGTTCCGGCGACAATGGCAGAGCTTCCGTAAGGACGGATCTTCTCTTTCATTTCGACGACGTCTATTTTTTCTCCGACGATCAGCGCCTCCGAACAATATCTATGTTCTACAGAATCTCTGTCCGTAAGCACATGTTCATCCGGCTCGTCCCACACAATATCCGGTTTCGTAAGGTCCTTCAACCGCCCCTTTTTAATAAAATTGGTGATCCCTTCGAGGAAATCGACAAATCCCTTCGCACCGGCATCGACCACGCCCGCTTTTGCCAGGACAGCGAGTTTTTTCGGAGTCTCCGCCAGAGATTTCTTCGCAATCTGGAGCGAATAGGACAAAAGCTCTGTGTAATCGCGTTTTGTTTCTCTCTGCTGATAAACGGCTTCCGCCCAATCACGCATAACGGTCAACATCGTTCCTTCGACTGGGGACACGATCGCTGTATACGAATAGTGAGCCGCTCTCTTTACGGACTCGCCGAATGCGGCGGTCGAGATCTTCTTCACGTTCTTCAATTGGTCGCTGACTCCCTGCAAAAACTGGGCAAAAATCAGCCCGGAATTGCCCCGGGCGCCATGGATGGCGGCATCCGCGATGGACCGGAGAGTGTCTGCCGCCGAGTGGCTCATCTTCGCTCTTTCGGATATCGAACGGATAGTGGAGGCCAGGTTGGTCCCGGTGTCAGAATCAGGAACGGGAAAGACATTGATTTTATTCAAATAGTTTTTATCACCTATGACGGCATTTCCCCCGGCAAGAAAAGCGGTGTAGAGTCTGCGCCCGTCTATGTATTTAATCTTCATCTCAATATCCTGATGAACGCCTTCTCTGGGAAGTCTTCAGATTATATAAAAAAACCAATCGCTTTTCTACCAGTAAATGCTTTGCGGCCCCATGCCCTTATAGATAGGAAGAGAATTTTCCTCCAGCTAGACATGAAAAGATTTGTTCTTAACGGTTTCCTTTGCTTATAAAACCATGCTGGCTTAAATACGTATGGCATTATCGAATGTAACAATTTTGCTTCTTTTTTGAAGGAAGATGGTTTATTCTGGTTGGTTAACAAAAATAAAATGAGCACCTATCGCATATTCTAAATGCGGTCGAAACTATGATTTGTTTATAAGATCTGATTAGTTAATAAGGCCTGATTCTGATGAATGATAAAACAGAAAGCAATGGTCTCACACGAAAGCTCGGACTTTTTCCACTGACAAATATCGTCATCGCCAACATGATCGGGGCGGGAATCTTTACGACCTCAGGACTGTTGATGCAGGACCTTAAGAATCCCATCGTTATGATACTGCTTTGGGTTGTCGGAGGCGCTATCGCCATCTGCGGAGCTTTGAGCTATGGCGAGCTCGGTGCGGCCATCCCGCGAGCAGGGGGCGAATATGCTTTTCTCTCGCGTTTGTACCACCCCACATTGGGTTTTTTGAGTGGTTGGGTATCCTTCTTTGTGGGTTTTTCTGCTCCCATCGCAGCATCCGCGATCGGATTCGTGGCTTATATGACACGCGCTTTTCCTGAAATTCTTCGACTGGGGATCTTTGATCCATCTATCGAAACCACAATCCTGAGAAAGCTCTACGCCATTTTTGTTATCGCGATTTTTACTGCCGTCCACGTCAGAGGTTTAGAATTTGGTGCCAGCGTTCAAAATGTTCTGACCATCCTCAAGGTGGGCCTCATCGTTGGATTGATCTTTGCAGGATTTGCTTTTGGCCATGGAAGTTTGGATCACTTCTCTCAAGGGATCGATTTCGATTTTGGTTTGGGAGGATGGAAGGTGATCGGCCTTTCACTTATGTGGATCATGTTCGCCTACAGCGGGTGGAATGCCTCCGCCTACATCGGCTCGGAGGTTAAAAATCCCTCCAAAAACCTACCTCGATCACTAATCATGGGCACCGGGATCGTCATTCTGCTCTATTTCTGTCTCAACCTGATCTATGTTTATGCAAGCTCCCCGACCGAGATGGAAGGCGTGATATCCATCGGTGGCCTTGCAGCAGGCAATATGTTCGGGCAATACTTCGAAAAGATCCTTTCTATTATGATCTCCTTTGCCCTGTTTTCATCTCTAAGCGCCTACATTATCCTGGGGCCGCGTGTCTATTACTCCATGGCCAAAGACAAATACTTTTTCAAGTTCGCTGCAGACGTCCACAAAAAATTCGAAGTGCCGGCAAAATCCATCGTGCTTCAGGGGGTCATCGCTTCAGTCATGGTTCTTTTCGGCACATTCGACCAGCTCCTCACATATATGGGATTTTCTTTAGGGATCTTTCCTTTACTCGCGGTGCTGGGTGTATTCAAGGTGAGGCGATTGAAACTGAGCCCCTATAAAATGCCGGGTTTCCCCTTGGCGCCAGTTCTTTACATCATTGCGGGGATCTCCATTCTTATTCTTGCCTTCTTCCAACGCCCCATGGAGTCCTCGATCGCCATAGCGACAGTCCTCATAGGAATCCCTGTCTATTGGATTTTTAAGAAGAAATATAGAAATATAAAATAGACAACATTTTCTCGATCTCGATCCGTTTCGAGAGTTCAGGAATCATGCTACGCATCAATATCGTTCTTCACGAGCCGGAGATCCCCCAAAATACCGGGAATATCGCCCGCATCTGCATAGCGACAGGGGCAAAGCTCCATCTTATAAAACCATTGGGATTTTCTGTCAGCGATAAACATCTCAAACGTGCAGGATTGGATTACTGGAATAGAGTTGACGTTTCCTATTATGAGAATTTCGATGACTTTATAAAAACCAAATCCCCTAAGAATCTTTATTTATTCACTAAGAAGGCCTCCCAAACCTATGACACAATACATTTTTCCGGGGAGATCTACCTGGTTTTCGGGAAAGAAACCTATGGGCTGCACGAAGAGATTCTCGATGCCTTTAAAGAAAAGTGTTACAGGATCCCCATGCGTCGAGAAGCCCGCTCCTTGAACCTCGCGAATGCAGTGGCTGTTGTCGTTTTTGAAGCCCTGAGACAAAACAGGTACCCGAATCTTGTACCGAAGCGGAGAATACTGTTCAGCCACAATGAGGAGCAGAAAGGAAATCGGAAGAAGTGAAAAAATTGACGGGGAAATCAACCATCAACTCATTCCAGCATAGCGGCAGCTCCTGATGGCGTAAAAATCACTTTTTCAAGCGCGGAAATACCCGTCCCGTTCGTCCCATGTAATCCCGATATTCGTCACCGAACCGGTCGCACATCATGTACTCCTCCCGAGTGACACGGTTTGAGTAGAGTAGCCAGAACGCCACCAGCATACTCAATCCTGCGACCCAATTCTGGAGAAGCATGGCCTGGGCTAATGC
>JASFEP010000063.1:0-14617 GCA_050124775.1 Candidatus Aminicenantota bacterium
CCCTTCGTCCTCTATGGGATATTCCGATATCTCTTCCTCATCCATCAAAGGGCCGGAGGAGGAACCCCCGAAACATTGATCATCAAGGACCGGCCTCTCCTTTTGGATATTTTCCTTTGGATCGTCTCGGCAGCACTCATCATATATTTTGCGGAGTAGGATATGGAAAGATCGAAAGTTATTGTTTTGAAGACTTCGACAGACACTGTTCTGGAGGATTACCGAAAACTGATGCATTTGGCCGACTATGAGCGGTTCATCTCCAAGGACAACACCACGTTGATCAAACTCAATCTCTCCTGGACCAAGTACTTTCCCTCATGTTCCAGCCAACCCTGGCAGCTGGACGGATTGATCCAAACCCTTCTTTCGGACGGATATTCTGCGGAAAAGCTGATCGCTGTTGAGAACAAGACGGTGGTCACCAATCCGAGAAAAGGAGCACGGAACAACAAATGGACTCCGATCCTCGAAAGGAACAGGATCGATTTTGCACCTCTCGATGAGGCCGAATGGGTCAAATTCACGTTCAAAGATAAACTGCTGAAACTGGACCAGATTTTTCCGGAAGGGATCGAGATCCCGAAGATGTTTTCTGGAAAAAATGTCATACACCTCCCCACGGTGAAGACCCACGGCCATTCTGTGACAACCGGAGCTGTCAAGAACGCTTTCGGCGGACTTTTGAAAGAGGTGAGGCATTATGCACACAAGTACATCCATGAAGTCCTCGTAGACCTTCTTATCATGCAGAGGGAACTCCATCCCGGAATATTTACAGTGATGGACGGGACGGTGTGCGGAGATGGGGCAGGCCCCAGGACCATGGTGCCCAAGGTGAAAAATATCATTCTGGCCAGTGCGGATTCTGTGGCCATCGATGCGATCGCCGCAAAGATCATGGGTTTCGAACCCATGTCGATTCCTTACATCCGTATGGCTCATGAAAGAGAGCTGGGAACGGGGGACCCAGCGGAGATTGAGGTCGTCGGGGAGGACATTCAAGCCATGAACTTTGCGTTCAAGTCGAAAAAAAGCTTCGTAATCTGGGGGGACCAGATGCTCCGCCTCGGGTCTCTCAGGCCTTTCGAAAAAATACTCCTGCATTCACCGCTTATCGTATGGGCCCCCTTTGCGAGCAATATCTACCATGATTTTCTTTGGTATCCTACCATAGGGCGCGCGATGATCCGGAAGTTTACCAAAACGGCGTGGGGGGATCTCTGGTCTTCCTACTGAAAGGTGTTACCCACACATTCTGTTGCCAAGCTCAGATCTCGATAGCTCAATATCTGCGCTATCGAATTGATGGATTATATTGCGCTGTGGACTGCGGTCCAACCTGAATCGTCAATCAAGGTGAATGGTCTACTGTCTCAGGCTTTACGAGAAGAAGGGCTTCCTCGATCTCGCCCAATGGGATTTTTTTAAGACGGGCGTATCCTTCTTTGAAGGCCAGGTCGTGAATGAGATGTTCGAGATGGATCAGCTTTCCGTCTGCGGGAGAGCCATCGATGGACCAGCCTATGACTTCGGATTTGGATGAAAACAGTATGAGAATATCAGGGCCTTGTCCGACGACATGCTCGGCGATCGATCGCGATTCTTCCTGTAGGTCCTGTTTTTGATAGATCTTTCGGGCGATCGTCTTGTCTGTGAGACCGAGAAAGTCCAGCGACCGCATCCGCGAGTAGTAGGGGACTGCTCCCTGTCTGCGTAGCGCGATCAGGCTGTCAGGGGGGAAATTATCCGACAGCCAGTTTCCTAGATCGATCAATTCGGCGCTGTTCATGACCAGAAAGGGATAGTCATCCTTGTCGACAATCGCCCCGTTGGTCTGCCAAACATTGAAGCCTGCAAAGACAAACCAAAAAACAAATGCTGCAATGGGGATCAGCTTATTTTCCTGCCGGAATGAACTTGGGCGAAAAGAGCTCAAGAAGGTCAAACATAAGATGACGACCAACGGAAAGATCGGAAAAAAAAATCGACCGAAGGCCATCCAGTCACCCGTGTAAGACATGAAAATAACCTGGACCAGACAGAAGAGTAGAGGGTAGAGGTTTCTGGCAAGAAATTTCCTCTTAACGCTGAATAAAACCAATGGGATGAGCAGAAAAGAACCTGAAACCATTCCGCTGGAGAAGTTGACAAAAAAGGCGCTGTATCCTGTCTCGACGAAACTTCCTGGGGGTTTTGCATAAAATGTATTCGGAAAAACATTGCCGTAGTACAGCAAACGTAGCAGGACAAATCCAGCAAAAAGAGACAAAAAGAAAAAGGAAAAAGTGATATGAGTCCTTAGGATCGTCCATCTCTTCGAGCGTAATCCCTGTCCCGTATAATACGCGGAGGAGACGAGCAGAAAAAGAATACCTTCAGGGCGCGTAATCGCCGCCAAGAGACAGACGGTGTATACAAGCAATAACGTTCTTCGAGATGGAGCTGCCTTGAGTTTTATGTTGAGATAAACTGCCAGCAGTAGAAGAAAAGTGTAAAGAACGGTCTCCAGGCCTGACATCGCAAAATAAGCGAGGCTCGTCGCCGAGCTTACTAGAAATGAACACAGGATAGCGCCGACCAATCCTATCCCAAATGCTTGGGCGGTCTTGAACACCAATCCGATTATTAAAAATGAGAACAATAAAGAAAGAGCTTTGGAAACCCACAGCGGGCTGAGGCCGAGTTTGTCAAAAACAGACAACAGGATGACCCAGGAAAAATTGGAAAATCCTTCCACCTTTTCTCCTGTATTAAAAACCAGTCCGTTCCCACGACTGAAGTTTTCCGCATATCGGTAAGAGATAAAAGCGTCATCACAGGTCCAGTGTAAAAAAATAGCCTGATGGCTGAGGGCTATGAGCATTGCCAGAAAGATAAAAAGGTGGGGTCTTGTTCTGACGTTCCCATTTGTCTTCATTTGTGGACGGGTGATTTACCGCACTCCGATATATTTCTGGTATTGTATGCCAAGGCGGATGTTTTTTAAACCTAACTTCATGCTGTCCTTTAACAATTTTAATGCCCTTTCAGTGCTCCATTTCAGCTGGGATTGAGGCTGGAGAAGGATGGGTGTTCGGGCGGGGAATCGTTGGCGAAGATCGTGGGTGACCTCGAGTGTCAACTCCCGGCTTACAACGAGTTTCACTTCCTTCGCTTTGGTCGTGTATTCAGGAGCGAATTCATAAGACGGCGGTTTGGGCGAGAGTGTCCACCAGTCCGCGGCTAGCGGACGGTAGTACGTACCGTTTGTCTCGATCTGGACCTTGAAGCCTGAGCTCTTGAGTTGTTCGACAAAAGTAGCCATCGGCTGGATCAAGGGTTCCCCTCCGGTCAGGCACACCCAGTCGGCAGGGTATCGCCTCTTGATTTTTTGGATAGTCTCTAGGATCCTCTCCACAGAATGATCCTCGCCCCCTTGCCAGGCATATTTTGTATCGCAAAAGCCGCAGCGGAGATTGCATCCAGTGAGCCTGATGAAGATTGTCGGCTCCCCGCTCCGCAGGCCTTCGCCCTGAATGGACGGGAAGATTTCAGTTATCTTCAGAGTAGGTGGCTGAGGCATCTGTGGATTCCCAGACTGTAACACTCTTCACCGGAAAATGCTTTTTCAGTTCTTGAAAGAAATGACGTGAGAGATTTTCGGCGGAGGGATTGAAGTCAAAAACCTCGTTGAGGAGGGTGTGGTCCGGAAGAACGTCATTCAGTTTTTCTTTTATGACGCTGAAGTCGATACCGATCCCCGTTCCGTCCAATCGATCCACTTCGACCTTCACCTCCACATAAAATGTATGGCCATGAATGCGTTCGCATTTTCCCTTGTATTCTTTCAAATAGTGAGCGGCCTGGAACCTGCTTTTGACTGAAAGAATCCAGCTCATCGTTCTCCTTCCTTTTTTATCCTCAGTAGAAGGGGGTCTTCGGCGCCGATCTTTTCCCATGCGTTCTGACGAATCCGGCAGGCCGCACACTCCCCACAGGGAATCTCTGTCCCCGCATAACACGAGACGGAATAGGAATAGTCCGCGCCCAGAGACAGTCCTTTTGTGATGATCTCCGCTTTGTTCATCTCGAGAAATGGGGCTCGAATATTGATCCGCCTTTGACTGTAAGACGCTCTGGATCCCTGGTTGATCGCTTCCTCCATGGCCTTGACGAATTCCTCGCGTGTGTCCGGATAATCGGGCGAATCCAGGACATGAAATCCGCACACGATCTCGGTGTACCCCCGGACTTCGGCCCATGCCGCGGCAAGAGCAAGAAAAATCCCGTTCCTGAAGGGAACATACGTTGACGGCGGGCCATCCTTTTCAGAGACCGAAGGCTCGAAAGGAAGCAAGGGTGTTGCAGGATCTGTGAGGGAGGAGCCGCCGATCTGTTGCAGATCTATTCGAAGCATTTTTTGGGGGATGTTCAGATTCTCGGTGATCTTTTGGGAGGAATCGAGCTCGATCCTGTGCCGTTGCCCGTAGTCGAAGGTGAGCGCATGGACATGTTCGTATTTTTCGATGGCCCAATACAGTGCCGTTGTGGAATCTAACCCACCCGAAAACAGTACCAGTGCGTGTTTCATTCCATCGGAGTCCTCCGTGATGATAAAAGATAACCTCGTTTTTTTCAAGGCGGCTCGATCGCCGGAAGGCTTGCCAAAACCGGAAGTAGGGCTTCATGCGGGCATGTTTTTTACTTTGTAGGATTCTTCCCCCTGCTCTGAGCGTTTGGAAACGGTTCTGACACAGCCCATTTTCGAATCTCCCATTATATCACACGGAAGGTATGGCGCCCGGTTCGGGAGAAGCAAATATCGCGGCCAGATTGACTGGAGGGAATGTTTTTGCGATACTATATGCCTTCTGAAATACCGGACAAAATCTTGCGAATCGGAACGACAGGATGAACCAAGATACGAAAGTCACCATTTCTACAGACGCACCTCAGAAAGCCTTTGCTCTTCTTAAATCTGCGGCCCAAGATCCGCTTATAACTGTGCGTGATGACCTCTATGATTTTTCCCTGATCCTGGATGCTATCAAGCTCCGCCGGAAAAAGCGGCCGAATTCACATCTTCGGCTGGTGGATTCAGGGAGCTTAAGCCTCACCGAAGTCGAATGGTTGGCCGAAGAGGGGGCGGATGTTTATACGAGCGATGAAGTAGGAAAAAATTTGCAGGACCTGGAGCGCATACAGTATGCGTGTAAAAAAGGACATACCATTCTCGCCTATCTGCACAACGGCCCACTCGAAAGAGAAGAGGAATCTTTGATCGGACTGTCAGAATTGAAAAACCTGGGAGCGAACGGCGTCTATATTTATCTCAGCGATAAAGAACAAGAACGGGATATCTCCGCTCTGATGGGGCTGGCAGATCTCTGTCGACGCTCTGGGTGCCTTGTTTATTACCATCATAATAATCTCGATCCCGCGCTTATTGGATTGGGTCGAGAAGGAGCTTGGATACACCTATCTGACAGCAAAATAGACGCTGCCGATGACGGAGCTCTGCTTGCCGATGTCATTTGCGAGGCGCGGCACTCAGGCTCTGCTGTCTGCCTTCATGTGGAGAGAGGATCCGATCCTCTTCTCTTGGAAGACCTTCAGAAAGCCGGTGCGTTTTTGATCTTTAAATCGGCTCTGATCGACTACAGGTCATCCCTCAAACCCCTCGAGTTCAAAGCCAGAAAACAAAAACTGAAACCTTGGACTTATTACCTCTATCCGATATTTTTCTGAGCAAATCGTCTCCGAATCCATTCCGGTTTTAAATAAGCATCGGTAGTGACAAGAATCCAATGGATCTTTAAGGGCAAGAAGAGCTGGATGGGTTTGAGTGCAAAGTATCGGCAGTTTTTATGGACAATTCAAGTGGAAGTTGGATTGTTCACGGGTTGAGCTTGCTTCAGGTGAGAGGCGTCGGTCCATGAAGATGTGGTCGTCCACTTCCAATGGGCCGCAACGAATCAGATGGAGTGAAATCGACCCGCCGGAGGTAAAAAATGCCGATAATAAGGGTTGGATGGGTTTGAGTGCAAAGTATCGGCAGTTTTTATGAACAATTCAAGTTAGGTGCTTCAAAAAGCAACAAGCTTTGGATATAATAGCGTTTCTTTATAACGTCGGTTTTTTAGACGTTCTCGATCACGCCGCATAGCTCGAGTCGATCGGAAGATGTTCAATATAACTTGGAGGGAGACCCATGAGTGACGGGCCTGGAAAAAACTCGGCCCTCGATGCTCTAAAGAAGATCAAAGAGGCCGAAGTCGAAGCCAAAAAGATCGTCCTGGAAGCACGGGAAAAAACGTCTGTCAAGATCATCGATGATGCCCATAAGGATGCAGAACAGATCAAAGAACGCATTCTTGATGAGGCTCGAAGAGAAGCTCAAGAAAAAAAGAGTTCGATCATTCAGAAAGCGCAAGATGAGGTTAAAAGAATAGCGGAGGACGCACAATCTGAGATCGATCGTCTCCATAAAACGTCCGTATCCGCCAGGTCCAAAGCGGTCGCAAAGGTCGCCTCTCGTATTCGCAGTGCCATCGAGGAGGGACAGCTGTAGATCATGGGTGTCTCCAATATACTCAAATTAGAGCTCATCGCCCACTCGGGGATTAAAAAGGCCCTCCTTTCTTCTCTCCAGGAAGAAGGCATGGTGCAAATCGAACAGACCCGCACAGAGGAGCTGGGGCTAGAAGATTCATCGGCAGATGTTTCTAACCTCGATCTTCGCCTTCACCGCCTGAAACATGCCCTGGACTACCTCGCCGGCTTCAAGGAGGAGAAGCTCTCGAAAAAACTTTTTAGCCAGAAGCCTCAGGTTTTGCGCTCGGAGAGAGCAGACGTTCTCAAAGGCGATTATGCGAGTCTTTTGGACAGGATCGAAGGGAATGAATCGGACAGGAACGATCTGGTCTCTCACCTGAAGTTTTTGGAGAGGGAAGAGGAGTGGCTTGAACCGCTTCAGGACTTGGAGATTCCCATCAAATCCATTCAGCCGACGGATGCCACCCGCCTACTCCTCGGCTTCCTGTCTCTTTCCCGATTGGAAGACATCGAAAAACTTCGGGACGAAAACGCTCTTTGGTACAGCATCATCCGGAAGGGGAAACGTCATGTGTATCTACTCCTCCTTTACCTCCAGAAGGACAGCGGTTTTTTGGAAGAATCGCTCCGGGAGGTGGATTTCCATCCTGTTTACTTTACGGATTCTGTGCAGGAGCGAGCGGACGATACTGACCGAGTGAAAGACGTTTTGGACAAGATATCTAAGGAGAAGGAAAGAATACGCACAGAAATAGCAGACCTGGATAAAGATGCGAAAAATCTGTGTGCCCATACCGAAGAACTGATGCAGGTACACGATGTATTGATGAGTGAACGAAGGAAGGTCCTGTCCTCCCGCATGTTGGGTGAGACAGAGAATGTGTCGTACATGGAAGGCTGGATAGTCGCGAGAGACAAGCAGAAGCTTCTTGAAAAGCTGGAACCCTATGCCGATAACATCGAGTGTTATTTCAGAGAACCTCTCCCTGATGAGGATCCGCCCGTTGAGCTTCAAAATCCCAAAGCGAGCCAGCCCTTCGAACTCATAACGAAACTGTACGCTCTTCCCAAGTCCGGGACTCTGGATCCAACACCCTATCTCACTCCCTTCTTTTTCATTTTTGTGGGGCTGACTGTCAGCGAGGCGGGCTACGGATTCATCGTGACTCTGTTAAGCCTTCTGTTCCTTAAATTCGCGAAGCCGAAGGGAAGTTTTCGCATGTTCATCATCCTCATGGCCCTTTTGGGTGTGTCGAATATATTTATCGGGACGATGGTCGGAGGATGGTTCGGGTTTCCCATCCGTCGCTTGATGGTGCTCGATCCATTAAAAGATCCGGTTTCATTTCTGCTTTTATCTCTGGCACTGGGTTTTATCCAGGTCTGGATCGGGACTCTGCTGAACCTGGTGACAAAGATCCGTAACAAAGAATATCTCCAAGCCCTTTTCGTTCAGGGAGGCTGGCTCGTGCTTTTGCCATCGCTTGTGGCCTATGGGGTCTTTAAAAGCTCCCTGGCGGGGATCCTGGCGCTTGTCGGAGCGGCTGGGATCGTCCTTTTCGGTGCACCGAGCAGGAATCCCATCGCCCGGTTTTTCGGAGGGCTCTACAGTCTATACGATATTTCGCGCTATCTGGCTGATGTCCTCTCGTATTCGCGGCTCCTGGCATTGGGCTTGGCGACCAGTGTCATTGCGATGGTCGTGAATACTCTCTGTGAAACAGCGCTGGACATCCCCCTGGTCGGCTGGCTTGTGGCAGCCTTGATTTTTATCGGAGGCCACCTCTACAACCTCGCGATCGGTTTTCTAGGCGGGTTCGTCCACTCCATGCGTCTCCAGTTCGTGGAGTTTTTCAGCAAGTTCTTCGTTTCCGGCGGCAAGCCTTTCAAACCCCTGGAACTCGAGAGTAAATATATCGAATTTATATAAGAATGAACAATAGAAGAGAGAATACAAACACAAGGAGGTCAATAAAATGCTAAGTGGTCTGACATTAGCGATATTCGGAGCTGCTCTTGCTGTTGTCCTCGGTGGGATCGGTTCGGCCATCGGAGTCGGCCTTGCCGGTCAGGCGTCCAGCGGTGTGATGAGTGAAGACCCGGATAAATTTGGGAGTCTTCTCCTGCTCGTCGCACTGCCCGGAACTCAGGGAATTTATGGGTTTTTGAGTGCTTTTCTCGTAATACTCAAGTTGGGATTGGCCGGAGGGACGGTCGCAACGGTGAATGTCACCCAGGGATGGCAGATCCTTTTTTCGTGTTTGCCGGTGGCGCTCACCGGACTTGTATCCGGAATCCACCAGGGGAAGGTTTGTGCGTCTGGTGTCTACATGGTTGCCAAACAGCCGAAGGACCTCATGAAGCCTGTGATCATGGCCGCCCTTGTGGAGACTTATGCTGTGCTGGGTTTGCTGATCACGATTCTCATCCAGAACGGCATCACGATCTGAATTTTTCGGGAAGAGCGAATACCCATGAGTTTAGAAAAGATCCTGAACACGATTATCGAAGATGCCCAAACCGAAGCTGTGGCGATCGTAAAGGAGAGTCAATCCAAGGCTGAGGAAATAAAGGAGGCGGCGCGTCTGGAGGCCGAGGAATTGGCTGCAACGATCCGCTCTGAAGAGGAGCGGTTGGGCCATCTCGAAGCCAGTCGATTGATCACCCAGGCCCGCTTGGAAGGGAGGATTGATATTCTCTCGACCAAAAAGAAGATCATCGAGGATGTGCTTTCAGAAGCGATGGCGAAAGAACGCAGCGGCATCAAAAGACTGAAAAGACAGATCATCTTGAAGGAAGGGGAGAAGGAAGAGACCTTCGACGAACGCAAGCTTCTGGAAGAGATTCGTCCGCAACTGGAAAAATATATCATCGATACGTTGAATCTATGAAAAAAGCGTCCCGACTCGATTATGCCTATGCAGTAGGACGAGTCCGTGTTCTGGAAAGATATCTTGTGTCGAGCGCTGTCTTCAGAGAAGCCGCCGATGAAAAGGATGCCTCGGCCGCAATAAAGACGATATTTGATGCCGGGAGCTTCTTGGATGAGATGACGGATGTCCGGAATCCCGAGGAATTGGATCTTTTTCTGGCGAACGAAGAACGGCAGCTCTTAAAAACGTTGTCCGAGATTTTCATCGAAAAAGAACTGTCGAGCATTATGATACACGAGATAAGCGCGCCATTGACTTCCTTTTCCATCGCACAAAAACTCGAATACGCTTTTATCTCGGACTACTTCCGGCATCGGATTGACCTTGGAAATCTAAAGCTGTTTTTTCGAGCCAAATACTCGCTCCGGCCTAAAGAGTGGCTGGAGAATGTTTTATTGACAGGAGGTTTCTTTTCTCCCGATCTGTTACTCAGTAATTTCGATCTTTCCTACGCAGAGATCGCAGAGAAGCTCCACTCCACTCCATACCAAAAGCTATGGGAAGCGGCTGCGGATGCCATCGAAGAAAAGGAGACATTCGTTGCGCTTGAAAGAGGCATCGAAGACTATTTGATCCGTTATCTCAAGAAAGCGAAGTTTTTTGTTTTTGGTCCGGAACCCATATTTGCTTATGGTTTGGCAAAAAGACGAGAGCTGGGGCTGGTAAGGATTCTGGGTGTGGGCAAGATGAATCATATCCCTTCAGAGATCTTGAAGGAACGATTGGGGGATACCTATGCTTGATCGAGTGGCTGTCATCGGTGACCGTGACCTTATTTTCCCACTTAAGATCTTGGGTATCAGAGTTTTTTCTCCCAAGGATGTGGATGAGGCCCGTCAGGTATTGGATTCACTGGAGGAGGAGGGCATTGCCCTCTGCCTCGTTCATGAGAGATTTTTAGGTCCTCTGAGCAGTGAGCGGGAAGCTTTGAAAGAAAGGTATGTTCCCGTGGTGGCGGGTTTTTCGGATTACCGGAAGGTCACCGACGAGTTGGGGGAAATGATGAGAGAAATGGCTGTCAAAGCCACAGGATCTGATTCTTTAGTCAAAAGAAGGGGAACAGATGAAACACGGTAAAATCATTCGCGTTGCAGGCCCTTTGGTGGTCGCATCCGGCTGCCTTGGGGCGAAGATGTACGATATGGTGAAGATCGGTGGGCTCGGATTGATAGGCGAGATCATAGAGTTGAAGGAAGACAATGCGTATATCCAAGTCTATGAAGACACGACCGGGATAGGACCGGATGAACCCGTCTACTTGACTGGAATGCCCTTGAGCGTTGAATTGGGTCCCGGGCTCATCACTTCGATATATGATGGTATCCAGCGCCCGCTGGATATCATCCGTGACACGACTGGAGATTATGTGACCCGCGGAGTTGAAGTGCCTTCTCTGGATCGTAACAAAAAATGGGCATTTCTCCCGAAAGTCGAAAAGGGCAGAGATGTGGTCGCCGGAGACATCCTGGGCGAAGTGGAGGAGACGCCTCTTATCAATCACAAAATTTTGGTTCCCTTCGGAATCCGTGGCAAGGTCACCCAAATCAAGGAAGGCCGGTTCACGGTCGATCATATCGTCGCCAAGATCGAAACGGATTCTGGTGAAGAGGCGATTCGATTATTCCAGACATGGTCGATCCGTAAGAACAGAGCTGTCGATGAACGACTTATGCCCGATGAACCCCTCTCCACAGGACAAAGAGTGTTGGATACGCTGTTCCCGTTGGCGAAGGGGGGGACAGCGTGTGTGCCGGGTCCCTTCGGAAGCGGAAAAACAGTTGTTCAGCACCAGCTCGCCAGATGGTCGGATGCACAGATCATCGTTTTCGTAGCCTGCGGAGAGCGAGGAAATGAGGTGGCCGACCTGCTGCTCAGTTTCCCCGATCTGAAAGATCCCCATACAGGGCGTCCTCTTTTGGAGAGAACGATCATTATCGCCAACACCTCGAATATGCCGGTGGCGGCCCGGGAGGCGTCCATCTATACGGGGATGACTATCGCCGAATATTTTCGTGATATGGGATACTCTGTGGCGCTTATGGCGGATTCTTCGAGCCGTTGGGCAGAGGCTCTCAGGGAAATATCCGGCCGGATGGAAGAGATGCCCGGTGAGGAAGGATATCCCGCTTACCTGGCGAGCCGCCTTGCCGAGTTTTACGAGCGGGCGGGAAAAACCGTCTGTCTGGGATCGGACAAACGTATCGGTGCTTTGAGTGTCATCGGTGCCGTATCTCCTCCGGGAGGCGACCTGTCGGATCCTGTCGTCCAGTCCACACTCAAAGTTGTCAAGGTGTTTTGGGCTCTGGATGACCGGTTGGCCAACATGCGACACTTCCCCGCGATCAACTGGCTGCAGAGTTATTCTCTTTACACAGAGAACATCAAAGGATACTGGGACAAAGAAGTGGCGGAAGATTTTTTTAAACTTCGGCAGGAGGCCATCAAGCTCCTGGAGGAAGAATCGGAACTCCAGGAGATCGCGCGGCTCGTCGGAGTGGAGAGCCTGTCTGCCAAGGACCGCCTTATCCTCGAAACGGCCCGCTCTATAAGAGAGGATTTTCTGCATCAAAATGCCTTCCATCCGCAGGACACGTACACGTCTTTGAGAAAACAGTATTTGATGCTGCGGACGATCATCCATTTTCACAACTCGGCAATCAAGACATTGGATGAGGTGCACCTGAGCAAGATCCTTTCGCTTCCGATCAGAGAAAAAATTGCGAAAATGAAATTCCTTCCAGAGGAGGATTCAGGGCTCATCGAAGCATATATGGATGTGGACAATGCGTTCAAGAGCCTGGCAAAAGCTACAGAATGAGAGGGCAACATGTATAAGGAATATTTGACAGTATCGAATATCGTCGGGCCCCTGCTCATCGTCGAAAAGATCAAGGATGTCAAATACGGAGAGCTGGTCGAGATCGAAACTTCTGACGGGAGCCTAAGACGCGGCACGGTCCTCGATGTGTCCACAGAGCAAGCTGTCGTCCAGGTATTCGAGGGCACTGTCGGTTTGGATGTGGACAAATCTCGCGTCCGGTTTTTGGGGAGATCTCAGCAACTGGGTGTTTCGGAAGAGATCGTGGGGAGGATCTTCGACGGTTCCGGAAAGCCGAAGGACAAAGGCCCGCAGATCATTCCTGACAAAATGATCGATATCAACGGCAGTCCCATCAATCCCCAGGCGCGGGACTATCCATCTGAGTTCATCCAGACGGGTATATCCTCTATCGATGGCATGAATCCCCTTGTGCGGGGGCAGAAACTTCCCATCTTTTCCGGGAGCGGGCTCCCCCACCCGAGAATCGCTGCACAAATCGCCCGACAGGCCACGGTATTGGGGAAAGAAGAGAAATTCGCGGTGGTCTTCGGTGCCATGGGGATTACCTTCGAGGAAGCGAATTTTTTCATCGAAGACTTTCGGAACACGGGAGCACTGGAACGCGCGGTGCTCTTTCTCAACCTGGCCAATGAACCGCCGATCGAACGGTTGGCCACACCCCGCTTGACCTTGACCTGCGCTGAGTATCTGGCGTTCGAGCAGGACATGCACGTGCTGGTGATCCTGGTTGACTACACTTTTTATGCCGAGGCCTTAAGGGAGATCTCTGCAGCCAGGAAGGAAATCCCGGGCAGACGGGGATATCCCGGGTACCTCTATACGGACCTCGCATCCATGTATGAGCGAGCCGGCAAGATCAAGGGAAAGGTCGGATCCATCACATACATACCTATCCTCACCATGCCGGAGGATGACAAGACCCATCCCATCGCAGACCTGACTGGCTACATCACCGAAGGGCAGATCATGCTGAGCCGGGAGCTCCACCGCAAGGGGATATACCCGCCCATAGATGTTCTCCCCAGCCTTTCCCGGCTCAAGGACAAGGGGATCGGGGAGGGAAAGACCCGCGAGGACCATGCCGACGTCCTCAATCAGCTCTTTGCCTGCTACGCACGGGGCAAAGAGGCGCGGGAGCTTGCGCTTATCCTGGGAGAGGCCGCGCTTTCGGATGTGGATAAAATCTACTTGTTTTTTGCGGACCAGTATGAGGAAGAATTCGTTAAGCAGGGGGAATTCGAGGGCCGTTCTATCATCGAGACGCTGGATCTTGGCTGGAAGCTTTTGCGAACCATCCCGAGGGCGGAGCTCAAAAGGATCCGGCCTGAGTATTTGGACAAATTTTATCCTGAGGATCAATGAGATTATCCGTCAATCCCAACCGGATGGAGCTTCTGCGTCTCCGAAAACGGCTTGTTCTGGCCGAGCGGGGACACAAGCTCCTCAAAGATAAGCTGGAGGAAATCATGCGACGATTCCTCGAGATCATTCGGAGACTGCACGATCTCCAGGGAGATGTCAGCAGAAAACTCGATAAGGTTTTTCTTTCCTTCGCTCTTGTGCGCTGCCGGAATTCATTGGAGGAACTGGAGGACCTTCTCCCTGACGGAGAAATGATCCTGGATCTCGAAGAAGAGAAAGTGTTCAACATTTCCATCCCAAAGTTTAAAGTCAAAGAATGGACGGTTTCCGACTACGACCTTCTCAACACGGAGAGCGAATTGGATATCGGTGTGATGAAAATGAAAGAGCTGTTCGATGATCTGATGGAGATGGCACGGCTTTGGAAGGCGGTGGAACTCCTTTCCAGCGAGATCGAAGTGACTCGCCGCAGAGTGAATGCCCTGGAACACAATCTCATCCCTAATATCAAGGAGACGATCAGCTATATATCCGGGAGGCTGGAAGAAATGGAGCGATCTTATCAGGTTCAGTTGATGCGGGTTAAGGAAATCGTCCGCGGCCACTGAGATAGATTATTCATTCAAGCTGCTGACAACCATATATTCAAAAACTGAAAACGCATAACTTCTTATTGTCAGCATCTTTAACCTTACAGGCAAGCCGATCTCACAACAAAACCTTCGTTGCAGCCCCTTTGCGGTAGTTCACTGCAGCTTCAGGGGCCGCTGCCTCGCCTTTGTCGCGATATCGGCTTGTGAATAATCTATCATTTTCTTAGATTATTCATAAAAGTAGCTGACAACCATATATTCAAAAACTGAAAACGCATAACTTCTTATTAATCGTAGAGGAGGTATCGCTGGCGTTTTTTGAGGAAGAGCTGTTCCTCCTTTTTTATTTG
>JASFEP010000064.1:0-14575 GCA_050124775.1 Candidatus Aminicenantota bacterium
CACATCCAGCACGTTGACCAAACCGATAAAATTGTCGAATCTGTCTTTGTAAACCGGGATGCGAGAAAATCCTGATGCCGCCGCAGTTTTCAGGAACAGGTCGTGGTCACAACCCTCGGGGACAGCAACGATGTCCACCAAAGGGGTCATGATCATTCCCGCCTTTCGTCTCTCCAGATCCAAGATGCTATGGATCATCCGGAATTGGGCTTTTTTGAGAGCGCCTTCTTCTTCTCCCATCTTTGCCAAAAGTTTAAGCTCTTCACGCATGATGCGGAATCTTTCCTCTTTATCTTCATCTCTGGCGATCTTGATCAATGGATCTGTGATCTTTGTGACGGAGATTGCGATGGGATAGAGGAAAAATGAGGATACACGCAATCCGAAGGCACTTTTCAACGCAAGGGAATCTGCTTTTGCCCGGAATACGACTTTGGGAAGCAGCTCACAGAACAGAAGGATTACAACCGTCATTATAACTGTGTTGACAACTTCAATGAGTTCTTCGTAACCCGCGAGGAAACGAGAGGTGAGTCGCAATCCTGCCACGCCTGCGGCCGCTGCCATCAGGTTCGTGCCCACGAGTACGATCCCCAGCATTTTGTTGGGCTCCCGCAGAAGTTTCTGGATGGTCTTTGCTCGCTTATCTCCATATTGGGCAAGGACATTGACTTTAGATCGGGACGCAGAAACGACAGCGGTTTCAGATCCTGCATAGAAGGCATAGAGAGCGAGAGATAGAACGAGGAGTACCACGAACACGGCTGTAGGATGTGAGCTGATGGCGGTATCCCCTGCATTTGCGGAATGCAAAAATGTGATACAAAGCCCGAAAAAAAGAAGAAGGAACGTAAAGAAAGAAGAAGAAGAAGAAGAACTGTCCTTTTTTTTCTCCTTTTTATTCTGTTTTGGCTGAACTTTTATGAGCTCTATCCGTTTGCCTTTCATCTTGAGAATCTCGAATGTGAGCTTTTTGGTCTTGTCGTCGCGGCGTTCACCGACTTTGGGGATCGCCCCCAAAAGGCATGTGACATAGCCGCCGATAGTGTCCGCCACAGAAAGGTCGAGGTCGAGCTTGAGTCGTTTGTTGACTCTCCGAAGACTCGTGGACCCGGATACAAGAAAACTCGATGGGTCCGAGGGCTCTTTGAGGATCACATTCGGGGGGATCGCATCGTATTCGTCCACGATATCTCCGAAGACTTCCTCCACGATATCTTCGGCCGTGACCATTCCTGAGGCTCCTCCGAATTCGTCCAGGATAATGGCCATTTGTTGGTTCTTTTTTGTCATTTCTGCCAACAGATTCCCGGTGTCTTTGGTCGAGTGAACGAAAAGAGGCGCTCGGATCAAAGTGTTCTCGTGTTCGGGATTGAGAGAATTGAGGAAATTCTGGTGATCGAGAAACTCATCCAGAGTGAGATCGACAATGTTTTTCTTGTTGAGCTTTTCGAGATCGACACCGATCCAGCGGGGGATGTCCTTGATATAAAAAATCCCGCATATGTTGTCGATCTCTTTCCTGTAAACCGGAAGCCTCGAGTAACCAGCCTCTTTGGCCATCTGGAATGCATCCTGAATGGTTTTCGACACTTCGATGCATACCATTTGAACCCTGGGAACCATGATCTCTTTCACTTTTGTGTCGTGGAGTTCTATGATGTTGAGCAGGAGCTCCTCCTCTTTTTCATCCAGCGCTCCCAAATCTTCCGTGGAAATCACGATCGACCGGATTTCCTCGCTCGTGATCGGCGTCTCATCGATCATACTGTGCACTCCGAATAAAGGAAGCAAGAGGTCGGTAATCCAGCGCAAGATCCTTCGGAAAGGAAAGATAACCCTGGAAAAGAACCAGAGTGGCGGAGCAACGATCCGGGATAACTTCTCTGCATGTTTGATGGCGAAAGTTTTAGGCGTGATCTCGCCGAAGATCAATAGGAGCCAGGTTTGTAATAGGATAGCCACCACATAGGCGACGGCTGGATTCTGTCCTCTGAATAGAGTGTCGTAGATGAGTGAACCCGTGATGCTGATAAATGCCAGGTTCACGAGTGTGTTTCCAAAAAGAACGGTGATGAAGAGCCTGCGGGGTTCTTCCAAAAATTTGATAACCTCCGAACGCTGGGCCCCGTCTTCGGCACGCATCCTCTCGATCTGGATTCTGCCCAGGGCTGAGAGGGCTGTTTCTGACCCCGAAAAAAAAGCGGAGAGGAATAGCAAGAAGCACAGCCCGAGGATGTTGTAAAACATACTTATCATATCCAAAAGAGACCGCTTGTTTATAAGATATATCACACTCCATATTCACCGTCAATTTAGTAAGAAGAGTTCTTTTGCCTGCTTGATAGTGTGGTTTTGTTTTTCCAAAAAAAAATAAAAAAAGCATTGACAATTAAGTGAAATATAATATTATAGTTATAAATTTCAATTTAAAATTAAATAAACTACATTGAGCTAGAATCGATGGCACAAGCATTAAGACAATTCACTGTCAACAAACTCCGGGAACCCGGGGAAAAGAAGCTCGATGAAGATATCGCATGGGTGTGCAACAGCCTCGGATTTTTATCGTCGCGCGACCAGGATAAAACAGCATACAGGATACTGAAAGCACTCATCGAGTCAGCCAAAGAAGGCAAGGGGCTGACGAGCGAAGAATTGACCCTGCATGTCGAACCCACAATAGGCTCGGTCCTCTATCACTTGAAAAAGCTGATAAAGGCGGGACTCGTGGTCAAGCTGAATTCGACATATGAGCTTCGGATGAACAGTTTCTTAAAGACCATCGACGAGATCGAAAAGGAGATCGTCGACACTTTGGGCGACATAAAAAAGATCGCCAAAGACATCGATAACACTGTTGGACTCGAACACAGATTGTAAAGGGGACCTTCGGGTAATCTATTCCTTCAATTTATCCAATTTTATCTTATGGGAGGATGGCCATGAAGAATCACAAAACGCGCTACGACAAAGAAGATGAAAACAGTTGGTGGGGCGACAACGATTGGCCGCCCAAGGAAAAAAGACGCAGAAAGCTCCGATGGGAACGAAACAGACGCGATAAATTCAGCTCTCGGCATGACCAGGACTCTTCATTTTAGAGAGGGAGTTTCCGAGATGCTAGGATTCTACATCTGGTGTTTCGCATTATCTGTTCATAAGAGGTCTGCATCGGTCGAAGGAGTAAAAGATGGCCAAGTATGCAAGATGTTTTCGATGTAAAAAAAGGTTCCCGATCAAAAAGGAGCAACATCCCAAATATTCACTCTGCCCTGATTGCAAGAGCTTTAAGGAGGATTTCGGGGCATGCTCTTCCTGGATCGACCACAGTTTTAGAGGCCCTGGCAGACGATCTTGATAAAAGCCCAGGGATTTAACATTTAATTTGCTCCCGTATGATCTGGCCTTAAGAGAAGACTCCTAGAGCTGTGATGAATAATACGCGGGACTTAATTGGAAATTTGAAAACACGCTGAGCAGGGACTGTTCTCCAATCGGTTCATACGGGACTAACGGACCCTATAGAGAAAAATATCATGCCCTTGCCTTTCTCTCAAGGTTTTCACCACCACACATTTGGGTCACTTATCAGTGCTACGAGATCACTCGCAATAACGGTGCCGGGCATGCTAATATCCTTGACTTGCATCTGTACGATCGAGCGGAAATAATCAATTGCGAAAATTTTCAGCTCATGTTATAGGGAGAGGTAAAAAGATCTCAACAGAATAAAAAGAGGATGTTGTGAGTTGACGGATAAAGATAAAGTCCCGTCAGGTCAGTCACCGCCTGTTCAACTGGCGCGGCATTTGGGCCTTTTTGAGGCCACGATGATCGGTGTCGGTGCCATGATCGGAGCAGGAATCTTCGTGCTCACCGGGATCGCTGCGGGGAATGCTGGTCCCGCCGCCATAATCGCATTCGGTTTGAATGGCGTTATCACTCTTTTTACCGCCTTGAGCTACGCGGAGCTCTCTAGCGCCATTCCTGAAGCCGGAGGCGGCTACTCTTTTATCAAAAAAGTGATGCCCAACTCTATTGCGTTCGCCTCGGGATGGATGCTCTGGTTCGCCTACATCGTAGCGTGCAGCCTCTATGCCAAAGGCTTCGGAAGTTATTTTATGGAATTTACTGAGCGCTATATCCCCGTCATCGGGAACATACTTGTTAATATCCTGGGAGAACATGGCTCGGTCTCGCTCATGACCATCCTTGTCAGCCTCCTTTTTATATCCGTGAACATCATCGGCACACATGCCAGCGGCAAGACAGAAAACATCATCACTCTCGCGAAAATCGCCGTACTGGCCGTTTTTATATTCTTCGGACTCAAACAAGCGTTTTCAGCGACTGAAGTCGCTCAAGCCAATTTTAAGCCTCTTTTTCCTATGGGTTTTACAGGTGTCCTGGCAGCCATGGGTCTGACATTCATCGCATTCGAAGGATACGATTTGATCGCCACTGTAAGTGAGGAAGTTCGTGAACCTCAGAAGACCATCCCGAAGGCGATCCTTTATTCTCTTGCCATCACGATCAGCATTTATCTTCTTGTGGTTTTTGTCTGCATCGGTGCTGTCCCTGCGGCAGAAGGCCTGAGTTCCTGGCAATTACTGGGAAAGTACCAAGAGATCGGGATCATCAGGGCCGCACAAAGCTTTATGCCCGCTTTCGGAATCGTGCTGATTCTTGGCGGAGGGCTTTTCGCTACCTTGAGCGCACTGAATGCCACGGTGCTTGCTTCCTCCCGTGTGGCGTTCTCGATGGGCCGTGATTGGATGCTTCCCCACAGCCTCAGCCGGATCCATTCCCAGAAAAGAACACCTGTGCTCGCCATCTCATTGAGCGGCTTCCTCTTCATCGGGATCGCTGTTTTCCTTCCTCTGGAAACCATCGGTGTGGCCAGCAGTTTGCTCTTTCTGTTGACTTTTTCTTTGGTCAACGTGGCATTGATCATCTACCGGAGAAGGAGCAAAATTTTACCTCCCTTCAGGACACCGCTTTTTCCTTTGGTTCCTATCCTTGGTTTCCTGACGAGTTTGGGCCTGGGGTTCTTCCAGCTTATCAATCAAAGTACGGCATGGATTCTCACTGCTGCCTGGATCTTGGTCGGGCTCGTCATTTATTTCTTTGCCTTTTCAAGAAAAGTCCGGATTGCCGATGTTCCCAAATTTGTCCAGACGCCTGAACTCCTCGATCTCAAAAAGACAAGGCGTTATAAGATATTGGTGCCTCTGGCGAATCCCACTCGGGTCGTTCCTCTCATGCATGTAGCAGGTCGAATAGCCCGCTCGTGCAAAGGGGAAATCTTGTCGCTGAATGTGAGTGTTTTGCCCAACATCACGGAGTATTCGGAAGCAGAACCTTACCTTAGCGAAGCTCAAACCATCATGAACAAAGCCCAGAAGATCGCATTCGATCTGAAAATCCCGCATACATTTTTGATGAAAATCGGCCGCTCCGTAGCTGCGGAGATCGTTCAAGTTGCAAAAGAAAACGCCTGCCAATTGATCCTGTTGGGATACAAAAAGGACGAAGATCCGCTGGAGAACAGTGTGATCCATAGAGTCATCAACAGGCAGCCCTGTGATGTCGCCATACTCAAGAGCGATTCGGAGGAGGTTCCTTCTTTCCGGAGAATCCTCCTTTCGATCGGCGGCCGGGAGGTGCACGATCACCTGAAAGCCCGGATCGTCCACAGTTTATCTCAAGAGGAAAAGAATGAGGTCACGTTCCTGAGAGTCGTACAAGAGGATTCAACAAAGTCTATCGTGAAGAAGGCAGAAGAAGCGCTCAAGAACACTGCCAAAATGTACAATATCCCCGAAGCGATACTAGAAGTTACACAGCACGCAAATGTCGCAGAGGCCATAGCCACACGCGCAAACGACAATGATTTTCTGATCCTTGGTATGCGCAAAGGGGCCTGGCTCAAATCGTTTTTCTTTGGCATGATCGCCCAGCAAATAACCGGCCAGGTCCGTTGTCCGACTCTCCTCACAAAAACCACGTCACCAACCCGGACTGGATTGAAAAAATCCTCCGCTCTGCCTGAAGATGATTCCTGTCCAGTCGAATAAGTCGAAGCATTAAAAATATCTGGATCTGTGCAAAAGAGAATCTCGCTATGAAGGCATGAGATCTTTGAGATGGAGCAGGAAGAGAGCCAAAAGAATCGTGCGGGTCTTTAAACTCGGGATCCAGATCCGTTCGTTGGGCGTGTGGTCGTCGATTCCGATGGGACCAAAACCGTCAAGCGTGGGAATTCCCGCCAATCCGAAAAAGTTTCCGTCGGAAGTGCCTCTTCTGTGTTCTGTGGGTATTGTCTGTCCCAGCATTCCGGCGACCTCATTGAGACGGCTTAACAACAATTCTGTTTTTGTGTGGAAGGGCATTGCCGGTCTGTAGTTGAGGATTTCGAGGTGCGTGGCGCAGCCGGATTGTTCATTGTGTGCGGCTATCTTGTTGACTCGCTCTAAAAGGTCCGGATAGTGTTTTTCATCCTGCCAGCGGAGATCGAACAGAAAATGGCCGTTGCCGGGAACAGTGCTTGGTCCCAGTCCTCCCTCGATCCGCCCCACATTCACACGGATGCCCGAATGGCTATCGTTCAGCGACTCGAAGGCGATCACTTTGTGAGCCAGTTCGAGGATAGCGCTGGCCTTTTTTGCCGCCACCGAACTGACGTGGCTGTCGAGGCCCCGACATTCCAGTTTCCCCCCAGCCTTTCCGTTGCGGGAGACCACGATTTCTCCGTTTTCTCCGGCGCATTCCGCCACCAAGCAAAGGATGGCCTTGTTCCGCTCCTCTTCATAGATTTTGCGGGAAGTCGGAGATCCATTCTCTTCATCCCCTCCGAGAATCATGCTCAGGCTCAAATCTTCCATGCCGCCGGCTTCCTTGAGCGCTTTGAGGGCATAGACCAAAACAGCCAGCCCTCCCTTCATATCGGCGGTTCCAGGACCAAGCAGCCAATCGCCCTCTTTTTTGCAGCTTTGAAAAGGATGTTCTTCAGGAAAGACAGTGTCTGTATGGCCTAAAAGATAGACGGCTTTTCCCTCTTCTCTTGATCTTAATAGATGATGATTGCCCACTCGATTTTGTTCGTCGACGCGGTGAAGGGCAAAAATACCTTCCAATTTTTCCAGGATCATCGAGGCAACGCGGGTATTGCCGCGTGTGTTGAAAGTGTAGGAATTCTGTTCACAAAGCGCGATCACAAACTCGATCTGCTCCTCTTCCCATCCTTCGATCAAATCCATGATTCGGGTCGAGGGGTTTTCAAGCATGATGTATTATTCCGAGAAAGGTCTATGACGCTTCATCTTCGTATTCACACACCTGGCCTGCCCATGTCCTGAATAGCAGCTTTCCGTCACGATTGATATTCAATAGATATGTAGGAAAGAGGGGAGTCTTCCCCTTTCCTTCAGGTGCTGTGATGATGTAGGTGGGAACACACAGGCCTGAGGTGTAACCCCTTAGGTTCTCCATAATATTCAGACCATCTCCAATGGATGCACGAAAATGCTGAATACCCTGCAGCTTTTTACAGTTAAAGATATAATAGGGCCTCACTCTGATGCGCAACAACTCCTGTACGAGCTTTTTCATGACATTTTTATCGCTGTTGATCCCCTTGAGAAGGACCGATTGATTTCCCACTTGTACACCTGCTTCGATCAGCATATCAACCGCTCTTTCAGAATCCGGGTTGATCTCCAGAGGATGATTGAATTGTGTGTTGAGGAAGACGGGCTTGTGTCTTTTGAGCATGGCGCACAGCTCTTTGGTCACTCTCTGGGGCAGAGTCGCCAGCATCCGTGACCCCAGCCGTTTGATCTCCACATGAGGGATGTTTTCCAGCTCCGTGAAGATCCAATCGATGGTCTCGTCGGACAGGATGAGGGCATCGCCACCGGTGATGAGCACATCCCTGATCTCTGGACATTCGGCAATGTAGGCCAGCGCAGCCTGAATATCTTCTCGGGGATAGATCATATCGTTCAGGGCGATGTCTTTTTTTCTGAGGCAATGACGGCAAAACATCGCACAGATGTTGGTCACATTGATGATCAAGCGGTCGGGATAAAGGCGTGTGATAAGAGGCGCCGGCGAATTGTATACGATGGCATAGGGGTCCCTCATCTCTTCCTTATCCAGGTATTCGGCTATCGTGGGGACCGACTGCATGAAAACGGGACAATTGCGGTCCTCCGGGTCCATAAGACTGAGATAGTAAGGGGAGATCTGCCATCTGTATTGTGTGGCCACTTTTTCGATATCATCGACCTCTTTGTCGGAAAGGTTTATGATATATTTGAGAGTGGACGTCGAATTGACGGCATTCTGATAATGCCACTTATAGTCTTTCCAATCGTCCTCCGTTCCCCCCAATTGTTTCAGGATTTTCGTTTTCTGCTCCTGGATTTTTTTCCACTGGTTGAAACCGGTGGGGATCTTGTCCTTCACTTCCAGGTAATCGGTGATCATATCTCGGTGTTGACGGGCTCGTTTCTGGGCAATTTCCCGGTTTTCCTCGGAAACATACATAGGGGAATCCGGGTCGTTAACTATCGACATACTTTCCTCCCCTCGGATGGAATGTTTTGATCTGGATATCTTTGGCCGAGATATCCAAGGCACTGAAATAGCCAGGCTCTTCTATGGCATATCGCTGAATAGAGACATCGATAATCCGGTTGATGAGTTGATTGTAGGTCAAGCCTGCTTTGCCAGCGGCCGTCACGAATGACGAGTGAGGGTTGATACTCGCCATCGAGTTCATTTCCAGAATATGGGGTTGGTTGTACTGGTCCAAACGAAAATCGACCCGGCCATAGTCATAGATATCCAAGGCCTCGAAGGTCTGAACCGCCAGTTTCTGGGCGTAGGCCGCAGTTTCAGGGGGCAGGTCAGCCGGACAGACTTTTTTCACATTGTTTCCTGGAGCGAGGTTAAATTTAACATCGTGAGTGTAAATATCCGAGGGGCCTCCTTCCAGAATTAGCTCCAGTACAGGTAGCGGGCTCGGAGGACGGTTTCCCAAAATACTGACGTTGATCTCGCGACCTTCGATGAACTCTTCGACCAGGGCTGGCTGTTTGTACTCTTCGATAATTTCGGTGACGGCTTCTTCGAGAGCAGGAGTGTCATGCACGACTCTCAATCCGAAGCTTGCCGCTTCTCCGCGGGGCTTGACAATGACGGGAAAATTCAGGAAGGGGGCATCCAATTCCTGAGACATGTAAACACGATAGTTGGGGGTGGGGAGATTCGATGCCTGAAGGATCTGTTTGGTGATCACCTTATCTTGAGCTAATGTATGCCCCATCGGGCTTGACCCTGTATAAGGGATTCCGGCAATCTCGAGTATGGACGGAACATGTGTATAACGGCATTTCCCCTGAACACCCAGCGATAGGTTCATGACGATACCGTTGGGCCGACGCTTGGACAGCTTAGGGAGAAACTTGTTTAATTTTGATAGCAAATAACGATCCGCGGGGATGAGTTCCACATTGTGGTTCCCTGATTCAAGAGCTTTGACGACTTTCTGTATTGTTGCTTCCGGATACCACTCCCGGTTCTGGCTGCCGAAGACATTGATAAATCCTTTGCGATCCTTATTGTACACGACGGCGACTTTCATGGAGTTCTCTTCTCCTTGACCGGAAATTTAGGGGAAATAAAGCCTTCGAATATTTTTTGGCGGCAAATTCGGTTGTATTCAGGCAAATGTTTGACTCGCCACAATATGCTAAGACCTTCTTATATACCCTTTACTTTCAAGATGTCAAGGGCGAAATAGCTCTAGTGCTGACAAGTCCTGGGAGGCAATATCCGTCATATTAATCACGAAATTTTAAAATCCCGCATAAAATAATCAATTGTCTTCATAATTGTTTCCGTAGAGTTTCTGCTTCATTTTAAAGTTTATCAGTTAGAAAACAGGAAGCCGATATAATTGCAATTGCTGGAGTCGATAATATTCTTGCGTTATAATTGCATTCACTGTTCATATGCGAAACGATAATAAACTGGGCACATTCCTCGGGGTCTTTACCCCGACAATCCTCACCATTCTGGGCGTGATCATGTATCTTCGCTCGGGCTGGCTTGTGGGCCATTTGGGCCTCCCTCAAATGATCCTTGTCGTGGTCATAGCGAACTCGATCACAATCATCACGACTCTTTCCTTTTCATCGGTCGCTACCAATATCAGGGTAGGTACGGGTGGTGCCTACTACATCATCTCCCGCAGTCTGGGTTTTGAAATCGGAGGCGCGATTGGCTTACCGCTTTTCCTCTCCCAAACGTTTTCTGTGACTCTTTACGCTTACGGACTCGCTGAATCCCTACGGATCATCTGGCCGGATGTGTCCGTTCAGTGGGCTGCCTTTTTTATCGTCATCGCGGTAGGAGGGCTTGCTCTTCTTGGTGCGGGTATTGCCCTGAAAACACAGATTCCTGTTATGGTGTTTGTGGTTTTATCGCTGGTTGCATTGACAATAGGTGCCCTATCGCGAGTGTCCGATGGCGAGCTCATGCGGAATATCACACCTTCCGGCGAGCTCGCCTTCTGGGCAGGTTTTGCCATATTTTTTCCTGCAGTCACCGGAGTTATGGCTGGATTAGGCCTGTCCGGTGATCTGCGTGATCCCGTGCGATCCATACCGAGAGGATCGATTTTGGCGGTCAGCGTGAGTTTCGTGATTTATCTATCTCTCCCAATTCTGCTTGCCCTAGGAGCAAACAGCTCCAGCCTGCAACAGGATTCGCTGATATGGCTGCGCATTGCACCTCTAGGTGCCGTTATCATCATGCCGGGTCTCCTTGGAGCGATTTTTTCCTCCGCTGTCGGTTCTATTCTTGCAGCACCACGGACTTTGCAGGCATTGGCCAAAGATCGTATCGTGCCTTCCCGTTTAGGTAAACAAACAGGAGACTGGAAAGAATTGGCACCTGGTTTAATCGTATCTGTCATGATCGCGCTGGGAGCTGTCTTCTTGGGAAACCTTAATGCTGTCGCTTCTATAGTGACGATGTTCTTCCTGACAGTGTATGGGACCATAAATCTTGTCGCCGCTTTCGAAACCTTAAGCGGCGATTCCTCGTGGCGCCCGAAGTTCAAGATTCCATGGCAGATAAATCTTCTGGGGGGCGCAGGCTGCATTTTCGCCATGTTTCTCATCAATCCGGTCGCTGGAATAATAGCCGTTCTGGCCGAATTGATTCTCTGGTCCCTCTTATCCCGCAGGAAAAGACGGGAGTATGGAGATGATGTCAGGCGCGGGCTATACGAATCCCTTATTCGCTGGGCTCTGATCAAACTTGCGAGACGTCCCATGAGTGCGCGGAATTGGCGGCCACACATTCTCGTATTCGTCCCCGATTCTCTTGATCATCTAGATCTTATTCGCTTCGGCAACTGGTTCTCTCAGGGACGAGGGGTTGTGACAGTTTGCGAGCTTGTCGTGGGCGACTTGATGACCGAGAAGATCGAAATTCAGAGCAGACGCTCCGAGACAGAGAAACTGCTCGAAGAGGAAGAGCTCGTTGTCTTTACAGAAGTGGATGTGGTTCAAAACATAGTGGAAGGCATCACCAGCGTCGCCCAGGCCAACGGGATGGGCGCACTGCAAAGCAATACAGTTCTGCTGGGCTGGCCCAAGAAAAAAGAACGGATTGTCGATTTCTTGAATGTCATGCGCCGCCTGGAAACTCTCAACATCTCCCTGATTATAGGGAGAACCAGGCCCCGCCATCTCTACCGACGCAAGGCCGTTGACAGGACCATCCATATCTGGTGGGGTGGACTCCAGCGAAATGGCGATCTCATGCTGCTGCTGGCATATCTTCTGACAAGAAATCCCGAATGGCGCGATGCCACCATCAGAATTATGAGTGTTGCTTCAAATGAAATGATGAAACAACAGACTGAAAAGAATCTAGAAGAACTGCTTCCAGACATCCGCATCCAGGGAGAACCGCGAGTGATAATCAAACCAGAAGACAAGAGCATACTGGAAATCATCCAGGAAGAAAGCCGTGATGCTGAGGTCGTTTTTATGGGTCTTGCGAATCCTGAAAAAGGTTCAGAGATGGCCTATGCGGAAAGACTGGAAAAGCTTGCAGGTGATCTTTCCACAGTCTTTTTTGTCAAAAATTCCACTCTTTTTGTGGGCGAACTCCTCGAATCGAGCAATTCAGAGGATAACGATCTATCCTCCCTTTGATTATATTAAAGACTCTAGAGGTTGTGTCCATTTCGATAGGGTCTCTGATTTATTCGGGCAACAGAACCAACCATTCTTTGGAAGCTTCATTTTTGGGGGCCTGAGGCGGAGCCATCTCGACGGGGATCGGCGACGCCGATAAATTCATTGCCCTCTTTGAGCACCATATGTATACTTCCCAGGTAAAAAGACATGGGTTCCCGGATATTGATCTGAAATCCTCGAGATCTGAGTATATCCGGAATATCATCTCGCATGTAGGCGGCTTCGAGCGAGACTTTGCCATTATAGGCACAGTGCATCCTTGGGGCGGCTACGGCATCGAAGGGTGACTGAAAGTCCAGTCGGAGCAGGACTTGGAGGATGGCCGAGGTGATGCGTTCACTCCCCGGTGATCCGATGGCCAACCAGGGGATTTTATTGCGCAGAATGATAGTGGGCAGCACACTGGCCCAGGGCACACCGTTGGGTCGCATATAATAAGGATGGGATATGTCCTCATACTCGAAAGCACTCATGTAGTTGTTGTAAAGAAAACCCAGGCTGGGGGTGAGGGTTTTGGAGCCATAGACACGTTCGATGGATTGGGTTAAAGCCACGACATTTCCGGTTCTATCCATAACAGAGAGATGTGTGGTTTCGCCTTCGGTTTTAATCCTGCTTCTTATTTGTTGGGAGACAAGCTTTGCATAGTCGGCACTCAGCATGCGGCGGTCCTGGACCTGAGGGAAAAAATTCGGGTCGAAGGGTCGGTCCCGCCGGTCGAGCTGGGCTCGCCTGATGACTTCTGCCAGAATGAGAGCGCCCTCTGGAGTGGCTGGGTTTCTTTTGTCATGGGGAAATTTTTTGATGATATTGATCATCTCGATCAAAGTCCGGCCTGCGCCAGGGGGAGGCATGGTATAAACGGTCTTTCTCCCCAAACGTCCGCTGACGGGTTCTCTTTCAATGGGATAGGGGATGTGGGCCAGATCTTCCTTGTGGATCAGACCGTTATTCGCTTGCATGTCCTTGTGGATCGTCTGGGCGATCTGTCCCGTGTAAAAATCTTCGATACCGACTTCTGCCAATCGGATCAAAGTTTTGGCTAAAGCAGGTTGGGCGAATACATGCCCGACAGAATAGGGTTTGTCCCCTTCGCGAAGGAAGATATGGCCGGCATTCCCCTTTTTGAAATTTTTAAGCTCACGGACCTGGAGCCTGTGTTGCAGCTCTGTAATGGGATAGCCATTTTCTGCAAGGGCGATAGAATGATCCAGGACATTTGCGAGTTTCTGAGTGCCGTATCTTTCCAAAACATAGGCGAGGGCTACAGGCGTGCTTGGAACAGTCGAGGCGGCGTGCCCGATGAGACGAAAAGCTTTCTCCTTAAAGTTTTCGTTCAAGGCGCGGTTGGGCGCGCGAGAGGACCCATCGATAACGATGACCTTCTCTACATCGGACAGAAAAAGCAGCATCATCGTCTGTCCGCCTAGGCCCGATGCTTGTGGTTCGCACACGCCGAGGGCAAAGGCGGATGCCACCGCAGCATCGATGGCATTTCCTCCTTCTTCCAGAACCTGAGCCCCGATGTTTGTGGCGAGGTAATGCGCTGTGGAGACCATCCCGAATTTCGAGACAGAGATGCGCTGAGGCTGGGGGATCTTGACTTTTATCGGTTCGATAAAATCCGTGTCGACGTCCTTCCTGCTGGTTTTCATCATAGGTCTTCTTCCCGTTTTTGTGCTAAAAACAGAGCCAGCAGCAAGATCCTCTGGATAAGGCTGGTCCGGTTGACAGCTTCTTTGGGCGTATACAGGTCTTTTGCCGCCGGGCCAAGCCCGCAAATGACCGCCGTTTTTGCCGGAACAAGACCTCCTACAGTGGGCCACAAGGATAGGTCTTTAGACCATGGAATTTCCCACTCTGCGGCAACCTTCTCGAGGGATTTTGACAATCGTGTGTTGCCTCTTTTTTCTTTCATGGGTGGCCGGTCAGAGATGAGTTCCAAAGAGACCTTGAATCGGCCCTCCTTCAAGATTTCTCTGATCTTGTATTCTGTTTCGTCCGCTCGCTGTGGGTCCAAATAATTGAGGAGCAGTTTTGCATGAACCCGATGGGGGAGGAGCATGGGAAAACGGTCTGATCGGATCTCCATCGTTGAAACAGCCAAGCGGTCTTTTTTAGAAGACAAACGGGCAATTTCAGATAATTTTTGAGCTGTCCACAGAAACACCTCCTGTTTTCTGACGAACTTTCCCAGCCGCCGCGGCTCTCCTTCGGCTATCAGGTTATATTTCTTCTGGCCTCTGCGCTGCAGTATGATCTGGCCCTCTCTACCGCCTGGTCGCAGAACG
>JASFEP010000065.1:0-14503 GCA_050124775.1 Candidatus Aminicenantota bacterium
CCTTAATGAGATTTTTTAATATTGAATCGGGGTTGAGTTCTTGAAAAAAACAGCTACGGCTTATGAGCCCTAGCGGGAACCAATACCCATTAATCCTTTTATTCCTATAAGTTTTATAGGAATAATAGCCATAATATTATTTGTACATTTGGGCTTTGTCAAGAGATTTTTTAATTTTTATTGAAAAAAATGAAACGATGCGCTCACTTCAACCAATCATTCAAGCAATCGTTCATTCATCCATCCATCAGCAAAAGCGGAGGCGTTCCGATTAGAATCGCTAAAAGATCATTCACCTTTTCTCTTCTGTGTTTTTTAATGATGCTAATTGCAGACCGCCCCCCCAGCAAAACTCGAATGTTCATTGGATTTATAATCTATGCTAAAGTGAATTGTACAGACTGCATAGGCACAGGCATCGAGTTCATGCCGCAAAAGAGATGTTTTTATGAAATTTATAAAAAGTACAGAACGTTAAGATGAAGCTGCAAATAGACAACGACAGCATAGAAGCGCTTTGAATTCCGATCCGTTTAGGGGATTAAAATTTACTGCTGTTCGGGCATATACGAAAGATCGGGACGGAACACGCCCAATTTGTACTCGTATTTCCTCAAATGAGAGGAAAATTTTTCCCACAGGGCCGCTGCCTCTGCTCCAACCACTTCTTCCGCTTTTTCCGACTTTCCGAATAGATCCGCAAAGGTTTTACCTCTCATAACATAAAAGCAGGCAGGAAGATCCGCACCCGTCCTAACGATGTAGGACTCAAAAGCTTCGGATATGCTCTTGCTCTTATAGAGATCAACATATTTGCCCATGATTTCGAGAAGACTTTTTTCATGGCCGGGTTTCGTGTAACAGAATCCCCAATAAGTGGCCGGGGTTTCCTTAAGTTCTGTGGCCTCATCTCCGGGTGTATAGGAGTGTGCTGGTAAATGCTCGATCTCATAGTACTTGTAATACTCCGTCGGCTTCATCAAACGTTCATAGAGAGCTCCCCATTTATCTTCCCCAATTTTTGCGACCATTTCCTCCCAATCTGTAAATAAAGCCTCGATTTCGGATTCGGATTCGATGGGATAGACGAAGTAGTAGAGCATTTCGTTAGTGGTGTAAGTCGCCCAGGAATGCGCATAATTGTGTTTTTTCGCATGCGCGACAATCTCCTTGATAGCGGCATCGTAGTCGGTAAACGCATCCATCTTGACCGCACACTCTTCAACGAAATAGAGCTGTCCTTTGGATTTCTCAGCTTGAGCGGTCCCCATCACACACAGGCCGACAAAAAGGAAGACCCATACCCAAAACCTCAAGATGCTTTTCATAAAATCCCTCCTTCAATGGATTTAACGATGAATAAATTTATTGGTAATAGTTGTATCGAATCCTACCCCTCGCGATAATGATTATAAAAAAAACTCCATTTGTCAAGCCAAGCTGTCCGATTGTGAACATCAACCGTTCAATTCCGTACTGTGGACTATAAAAATTTTAAGCTCTTCCCTTGTATGATTGTTGGCATATTCTTTGCATACCTAATAGCATTAAGTATTAAATGATATTAAGTATCTACACATGTGAGGAACAAATGATCTCAAGGGCACTAACGGCAGCATCCACAAAACCCATCATCCTGGCCATACTCAAGCAGGGTGAGAACTACGGCTATCAGATCATCCAGAGCGTTCGTGAGATCTCGGGGGGAGAGCTGGACTGGTCGGAGCCCATGCTCTATCCGGTACTCAAACGAATGGAACGAGAGGGATTCGTCAAATCTCAATGGAAGAAGACAGAGAAAGGAAGATTCAGGAGATACTACATGCTTACCACCAAAGGCGATGAGGAATTGGAGAAAGAAAAAGTCCAATGGTTCAAAGTTCATTCCACCTTCAACAAGATGCTGGAACTGGCAATCGCAAAAGGCTAAAGCCGCTTCGAAGATGAAATCATGAAAGGAGACATGATGTTCGACAAGGAAAAAGCTATAAAACAGTGGAGAAAATCGCTGTTAAAAACGAAGTTCCTCGAAGACGGTGATCTGACCGAGCTCGAGGGACATTTCAGGGATAAGATTGAGGACTTTATCGATCAAGGACTGAACGAGGAAGCGGCCTTTCAAAAAGCGGAGACGGAATTCCAGTGCGCGGAAGAGCTCGATACGGACTATTTCAGGGCACGCTCCAAAACAAGACGAAACCGGCCTCCGTGGAAAGCCCCCTTTTTTGTGCCGACAATGGCGTGGGAGTATATACGGGTGGCCTGGCGCCATTTCAAGGGCAAAAAAGTCTATTCTTTGATCAATATCTCCGGACTTTCCCTTGGCTTAGCCTGTTGTATGGTAATCCTTCTGTACGTGGACAATGAATCGAGCTATGACCTTTATCATAAGGATGTCGAACGCCTGTATCGCGTAATGGAATACCGAAAGGTTCCGGCCGGGGAATTCTGCATGGCTGGCATAAGCCCTATGGTGGCTACGGTCCTCAAGGATAATTTCAGCCAGGTCGAGAGCGTTGCCAGAATTTTTCCGGTGTCTTCGGTTCTGCTCCAGGTCGATCAAAGGCGTTCTTTCGAAGAGAATGTCGTCTATTCCGAGTCCGACATCTTCAATGTGTTGACCATTCCTTTTTTGGCAGGAGATCCTACAACGGCACTCGATAACACCAACAGTCTTGTCCTCACGCAGCGCATGGCGGAAAAGTATTTCGGAGATGAAGATCCGCTCGGAAAGACCATGACTGTCAAAGACCCTGCAAGAATGCGCCTTGTGCGGAAGGAAGAGACCGTCGATTGTATCGTTACCGGAGTCGTTGTCGATCCGCCATCCAACACTCACTTCAAGTACGATTTCTTCCTCCCTCTCTCTCAATTCGAAACCACATGGCTGCTGAAGGAATGGCACGCTGGGGCTACTTTGACTTATGTCAAACTGTCTGCAGGTGTCTTTGCCGATGAATTCGCGAAAAAGATAGAGCGTATGGCGTATGACTATGTCAACAAGGAGCTGACAGCCTGGGGCCAAACGCGGAAATATTTTCTTCAATCCATCACGGATATCCATTTCCGCCGCGAATTCAATGGACTTCCCATCAGGAACGAACTCGAAACCCCGGGAAATCCAATCTATCTTTACATCTACGCCGTTATGGCTCTTCTGATCCTGGTGATCGGCTGCATGAACTTCATCAACCTCTCCAACGCCAGAGGAGTCTATCGCATCAAAGAGGTCGGCCTCCGAAAGGTGATCGGGGCCACACGGAGGCAGCTTATTCTGCAGTTCCTGGGAGAAGCCATCCTGATCACGCTATTCGCAGCTGTTTGTTCCCTCCTGTTCGTTTATGTTCTCCTGCCTTATTTTAACTCATTTGCAGAAACAACATTGACTTTGGCTAACCTCATTCAGCCACGGGTGCTGATATCTGCATTAGGATTGGTGGTGGTGGTGGGTGTTTTCTCCGGTATCTATCCTGCATTCGTTCTGACCTCCTTCCGGCCAGTCCAGATTTTCCACGGATCAAAAATGGAGACCCGAGGGTCTTTTGCCCTAAAGATCCTCGTCATCGGGCAATTCGCCATATCTATCTTTCTGGCCACTGGAGCCATGACCGTATCCAAACAGCTGGCTTTTATGCGAAGCGGAAAACTCGGCTTCGATAAAAACTTCAAGTATGTTATTCCCTTCCAAAAGGACAGGCTCGTCCGAAAACGCGTGAAGACGATAAAAACAGAATTCCTCAGGCATCGGAATGTTCTGGGTGCAGCAGCCTCCTCTAGCGTTCCCGGCCGTCCTCTGAGGACAGGATACCTGAAATGGTCCGATGACAAATTGGACAAACCGCTTCCCCTAGATTTTCTTTCCTGTGACGAGGATTTTATTCCCGAATACAAGATCGAGATAGTCGCAGGCCGCAGTTTCGACGAGTCATTGAGGGACGAGGATAAGGCTTTTCTGATCAATGAGGCAGCTGTTCCCCACCTTGGTTATGGTTCTCCGGAGGAAGCATTGGGAGACGGCCTTCATGAAAGCGTCTACGGCAGGTGGAAAACAATCATCGGCGTGGTCAAAAACTTTCACTTTTTCGGTTTACGACAGGAGGTCGAACCCATGTATCTGGAAGTTTCCTCCTCGCGCTACGATATGCTCACCGTAACCCTATCCCCACTAAACCTTACAGAAACACTACGTTTTCTCGAATCCAAATGGATCGAGCTTTTCCCCACAATCCCGTTCAGCGGCTTTTTTCTGGACGATGAGTTCGACCGCCTTTACTGGAAAGAAGCACAGATGGAGAAGATGTTGGGTGTTTTGACCGGTATGGGACTTCTGGTCGCTTGCTTGGGACTTATGGGTCTGGCATCCTTCATCGTCAAGCACAGAACAAAGGAGATCGGGATCCGCAAAGTCCTCGGAGCGACTGTTCCCAGCCTTATGGGTCTGCTGTCGCGTCGATATGTGATATTGATCGTGCTAGCAAATGCAATATCCGCCCCACTCGCCTTCCTTGCATTGACCCTCTGGCTCCAAGATTTTACTTTTCGGATCCATATGGGCTGGGACCTTTTTGCCATAGCGGGTGGAGCAGCCCTACTCTGTGCCCTCTTCCCCATTCTTTTTCAAGCTCTCTGGGCGGCCCGTGCCAATCCGGTTGAAAGCCTGCGCTATGAGTGAAGGACTCTCGACCAGCCTGGGTTCATGAGGGGAGGCGGGAAGCCCATCCATGACCGGAGATGATGGGAAACTTATGCAAGCTTGGAAAAACTCCCGAAGCTAAATCCCAAAAACAAATATGCTGAGGCGAGACCTTAAAAAGTCAAGAAGTAGAAACAGCGCCGATATTTTCTATTTAGGGAGATTTTTCGCAGGAGGTTCGTATTCCCAGGGTTTGAGGCCGAGATCAGAGGGTTTGGTTGCGGGTGGAACCAGGGCATTGTAGACCTTGCGCGCAAGGAGCTGACACCGCACAAAGGCCCTCGTCGCCTTCGACAAGTGATAGATCTCTTCCTCTTCAGACGATTTCTTCGTCAGTGTAAAGCCTCTTTCAGGCCCTCGCCAAAAATCGCCTTTTGTCCATTCGATAACAGCCTGGTTGAAAATATCATCCAGAGGAGCATACGCAGGGTTTTCATAGTCTAATTTTCGCAGCTCCCTTTCTGCAAGAAACAGGTCTGTCTCTGCCTGGTATTTGACCGCCTTCATCACCTCAACGGGGCTCGAAGCAAGCTTCAGACTGAAGAATGCCCGGGTCGCATTGGCCAGCCACCGAGCACCGTGAAATGCCTTAGGATGGCTTAAAGTCGGATTTTGTGCGGCGGACGTCGTCGAAAGGAGATACAGTTTGTCTTCAGGCACGGTAATGGTCACATACGCATTCGTCACATGGCCGAGGGTCGCCCACCACATGCAATCATCATCTCTTTCATAGTGAGCGAGGGCTTTTTTCTCCCATTCATCCGGATGCGCTCTCACCGGAAGGGGGCCGCTGCGAAACCGCCAGACCATTTTCATGAATTCGATATCGATCTGACCATGATAATCCGAGAAGAGATTATAAACAAAGAGATTCCGGCTGACACTAAAATCCCTGCAGGGAGCGACTCCTTTTTTAAGCCATCCCCCGTGTTCCACGTATTCTTGTTCTGCGCTCCCCAATTCTTTGGAGAGAAGCGTGTTGGTTGCGTACATGAAGTCCTCTTCCCCCACATCACCCGGCTTACGGATAATGGCTGAAGGATCAGACTTCTCGATGACAAACGCATGTCCGCGTTCATCGACCCAAAATCCGCCCGTTCCGTAGTATCCGCCTCCCGCAAAATCACCAGTTGTCTCATAGCTCAGAGTCATTTCGACAGCTTCTTTTGCATTATCGGCATAGCGGAGCGTGTGCCGGATGGCGATGTCGCTCTGGAGGCCATAACGCGGCTTTTTCCCCTGTGTCTGTGCTGTTTGTGTGACACCATGGTGGACATAAACAAGTCCCTTGTCGTTCATCCCCGAATGGCCTCCGGCCGAAACCCATGGCCCGACAGCATAGTAGGGCGTATGGATATAGGCATTCCCCTTTTCAGGAAAACAAATAATAGTGACGTTGAAGTGATCATCCCCATCAGAGCTTCCGGAGGTGATGACCTTGCCATTCTTTGTCGCCTTCCCCCAAGCCGCAACACTCCCGCACTTGGTCGGAGTTGTGTCCTTTGGAACAGTGTCAGGGGACGGACGAAACGAACTCCGTGCATTTTCGATCTCTCCCGGATAGCCGGCCTGATCCGGAGGGGTCTCCAAATATCCATCTCCCTTTACCCCCAAGCAGAATTGTGCAAGCACTTGCTCATACGTGAGAATCGCTCCTTGATCCCTGGCTCCTTGAACCATCCCTTCGAAGAAACCGATCATTTCAGGCGCGTATTTTTTGATGTACCACTCATATCCTTTGAGGGCTCTGCGCTGTCCATCGTTGAAATCGCAATTGCAAAGCTCCAGCAGCCAGGCCCCGAAAATCTGCGCCAACTGCGTTGCATACTGATACCCCATCTCAAAGTCTGAACCTTGAAGGATTACGACCGGACGCGCCCAGGGAAAAATCGGAACACCGTCCACAAAATCGATCTCGGGCCCTTTATCGAGTTCAAAGGGATTGACTTGAACACTGTAAGGCTTTGTGTTCTGAAGATCACAGTCTCCACATTTTTCATCGAGTGCATAAAGAGAACAAACACAATGAAAAACAGCGACAATAACGCCCAATTTCAACGATACACTTCTGAGTAAGTTCATTATTAACCCTCCGTCATTGACAATAATATTTACAGCGATGGGGATCCCATGTCAACACTCTATTCGATGAATTCCGATGTGTCATGGATTCATTCTTATTTTTATTAGCGATTTCAATTTGACATCTGCCGCCAAGTCAGATTTAATAATAAACACTTAAGAGGGTTTCCCAATGATTAGGGTGGAGGGGATGTCATGAAACTTAATACCATTCTGAGGATAAGTTTAGCAATCTTAGTTCTTGTGAGCTTCGCTTTTTCCCAAGAACAAAAAGAGCAGGCGTTCGAGCTTCCTCAAGAGACACTCGAGTACAAGGTAGAGCGCGGAGTCATAAACAGCCTTAGCTGGATCTTTGCCGGGATTGCATACGCAAAGACCAAGGGCGGCACGCCGGAAGATTTTGCCAGCTACGGTCAAACATTATGGGGTTCCTACTGGGAAGATCTAGACATCCAAGGCTTTGTCCAGAAATGGCACAGGGTTTTCTCCCCAGATTTTCACTTCAAGATGGAAATATTGAACGCCACCGAAAGTTCCGTCGAGACAAGGATGACCATTTTCGCCAGACGCTGCGCCAAAACCTTTGCGACAAGTGGTGTGACCGAAGAGGAATATGTCCGGTTTATCTGTGCGTGCGTCGCCAGCACGGCCGAATACCTGGGTTGGCACTATGAACAAAAACTCGAAGGGGATTGGCTCTATTTTAAGGTGAGTGAAAAAGAATAGACTCATGAATCATTCCTCTCTCAACAGTATTCGCTGGTTTGCACGAATAGTGGGGTCAATATTAGTCTTGTTCTTTCTGCTCATGGTTCTCGGTTACATTATCGAACCTCAGGGCGCAGGGAAGATAACTCCCACGGAAATTCCTCTTATCATTGGAATGATCGCAATGCTCCTGGGTATAATTATGGCCTGGTTTCGTGAAGGATTCGGAGCACTTCTAACAATTGGCGGGTTTTTACTTTTCTTCATAGCTGAGCTGATAACAAATCAGAGTTACAACGCTTGGATTCTTTTGGCCTATCCGGCGGTCGGTCTACTTTTTCTACTCTGCTGGTGGCAGGACAGAAAGCCCACCGAAGAATGATTTAGCCAAGGAATAAGGATATCAAGCACTCCTCCTCGGTTTTTTCACCTGTGAAAATTCACCTCCAATGCAGTCTTAAGGACAACCGGCACTCACAGATCGCTATTATTTTATCTCACGCAATATATATAATAGGGTTTAAAAAGTCGGTAGGGATGATTTCACAGATTTTGACGACATCTGTATTCTGTCCGTATCCGGATAAAAATGTCACGAAATGAACGTTCTATAATGGAACGGTAGAAATAATCGAGGAAAAGAGTGGCACGTTATTTGCTGCCTTGGTAAACGATACAATCCAAGCTGGAGGTCCGAATGAATAGATTCAACTGTGTCATAGCTTTTTCGATCCTGATCCTTCTCCTTCAGGGAGGGATTTTGGCAGAGGACATTCACGACGCCGCGAAGAAGGGCGATCTTGAGCGATTGAAAAAAATCATCGCGAACGACCCATCTGTGGTCAACAGCACCGACAGGGATAAAATGACACCCCTTCATCATGCGATAGATGAGGGGAAGCTGGAGGCGGCGTCGCTCCTTATCACGCATGGGGCAGAAATCGAGGCTGTCAACTATAAAAGAGAAACACCGCTCCATATCGCAGCTTATGAGGGAAACCATGAGGCGGTGAAATTGTTGCTCGAACACGGTGCGGATCTGACCAAGAGAGAAATGCGGGATAGGATACCGCTCTTTCTGGCCTGCAATTGGGGAAGGGATTTTGAAACAGTGCGGCTGCTGATCGAGGCAGGCTCCGATGTCAACGATAAGAATTCCAGGGGAGAGATCGTCTTAATTTCTACACTCTATTACGGCAAAAAAGAGATCATCGACCTTCTGATCGATCGCGGTGCAACTCTTCCCGAAGATGAAGCCACCCTCCGCCGTGTGTTGTACATCACTGCATCGAACGGTATGGAAAGACCATTCAATATGGCTGTCGAGATTTGTTATAAACAGGAGATTGAATGGTGGACAGGAGTTCCGATGCATGCATGTGCCAGGGGCGGTTCGGTCGATATCGCCGAGATGCTAATTGCCAAAGGCGCCGATTATAAAGAAAAGAATATTTACGGCGTCGCGCCAATCCATATCGCCGCTGAAAATGGGAGATTAGATTTCATCGAGTTTCTTCTATCGAAAAATGCAGATATCGACAGCTCCAGCCTTATCGGAAAAACAGCCCTGCACTATGCACGCGAGAACGGACACAATGAATTGGCTGCTCTGCTCATTAAAAAGGGCGCCTCTCAAGCAGATCCTCTTTTCCCTGTTCTCAAAGGAGAATATTTGGGACAGGAGAAGCCCGATGATACGCCTCGAATGTTCGCTCCGGGCATCGTATCCGGTCATGGTTTCGACAACGAGCACAGTCCCGCTGTATTCTCTAGGGATGGCAAGGAAGTTTACTGGACTCAAAAATTTCGGGGTCCTATCCTGTACATGAACCAGAAAAAGGGAGTATGGACATCCCCAAAACCCGCACCTTTCTGTTCTGAATTCGGAGACGGCGAGCCCATCTTCTCCCCTGATGGCAAAAAATTGTTCTTTCTCTCGTTCCGGACGCTCGAAGCGGGCGGTGCTTCAGATAAGGAGAATATGTGGGTCGTCGAACGCACAGCCGACGGGTGGTCCGAAGCCAAACCTGTCTCCCCGCGCATCAATGCCTGTGATTTGCACTGGCTTTTTTCTGTCTCAAACGAAGGAACGATCTATTTCGCCTCACCTCGGGAAGGAGGTTTCGGGGCCAACGACATTTACAGATCCAGGTTTGTCAATGGCGAGCACCAGGAACCAGAGAACCTTGGAAGCGTCATTAACACTGCCGGCGTCGATCACACACCGTTCATCGCTCCTGATGAGAGCTACCTGATATTCTCTGCCCGAGGAAGATCAGCATCATACAGAGATTTCCGATTCTACATCAGTTATAAGAACGAGGATGGTTCGTGGAAGGAACCCATCGCTTTAAGCGAAATAATAGACTCAATTGGATCCGGTCTTTGTCCGGCCGTTACTCCAGATGGAAAATACATGTTTTTTATCGGCAGGGGCGATATCTACTGGGTCAGCGCAAGCTTCATCGAAAAACTGCGTCCGAAGAAGCGATCCACAACCTTCCGATAGCATTGAAAAAAAGGAATCAAAAACCTTCCCAGTCATACACTTCGGCAACGCTGAACATAATTTCCATAGCAATTGATGTCGTACCGCTCGTGTTTGTCGTGACGATAACACCATAACCGGCTTCCGAATGAGCAATGAGCCAGCTGGAAAACCCTACATTCCCCCCGGCATGGGAAAAATAGACGGCGGGCCCAAACTGTCTGAGGAAAAATCCCAAGCCCATATTAAGAGAATTGGTAGGCGTAAGCATCGCTTTAGCCGTGCCGGGAGAAAGAACGAGCCCCTCCTCTCCTCGTAATGCAAGCTGGACTGCAATCGCAAACCGCGCCAGGTCGGAAGGCGTCGTCCACATTTCACAACATCCAGAGCCGTCCTCGAGAAATTGATGTGCCCTCTTGCATGAGCCATCCTTCAAATGTGCCAGGGCGACCTGCGCACTCAGAGATTCCGTATGAGGCAGGCCGATAGAACTGTATGTCATTCCCAATGGATCAAAAATCAGGTCTTTGGCCAAATCGGCCAACTGTTTCCCTGTGACGTCTTCGACAAGGAGCTGGAGAAGCGTATACCCGCCTCCGGAGTAATCATAGCCAGTACCAGGTTCGGCCTTCACACGGACGGGCTCGTTGTTGGCCGGTGGTCTTCCATCGAGAACCTCAATAATAGAAGGAACCGGTTCACCCTCGGCATAACCTCTGAATCCGTGGACGCTCAAACCGGCACTGTGCGAGAGAATACGGCGCAGAGTGACCTTTTGCCTGCGTGTGAACTCGTTTTCGGGTACCTTCCATGATCTGAGGTAGTCGTTGACATTGCGGTCGAGATCGAGAATTCCACTCTGGACAAGTTTAAGGGCAACAGCTGCAGCGATCGTTTTTGTCACGGAAGCCACCTGGAAAAGTGTCGTATCATCGACAGGATCGCCTGTTTTGGCATTGCGAACGCCATATCCTTTCGCCCAGTCCAGCTCGAAATCATGAATGACAGCCACACTCACTCCTTTCACGTGGTGGTGCTTCATGCGCTCCTCAAGTGTCCACGGGGACTGGTTAGTCTTCAGCCTTCTAGGCCTGAGCCCTTGCTCGACACGTTTGATCCGCTGGCTCAATTCATCCTGCCCCAATACAAGAGTTGGAAGCAGCCCGACAACGATTAATATTATCGACTTCACGTTTTTCATTGGTGTCCTCTTATCTTGTTGTACGAACCCATGCAGAGCGTGTTTTATCAATGCAAAACGATACGGGAAATTCCGATTGGATCATCCCCCATATATTATATTTGACAAGGCTTAAAAAGTCAGTTCTAATTGTCACAATTCAATAAACTCACTAAATAAAAGGAGATGTCTATGAAATATAAGCTTCGACGGTCCTTGATTTTTATCCTTTTAATGCTCTTTATTCTGGCGCAGAATGTGGAATTCTTCGCTGAAACCCCGAAATTTTCGAGAGAGACTCGCAAATATATCCTCTATCAGTCGCCCATCATCGCCTTAAAAAATGTGAACGTTATCGATGGCAACGGCTCTCCTCCTCGGCCCGATCAAACGGTTTTGATCAAGGAAGGGCGGATCGCTCAGATAGGAGACGCATCATCCATACAGATCCCCGAAAAGGCAGAGATTCTGGATTTGGCGGGAAAGTCTCTTTTGCCAGGATTTATCATGTTCCATGAACACATGTTCTATCCTTCGGGAAGAGGCTATTACAACCAGCAGCCCTACACTTTTCCCCGCCTCTATTTAGCCGGCGGTGTAACGACAATGCGCACGGCGGGCAGCATGCAGCCCTATTCGGATTTAAACATTAAAAGAGCGATAGAAACAGGTGAGATCCCAGGTCCAAAAATGTATGTAACAAGTCCCTATTTCAATAATCCCGGGCTCCCCCTATTCGCAGTGAAAGGCCTCAAAGGGCCCAAAGATGCCAGAGCAATGGTCGCTTACTGGGATAATGAAGGAGTCGACGACTTTAAAGCCTATATGCATATCTCTCAGGAAAACCTCAAAGTCGTCATCGATGAAGCCCATAAAAGGGGGAAAAAGGTCACCGGTCATCTCGGTGCCGTCACTTACAGGGAAGCCGCCGACCTGGGAATCGACAACCTGGAGCACGGCTTTTTTGTGTCCACTGATTTTGTCTCTGACAAAGTCAAAGATAAAAATCCAAGCGTTATGGCTCAAAGAAAATCTCTCATCGATCTCGATCCCACCGGGCCGGAAGCACAATCATTGATCGAACATCTTATTGACAAGGGAGTGGCCATCACTTCCACACTGGTTGTTATGGAAACTTTCGTTTCAGGACGCCAACGAATTTCCGATGCGGCCCTCGAAGCTTTATTGCCCGAAACTCGCGATCAATATCTACGCACCTGGTCACGGATCGCCACATCCAAAGACACGTCTATGTCCACGATATTTAAAAACGATATGGAAATGGAAAAGCTATTTTTTAAAGCGGGCGGTCTGCTGATCGTCGGAACAGATCCGACAGGTTATGGCGGAGTCATTGCCGGCTATGCGAACAGCGGGGCCATAGAGCTTTTGGTCGAAGCAGGTCTTACCCCTCTAGAGGCCATACAGGTCGCTACATTGAACGGTGCGAAATATCTCGGGATCCAGAACGAGGTGGGGACGATCGAGACCGGAAAGATTGCCGATCTGCTTGTTGTTAAGGGAAATCCAGCGTCGAGAATTCAAGCTGTCAGGAATGTAGAAATCGTGTTCAAAGAGGGAATCGGCTACGACTCGGCTAAGTTATTCGCTTCAGCCAAAGGGCTGGTGGGCCTTAGGTGAACTGAGAATTCAGGGGGAAAGCACCGCTTCTTTCCCCATAAATCGCCTTGACATCTCCTGTAATTTTGATTTACTATCTCTGGGTACGGTTGTTGGGGGCACAAAACAAAGAAAGTGAGTCCTATAATGGGCGGCAGACAAGGGATCGGTATCCAAAGCTTTCCAATTTTGAATGTCTTTTTAATGCAGTATAACTCTCGTAGCTGTTTGTATCCCACGCAATCATCCTAATCTCAGGGGGTTGAGATGCACAAAAAAATATGGCTTTCCGTTTCGATCGTTTTTTTCTTGCTGATAAGCATACACGCTCAAACCAACAAGATTCATCCTGACCTCGAGGCGCGGCTCCAAAAGCTCGGATCGGGAGAGAAGATAGCTGTCATCGTGGAGTTGAAGGACCAAGTGAAACTCGACGAAATTGTAATGGGAATGACAGGGGTTGATCGCACGCAGAGAGCACGGGCAGTGGTTTCCTCGCTCCGGGAGGTAGCGGAGAGATTTCAAAGTCCCCTTAGGGAATATCTGAAAAAACAAAAGAAATCAGGAGGCGTAAAGAAATTCACTCCGTTCTGGATCTTTAATGGTTTCGCAGTGATAGCCGATGAGACGGTGATCCACCGTTTGGCTTCTCGGCCGGATGTGGGGGAGATTAGGCTGGATTCGGTTATCCCTGTTCCCTCGCCCACGCCAACGGCTGCCGAACCATCTTCCGCGCCCAGCGAGTGGAACATCTCGATCGTTCGGGCTCCTGAAGTTTGGGACTTGGATCCGACCTATAACGGTTCCGGTGCTGTTGTCGGGAGTTTCGACACAGGGGTCACGCTGTCCCACCCCGACCTTTATTCCCGATACAGGGGAAACCATCCAATCAGCTGGTTCGATCCTTATAATGAGCATGCGACTCCTTATGATTTCTACGGCCACGGAACGCACACGACGGGAACCATGGTTGGCGGAAATGCCGGAGGTTCCTACATCGGTGTCGCTCCGGGGGCAAAATGGATCGCGGCCAAAGCTTTTAATGACGAGGGAATCGGTGAGGTCTCAGCCTTCCACGAGATCTTCCAGTGGTTCCTCGCACCGGGCGGCAATCCGGATAATGCTCCGGACGTCGTGAATTGTTCTTGGGCGTTTGCCGAACCAGGATGCGATCTGGAGTTCGAGGCGGATATTCAGGCTTGGCGGGCGGCCGGGATATTCCCGTCCTTTTCTTCCGGAAACGATGGACCTGCGCCTGGGAGTGTGCGAAGCCCTGCCGCCTACCCCATTTCTTTTGCTGTAGGATCGACCGATCCTTCTGACAATGTCTCCTACTTTACTGGCAGAGGACCCTCGCCCTGCGACGGGTCCATCAAACCCGACATCAGCGCACCGGGCGACGGTATCATCTCCGCCTATTTATGGGATTATGCAATCATGAGCGGCACCTCTATGGCCGCACCCCACGTTGCCGGAGCCGTTGCCATTTTAAGGTCCATCGATCCGAATATGACTGTAGACCAGATCGGGACAGCATTGATGCTGGGAGCTAAGGATATCGTTATCCCGGGCCCAGACAACGAATCAGGAGTTGGACGGATGGATCTGTTCGTCTCCTCGCAGATCGCTATCCTGGGGCCAGATTTTCCGGTCGTAAAAGTGATTGCAACAGATCCTATCGCTACGGAGGCGGGGCTTACATCCGGAACTTTCACCATCAGCCGAACAGGAA
>JASFEP010000066.1:0-14484 GCA_050124775.1 Candidatus Aminicenantota bacterium
GTCCGCATGGCCAAATTCTACATCGGCACAGCAGGGTGGAGTTACAAAGATTGGGAAGGTGTCGTTTATCCGGCACACAAAGGGAAGGATTTCCATGCCCTTTATTTCCTGGGGCAGTACATTAACATCGTCGAGATAAACAGCACATTCTACAGGCCTCCAATCATGCGGATAGCCTTGTCTTGGGTCAAAAAAGTGGAAGGATTTCCCGATTTCCTTTTCGCGGTGAAACTCCACCAGGTCTTCACTCATAACCGGAAAGACTTCTCACAAAAAGAGGTCGATGATTTCAAATTGGGAATCGAGCCGCTTGTTTCGGCTGGACGATTGGCTGCAATACTTCTGCAGTTTCCTTGGTCATTTGCCAATACGATCTCGAACGTGAACTATCTCGTCAAACTATTCGAATTATTCGCCGGCCTTCCCTTAGCCTTGGAGGTCCGGCACGGTTCATGGGAAGACGAAAGATTCTGCGAACTTCTCACCGAACACAAAGTGGGCTTCGTCAACATCGATCAGCCTCTCATCAACAATTCGATAGCACCGAGTGCGATCGTTACGCACCCTGAGTTCTCCTATGTGAGACTCCATGGCCGCAATTATAAAGATTGGTTCAGGGACGGGGCAGGACGGGATGAAAGGTACAACTACCTCTATTCGAAAGGCGAGCTGGAAGAGTGGGTGGACAGGATTAAGAACTTGGGAAGGAAGAGCGGGAAAGTCTTCGTTATCACGAACAACCACTACCGAGGCCAGGCGATGGCGAATGCACTCCAGATCAAAAATAGCATAACCGGAGACAAGCTGGAAGTACCGGAGACTCTCCTGGCGGAATATCCCGTTCTCAAAGATCTCATCGAGGATATAAAAAGAGGTCAACTGGATCTCTTTAGAGATGAATAAAGACCTATGCGTATCCGATAAATAACATGCCGATGAATAAAAAAGCTGCCAATCCTCGAGAAAAAAAAATGTGGTGGGAGAGTGAGTTTTTAGAGGTGAAGGACAACAGGCTTTTCATCGATCAGAAAGAGGCGAGTCAGCTTGCCGGAAAATACGGCACTCCTCTATTTTTTTACAGCAAACGTCAAATTCGATCCAATCTCGAGCGTCTCAAAAACATCTTCGGGAAAGCCGTGCCGGTCGAGACAAGAGTCTATTACGCCATGAAAGCGAACTACAATCCCGAGTTGTTAGCGATTCTGAGAGAAGAAGATGTCTGGATCGACGCTGTATCCCCCGGGGAAGTTCTTCAAGCGCTCCGAGCCGGTTTCCCCGCTGAAAAAATACTCTTTACGGGAACGAGTGTGGGCGACAAAGACATCGAGGCTCTTTTTGCTCAAGACGGTATCATCGTAAATATCGATGCGGAAGAACAGCTCGAGATCATGAGACAGCACAAGGATAAACAGCACGAAACCAGAAAGATCGAGGTGTTCATCAGGTGGAATCCTGGCATCGGGAGAGGATTCAGCCCAAAGGCGGTCACAGCCGGGGAAAGGACGATCGATGGAACTCCCATAAAGTTCGGGATCGAAGAGCAAAGAACTGTCAAGATATTTCAGAAGGCCGCAGAGTATGGATTTAATCCCGTCGGGCTGCATCAACATCTAGGGTCAGGATGGACGAAGGATGACTTCGGTGCCGTCAAAGAAGCGGTCGATAAAATGATTCAAAAGGCCGTGGAGTTGCATGAAAAGGGTTTTATCCTCGAGGTTCTCGATTTCGGAGGAGGGTTCGGACCACAGTATTCTGAAGATCAAGAACCCTTTCCCATTGAAAATTACGCCGAATATATCGGGGAAAAACTGGGCATTTCGGGATTAACTCCTAAGGCCATCGCTGTGGAGCCGGGTAAATACCTTGTCGGAGATGCCGGTGTGTTGCTCCTTAGAGTTCAGTACATTAAAGAAAGCTACGGAAACCGGTTCGCATGCGTGGACGGCGGGACATTCAACACAGTCCCACGTCCGGCGATCTATACGCAGGCACAGCATCATATCGTAAATTGTTCGCGGGTGTGTGCCGATCGTTTGGAAAAAATAACGGTACCGGGCAACCTGTGTGAATCAGGGGATGTTTTCCGGAAAGAGATATGGATGCCCCCCCCAAAAAAAGGGGATATTCTGGCTCTTTTGTGCGCCGGGGCCTACTGCAGGAGCATGGCCTCGAACTTCAATCTCAGGGAAATCCCCAAGGAAATCGTATCTTGATCGAGTGATTCTTTTCAGTGGCCAACAAAGCTTAGCTACAGATCCGAATACTTGTTAGTGAACACGAATTCATCGAGTGGCTTCCTCTGAGGACGGTGTTTCTCCGCCTCGATCTGTCCTTCCGAAAGTGCGGGGCTTATAGATTCCGCGTGTTTGCCTACAATGATCAATGTGATCACTTTGTATTCTTCCGGGATGCCAAGGATTTCTCTCGTTTTCTTCGGGCTGAAACCGGCTATGGGATGAGCGACAAAACCCAGTTCGGTCGCCCTTAGAACGAGGAACCCCACAGCGAGGCCCATGTCGAATTGATGATACAACCTGTCTCGGATGACACAGTCATCATCCTCCTTGCTGAAGGCGGCGATGATCATCGAGGATTCGCGGGCCCAACTATTCCCCGCAGACAACGCGGCGAACATCTCTTTGAGTGCATCCGGATGATAAACGAAGACAAAACGCCAGGGTTGATTGTTGAAACACGAAGGAGCGAGTCGTACGTGCTCGGCCAAGTCTTTTACAAGATCTTCCGTGACCTCTACAGGCGCGAGAGACCTGTAGGCCCTTCTTTCACGGATGGTTTGGCTAACATCCATGGTTTTCCCCTTATATTTTTAAAAAATCATATATTTCTTCGATATCGGGTAGCTGCGAGATCTCATACAACTTGACAAAGACGGCCTTTTGATTCTCATCGATGATGATATTCGCTCGCCTGGAAATTCCCTTTTCTTCCAAAAAAATGCCATATTTTTTTGCGACCTCGCCATGGGGCCAGAAGTCAGAGAGGAGTCTTGTATCCTTTATCCCCAATTCTTTTGCCCAAGCATGTTTTGAAGGGACCGTATCCACACTCAAACCCACAGCCACGGTGTTCAGTTTGTCGAATATGGACTTATAATCCTCTAATGATTTCATTTGCTTGGCACAGACTCCTGTCCAAGCAAGAGGATGGAAAGATAGAAGCACCTTTTTCCCTTTAAGCTCGCTGAGTGTAAACGCCTGGCTATGTTGATCCCTAAGAGTGAAATCTGGGGCCACATGGCCGACCTCGATTTTTTTTACTTCGTCCATTGTCTTTCTCCTTTCAAAATTCCTTCTGAATTATTCATAAAATCTGTTGCCAAACTTTCACTCAAAAATCATTCCTCATCTATATTGGCAACATCTTTTACCCTTCAGGCGAACCGATCTCACAACAAAGCCTTCGTTGCAGCCCATTCGAGGGTGTTTACACCATCTTCATGGGCCACTGCCTCTCCTTTGCCGCGACCTCAGTCCGTGAATAATCCATTCCTTCTGAATTATTCATAAAATCTGTTGCCAAACTTTCACTCAAAAATCATTCCTCATCTATATTGGCAACATCTTTTACCCTTCGGGCAACGAGCCAACCTGTCCGCCGGTCCCGCTACAACGATTGGATCAGCCTTTTTAGATTTTCTTTTCTACGCGTTGTTCTCAGTGAGAGAGGAGTTGTATCTTGATCATAGATCCCAATATTTTCTTCGAAGGTTCTCTTTCCCGAGTATGTATAAAAGACACCCAGGGGAAGCCGATCTCGCTCCGATGCGATTTGGAAGGCCTTTTCTTTGTTTTCTGGATCATGAGATTCCGTAAGATAATATGTCTTATCCTTGAACCACTGGAATGTATTCAGCTTATTGAAAGATACACATGGCTGCAGGATGTCGACGAGGGCATAACCTGAGTGTGATATCGCCATTTTGAGTATATCCTTCGTCTGTTCCACATCCCCGGCAAATGCCCTGGCGACGAATGAGGCCCCCAGTGAAATGGCTAAAGATAACGGATTAAAAGGTTCGAGGAGGACACCTTTGACTTGAACGGGCGTGCGAAAGCCCAGCTGGCTTGTGGGCGAGGCCTGTCCCTTGGTCAAGCCGTAAACCATGTTGTTGTGTACGATGTTGGTGATGTCCGGATTCCTGCGGATCGTATGGAGGAAATGATTTCCTCCTTCGCCATACATATCTCCATCGCCGCTCTCGGCGATGACAGTCAACTCCGGATTCACGACTTTGATGGCTGTTGCCGGGGGGAGAGATCGCCCATGTAGTCCATTAAAAAAATGGGTTCTGAAGTAATGAGGAATCTTGGCAGCCTGCCCGATCCCGCTGACGACGACCAGTTTTTCCGGCGCGATCTCAAGTTCGCCCAGAGCAAGCTTTAGAGATTTTAGAATACTGAAGTTTCCGCATCCCGGACACCATGCGATATCGATATCACCCATATCATATGTTTTTGGATCCATGGATTAGTCTCCTATCCTAGTTTTGTCTTTAGGGCCTCGATCAGATCTTCGACCATAAAGGGAAGACCGTTGTATTTCAAGAGGCTTTCTCCTTCTGTATAACCGGTATTCAACCTTACGATTTTTCCGAATTGGGAGGTCGCGTTGTTCTCGATAAAAATCGTTCTTTGGGCCTTGTCGATCATATCCTTTGTCCCAGGAAAAAGAGGATAGACTTGTTTAAAGTGGAGAACCGCCAAATCCTCACGGCCCAACTTTCCAAATGCCTCTTTTAGCACATGATAGGTTGAACCCCAACCGACAAGAAGGATCTTATAATCATCTTTCCCGATAAATTCTGGCGGAACAATCTCCGAGCAGATTTTCTCCATCTTTTTCAACCTTTTGTCCACCATCCGCGTGCGCAATTCGAGGTCTTCGGTGATGTGAGATTCTTCATCATGTTCGTCGCTGTCAACCCCCACAAGACCTTCCCCAAAACCAGGAATCCCCCGGGGCGAGATCCCGTCTTCTGTGAGCACATATCTTTTATAACTTTCATCGGTCCTCACGATATGTTTCTCGATATCCACCTCCTCGAGGTTAAAAGGAGGACAGTTGGTAAAAGTGTCCATAAAATATTGATCGGTAAGGAGAAATACGGGGATTTGGTATTTATCGGCAAGGTTAAAGGCTCTCTGTGTCAGGAAAAATGCATCCTGGAGAGTCCCAGGAGCGAAGATGATCCGTGGGAATTCCCCATGACCGGCATAAAGGGCCAATTCCAGGTCGGCCTGCTCTGTGCGCGTGGGAAGGCCCGTTGCCGGTCCGGGTCTCTGAGCGAGGTGGACTACGACCGGGGTTTCGATCATTCCCGCAAGGCTTATACCTTCGGTCATCAGGGCTAATCCTCCTCCAGAGGTCGTCACCATTGTTCTTGCCCCTGCATAAGAACCACCCAGTGCCATATTTATGGCTCCGATTTCATCTTCGGCCTGTTCGACAACGATGCCGAATTTTTCCATGTTCCGAGCTAAAAAAGTCATGACGCCCGTAGAAGGAGACATGGGATAAGAACTGAGAAAGTCACACCCCCCGGCGAGGGCTCCCAATCCTACCGCTTCTGCTCCGTTCAGGAGCATCTCATCGCTTACCGAGGGATTTTCGAGAGCAAAATGCACCTTACCGGATTCGCGAAGTTCTTCACCCCTTTGATAGCCAAGTTTTACGGCTTGGATATTCTTTTTAATAATCTCCTCGTCTTTTTCCGCGAAGAAGCTCGAAACAAAATCGGAAATCATATTCATATCGATATGCAGCATTCCCAAAATCACTCCGGCTGCGATGATATTGATGTACAGTTTTCCCCCGATCTCTTCTGACATTTCAGCAAATGGGACATCGATGAAGTCGGCCACCTCGGACGGACAGTCCAGGCAGATATTTTTCCGGTCTCCGATGACAGTCGTTTCGGGTAAAATCCGGGCTTTGAGATGACCAAGGGCATCCTGATGAAAAGGGAGGAGGATATCTATACGGTCGACAGGTGCAGCGACTCTATCCGATGAAATCCTTATCTCAGTGGAGTTGCTCCCGCCGCGGATCCTGGACATATATTCCTTTGTGGCAAACACAAAAAAACCCGCACGCCGCAGAAGGCGGACAAGGATGTTCTCGACAGTCTGAACGCCCTGTCCGGCTGCTCCACAAAGAACAATCGAAATGTCTTTTTTATTCACGGAGTTCTCCTATAAATTGACTATTTATATCATTTTACTATTATTCCATGCCCTGAGTGTGAATTCAAGGAATTCAAGACAGACAATGAATAAAAACGCCCCTGTCATTTTGACAAAATGGAGCATATGGACTCTAAACCTCTCTAGAGGTATTTGCAGATATGACGGTCCGGATGGACAAGAACTACAAAAGGTCCGAAGATACGGTCTAGTTCTTGATTTCTACTCCTCCGAAAATGGCTGTGGCCTTGATAAAAAGGGTCGCTTCGATTTTATCTGGAGACTCGGGCGAATGCTTGTCTCCTACTCCGCCCAGTATGGCATGGCTGTCCACAACGACTTTCCAGTTTCGGGGAACACGGACATCGATACCTCCGAACATGGCGGTCAAATCGACAGTGGCTTGATTTTCGGCCAATTTCGTATTGGTGAAATCGAGTTCGATCCCTCCGAAGAGAGCTGTGGCTTTACCCCCGCGGAATTCCTTCGATTCCAAGCGGCGGTTGATCCCTGCAAATAAAACAAAATCGTCCAGATCAGCCTCCTTGAATCCGGGAATCTTTCCCTCATAACCCTTGAAGCGCGGTTTCAATAGTATCCATAATCCTGCGGCGATGATAAGGACCGGCCAGAAGACACTCCAAAAACTAGTCCCGAGGATACCCCACTTAATCAGCATGAACACGCTGCCCACGACAATGAGGATGAGTCCTGTCCCCACCTGACGGAAATTATGGGCGAGAATATGCCACAAACCGATAGCCACGAGGATCAAAGGCCAATACTCCGATAAAAGATCCCCCACATCGATCCTATCGAGGCTTCCCAGCAGGAAAATGACTCCGATCACGATAATAAGAATCCCTGCAAAAACTCGTCCTTGATAATCTCTCGCCATTTTTTCCCTCCTCAAATACACAGACTTCATATAAGAAATACGCCTACATTTATACGAAGCCTTCTCCATAAAGTCAACTTTTCATTCCTTCCGGATTATTCACGAGTTGAGTTGCAGCAGATGCAAGGCATGGAGGGCGAAGCTGTAGTTTACTACCGCGAGACCCGACATAACGAAGCAGATGTTGTGAAATCGACTCGCCCGAAGGGTGAAAGATGCCGATAATTTGAATGAGAATCTTTCTGAAAGGTGGTATCGGCAGGTTTTATGAATAATTCAAATTAAAAGGGTTTGAGGAAAGTGCAGTTAAAAACCTTCGGCCGCCCCGTCCTGTCGCTGCGGACCTGTCCCCGCAAATAACACGTCGGCGGAGAGCCGAAGGTCAAACATTTCGTTTCTCCCACCCCCTCTAGAAGTCCCGTTTCGTCCTCGAAGAGGAAAAAGTATTTTTGGCCGCTGTTCACACCCTTGCGCCGTGCGTCCACGACCCTGAGAACGAGATCCACGGTGTGGCCCGCATAGTTCTTCACATCTTTAACCCGAAGGGCCGGCCTCTTCCCCCTGAAGAGCGACAGAGAGTCTCCCTCCGGATCGAACCCCAGCGATTCGATGAGCATTCGTTTTTTCTGCTTCTGGTCCAGGTCCATGACTTCTCCCATCCCCTCGATTCCTCTGAAGTAGCGGAGGATCTGCTCGGTTCTCCGAGGTTCAAGGGAGTCGAAAATTCCAGCCTTGATAAGAGTGAAAAGTTCGGATTTTGTGAGAGACACACGGAAAAGAAAATCCTCGATGGAGGTGTAACTTCCTGCTTCTCTCTCTTCGATGATCTTTTCGGCTGCCTTCAGAGGCAGTCCCTTGATGGACATCAAACCGACACGGATACTCTTTCCCTCCACCACGAACCGGAAATCACTCCTGTTCACATCCGGTCCTAACACTCTGATCCCCCGCCGTTTGGCCTCTTCGATGTACTCTGCCAGACCATAATACCCACCTCCGGCATTGAGCACCGAAGTGAGATAGGGAACGGTGTGATGGGCCTTCAAATAAACGGCCTGGTAGGCCATGTGGGCATAGGAAGCGCTGTGGGCTTTGTTGAAGGAATAGGAGGAGAACTCCTTCATCACCTTCCACAATTTGTCGATCTCTGTTTTGGTGTATCCCCTCTCCCCGGCCTCTCTGAAAAATTGAGCCTTCATCGGCGGATCAGCGTTTTTCTTTTTGAGGCTTCGGCGAAGGAGGTCGCCCTCTTCAGGAAGCATCCCTGCCACCCGCTCGGCCACCTGCATCACCTGCTCTTCATAGAGGAGAAGCCCGCCGGTCTCGGGAAGGATCTTCGACAAAAAAGGATCTCGGACGACGGGCCTTCCTTCGCGGCTTCGAAGGAGCGCCTCTTTCATTCCGCTCTCCGTCGGGCCGGGACGGATGAGAGCCAGGGCCTGCGTCAGCTCGAAAACATTCTCCGGCTTCATGCGCCGGAGGAGGTTCATCATGGCGGGGCTTTCCACCTGGAAACAACCGATGGTCTCGGCGTCCCTCAAAAGGCTGAAGGTCTTGCTGTCCCGGGGAGGAATACTTTTGATCTTCAATAGTTTTTTGGTTGCAGAGACAGCCGCCAATCCCCGGACAGAGAGAAGGTCGAGCTTGATGAGTTTTAAATCCTCCACGGCATCGCGGTCGAAGTGAGACATGACATATCCCTTGGCCGATTCTGTGAGAGGAAGATAGCGGTCGACAGGTGACGGGGTCAAGATGACACCCCCCACATGGAGGGAATTTTCACTGTAGACCGAGGTCAGGTCAGACGCAGCCTTCCATATCTCCATGGTGCCGGGTGGAGGCTTATCCTTTTTCAGGAAATCCGGTTCGGCAAAGAAGGGGGCTCTTTTGCTCAAGGACCGCGACTCTGCAGGCGGAAGCCCGAAAGCGCGGGCTGTTTCGTAAAGGGCCGAGCGGGCCCGGTAGTTCTTCAGGCTGCAGACAAAAGCGGCCCCCGTCTGCCCTTGACCGTATTTTTCCAACACATAGGACAGAACCTCGTCCCTTTTTCTGGAGTCGAAATCGAGGTCGAAATCTGGAGGATCATTCCGTCCTTTGTTTAGGAATCTCTCGAAGTAGAGGTCGAACTCGATCGGGCTGATCTGGGAGATCCCGAGGAGATAGGCCAGAAAGGAGGACGCACCCGAGCCCTTGAGGTTGTGGAGGATCCCGCGATTTCGAGCAAACTCCACGACGTCATGGACGACCAAAAAATAGGGGGCGAACCCGGACTGTTCCACCACATCGAGCTCTCTCCGGGCTCTTTGCCTCTCCCTCCAGCTCAAATCTTTTGTGGCTCGTAACCTGTCCATCACCACATCGCGGAGAGTCGTGGAAAAGAGATCCTCAGGAAGCGAGGGAACGATACCCTCGAAGGAAAACCGGCATTTCTCCGCCACTTCAAGGGTCTTTGTGAACAAAGTTTTGGCCCTGGAACCGAATCTCTTCAGGGCGAAGGCCTCCTGGTCCGGACCGAAAAACTTCATCCTGTGTTTCAGGCGGTCTCTTTCCGGAGGAAAAGGGATCTTTTTCTGGATCGCGTGGAGGAGGATGAGCCTCTCAGGGTTTTTTACGAATTTCAAGGGATTCGCCCAGACAACAGACACGGCGTGCTGGGACGCCCAGGATTGGACCCTCTCGAAATTCGAAAAATCACCACCGAGGTGGAAATCCTCCCCGGCGAGGTCTGCGAGATCTTCCGGAAACTTCTCGTCGCTGGATTGCGGAATCAGCACAACGACCAATCCTTCCGCTTTTGTCAGCTTTTTCCGGTTGAGGATCTCCATCAGGTTGCAATAGCCCTCTTCGGTCTTTACGAGAAAGAGGAAGGTCTGTCCCTCAAGGTCTATCTCACAGCCGAAAATGGGTTGGAACCCGCACTCCAGGGCTTTTCTCCTCCACCTTCCCCAGCCGTAGATATTCTCCTTGTCGGTCAAGGCTGAGTGGGAAAGGTTCCTCTGAGAAGACCAGGAGGCCAGATCCTCGAGAGTCGCCCCTCCTTTTCCTTTGCTGTAAACCGAATGCACTCTCAGCGGGATGAACATTTTGATCTACCCGACTCCCATGGGATTCAAACTCGGCAGCATCTCCATTTTCGCGATGTGGGAATATTTGCTGTGGTGTTCGATCTTGCAAGGCAAGATCCTATGCGTTTGAGCCATATGGTTGTGGGTAGGGGGGGCTTTAGCGAAGACGGATAGGGACTTGCCTTAAAAGTTTTCATCCGTTGGTAACTTCCATCGCGAAAATGGAGACACATCCTCCTAAATCCAAAAGATAGAACTTAAAAGATGGAATACAGTTTTCTCTATTCTGTATTCATTGTTTATTTAGTGAGTGAAGCTGTTTTGAGGACAAAGCCTCGGTCCTTTTCAAAACGGTACACACTCTCCAGCATCTTTTCCCGGACTGTAAGCAGGGACCCAAAACCGTGTTTTTCCCGCACCCGGTCCACGGCAACTCCCAATCTTTCCCGGCGCTCGGAGTAGGGCTCGAAGAGAGAAAGAGGCCTGGTCCTGACCAGGTCGGACGCCTTGACCCCCACCAAGCGCAGGGACAGGCGTGATCCGGCAAACAGCTGGAGGAAGAGCTCTTTGGCGATCCGGAAAATCTCTCCCATGTCCTGTAGGGGGGAAAGGAGGAGTCTCCGGCGGGCTTCGGTCTGGAAATCGGAGTACCGGACCTTGACTTCGATGATATGGGCAAAAAGACGTCCCTTTCGCAGAGGGAGGGTCAGCCTGTCGCAGAGGTAGGCCAGGTGTGCCAGGAGAAGCCGCTTGTCCCAGATGTCCTCCAGAAAAGTCGTCTCCCGGGAGACAGACTTCGGGACAGAGGACATCGTGAGAGGACGGCTGTCCATTCCCCTGGACTGGAGGTAGAGCTCCTCCCCGTTCAACCCGAAGAGTGACCGCAGGGTGGCTCGCGGTAAACCCCACAGGTCTCCGATCTTGTGGATATTGAGCATCCGGAGAATGACCTGGGCTTTGGGCCCTATCCCGGGCAGGGATTCGATCCCCAGGTCTTTCAAGAACTTTTCTTCATCCCCGGGCTCGACTTCGACCAGTCCTCCCGGTTTGGCCTTGTTGGTGGCCAGTTTGGCCAAAAGTTTGCTCGGCCCCATACCCACAGAAACAGTAAGCCCCAGTTCCTTTTCGACCTGCTGTTTCATCTCCCGGACCGTCTGGGAAAAAGAGGAATACAGGGGACGGCAGCGCGTCAGCTCCACGTAGGCTTCGTCCAGCGAAGCCTCCTCAAAATCCGGGGTGTAGCGGGAAAGAACATCGAAAAACTTTTTGGAGAAGGAACTGTAGATATGGTAGTTTCCCCTAACGAATATCCCATCGGGACAGAGCTCGTAAGCCTTACGGAGCGGCATTCCGGAGTGAACCCCGTATTTTCGCGCCTCATAAGACGCCGTGGAGGCCACTCCCCTTTCATGGGGAAGCCCTCCCACGATAACGGGTTTTCCTTTGAGGGAAGGATCGAGAAGTTCTTCCACAGCCGCAAAAAAAGCGTCGATATCGATGTGGACAATACACCGTCTTTTCATTTTTTCGTTTTTTCGTGTTTTATGTTTTATCTCTTACGTTTTTCCGTTTTCTGTTCATGTCTTATGTTTTCTGTTTTCTGTCTCACGTTTCCCGTTCTATGTTTTACGCTTTATATCTTATGTCTTCCGTTTTCCCTTTCCCGTTTTACGAAAATCAGTATTTCCGGAGGACACCGATGACCCGCCCCAGGACCCGGAGCTCCTTGACCCTGACCGGCTCGAACTCCGGATTTTCGGGGACAAGAAAAAAATCCCCGTTGTCTATCCTTAACCTCTTCAGAGTGACGGAGTCATCATCCAGAAAGGCCACGACCATCTCGCCGGAGTTGGCAGAGTTCGTTCTCTCGATAAGCACCCGGTCTCCGTCATCGATGTAGGCATCCACCATACTCTTGCCATCCACCTGAATGCAGAAGATATTGCCCCTCTTCCGGCCCACCATCCAGTCGGGAACCTCCACCGCCTCCCCCGAAAGGTCGAAGGACTCTCTCGGATAGCCGGCAGGCACCAACCCCACCAGGGGCACCTTGACCTGCGCCTCCACGGAAGAAGGGAAACCTCGAAGGCTGATCTCCCCTCTATCCCTCTCCAAATACCCTTTCTTTTCCAGGCTCAGGATGTGTTTGAAAACCGCTGAGGGGTTGGCGATGTCCAACAGTTCTCCCAACTGCCGGATCGTGGGAGAATAGCCATTTTCAAGAACAAAATCCTCGATGGCCTCGAGGACCTTCTCTTGTTTTTCCGTCAGTTTTTTCCGCATCTTGTTTACCATTTTGTTCACCTTTTATAAAATACGCACTCCAGACCCCTTTGTCAAGCCTTTTTTTGTTTTGTTCCACGGAAAACAAAGGCAGACATTTTGCGAAAAATAAAAGTAGACGCTGGGAAAGTAAGCTCACATGGGAAAATCTCCAATTCTGTGATGGCGGGAATTCCTGGTAAACGTTGGAGAGAAAGTAAGTTCCTGTAATGCTCTATGCTTAAAATCTTGAACTACTGTTCTGAAGTTATGGAGCGCGTAAGCTCTTCAGCCCAGTTGAGAATTAAATTGATCTGTGTCGGCTTCTCGCTCTGGCTCTCTTCCGTGATCATGATGAACCGTGTCCCATCCGGAGCGATGTCATAATTCCGTCCCCAGGGTGCGCCTCCAGTGTATTTTCCTTCGAACAGGAGCCGAGGTTTGCTCACACGGAGCTCGGGTTCAGCGATGAAGGAGACCGCCATCATTTTATCACCGCTGGCATCGCGATAATACAGCACTTTTCCATCAGGGTTCCATACAGGCTCCATCCCACCATCGGTCGAAATAGGAATAAGATCGCCTGGACCGGGATAGGGCCGCACATAGACTTCATCCCGGCCCGATTCATCGGTAACATAGGCAATCCAGCGCCCATCGGGGGAGAATAAGGGTTGGATCTCGTTAAATCGCGAATTGAGGAATGGCTCGGGTTTGCGATCTCCATCGATTCTCACGATAAAGATATCTATGCCCGTTTCAGGGTCTAATCCTTCGGTAATGGCCATGACTTTGCCGTCGGCCGACCAAGATTTGGGCTGCTGATGGTTTTTTCCCTCTGTAAAAAGTTCTGCAGGACTGCTTCCATCCGCCGGCTTCCAGAGCAAGGGAGCTGCCGGATGTCCTGTTCGTGTGGAGTTAAAAACTATGCGTTTGCCGTCAGGCGTCCATATGGCCCAGTATTCAGATCCTTCTTCGTCTGTGAGCCGCCTCGATGTCCCCCGCTCCAAACCATAAATCCATATGTTAGGCATATTATCTAGTCTTGATACAACCAACTGCTTTCCATCGGGTGAAAGACGAGGAGATTGATAAAATGCGATAGGGAAAGGCAAACGCTCAACATTGCCCTCAAGATCGGCCCAAATGAGCTCATTCTCCAGGGGTTTGACAGATCCTTGAACAAAAACAAGCGATCCGCTATCGGATAAGGCAAAGTTAGCAAGACCCAAATTCCCTCTCTGAATTCCCTCGAAGACAAGCTCGGGCGATCCGGTCACCTCTAATTTTTCGAGATCGAACGGCACCGCCATGAGATCTCCCGCCCGAGCATAAACCAGAAATCCGGATGGAAGATAACGGGCATGGCCGCCTCTTTCGATGAGAGTCTTATGTTCACCCCTTTGTAAGGAGTACACGGCCACATTCATATCCTGTGGCCTGTTCCAGACGGTATACAACAAATACTTGCCCCCAGGGAGAACTTGCGGCCAGAAATAGGAATGCTCGAAGATCTCCTCCTCCACCATTTGTAAACCTGCTGCCAGCAGCTCTGGATCACCCCCGGCAGCGGGAACGCGTATGAGACTCGCTTTTTTCCAGTCCCCGAAGTAGATCGTGCCGTCCTCACTCCAGGTTCCCCCTAGTCCGGATTTGGCCTCGCAGATGATCTGTGGAGTGCCGCCCAGGAGCGAAACTTTCTTCAACTTACCGTCCGCATGAAAGGCCACCCAATTTCCATCAGGTGAGAAGAACGGCCCTTGGGCCCCTTCTGTCCCGGATATCGGATGGGCTTCGAAATCCATGATCGGACGCAGATAGAGTTGTGTGGTCTCTTCTTTTTGGGCCGCATATACCAGTTGAGTTCCATCAGGTGAGAATGCGACCGAAGATCCGATTTCAAAATCCAGTGTTTCGCCCGGGGGAAGATTGATGGCAAACCGGCTGATAGGCTGCTCTTCAGGTTCAACTGTTCGCCACGGACTCCAAAGCAAAACACTGGTTAGGATAAGAGCAAAACCAGCCATGGCCCAGAACAAATTGCGCCACTTTGGTG
>JASFEP010000067.1:0-14444 GCA_050124775.1 Candidatus Aminicenantota bacterium
GATAAGCAGGCAGAGAAGATCAGAGGTCTCCAACGATGAATAAACGATATTCATCATGCGTTTGTTCAATTTGTGGAGGGGTTTGTGGATACCGGGATTGTCGACGAAAACGATCTGTCCCTTTTCGGTCGTCTTCATGCCAAGGATGCTGGTTCGTGTGGTCTGAGGTTTGTCGGAAATGATCGCCACCTTTTGACCGAGGATGTTGTTGAGAAGTGTAGATTTCCCCACGTTAGGGCGTCCGATGAGTGCGACATATCCGGCTTTCATTGTTTTACTTTAAAACCTTCTGTAGGGGACAGGCACCTTTTTCCTGACGGAAAAACGAGCCAGTCCCCATTGTTACGAGCCAGTCCCTTTGCGTAGGGGACAGGCACCTTTTTCCTGACGGAAAAACGAGCCAGTCCCCATTGTTACGAGCCAGTCCCTTTGCGCAGGGGACAGGCACCTTTTTCCTTGCGGAAAAACGAGCCAGTCCCCATTGTTACGAACCAGTCCCCATTCAGTCCCCATCTAGGGTTCCATTTTTGTTATGTGGAGTTTGCGGATGCGTTTGGGACCGACCTCGAGGACCTCCATCGACAAACCTTTGAGCTCGACGACCTCTCCCAATTCCGGCAATCGCCCCAAATGATGGGTAATAAAACCTCCGACTGTGATGTATTCATCGCCCTCAAGCTCGACATCGAAGATTTCTTCCAGGTCTTCGACCTCCGCATCCCCAAGAACGATATATTCGAGGGGCCCCTGTTCTATAAACCGGGGTTCATCTTTGTCGTACTCATCCTGGATCTCGCCCACCAGTTCTTCCATCAGGTCTTCCATGGTCACCAATCCCGAAACACCCCCGTGCTCGTCTACGACCACAGCCAACTTCTGTTTGCGTTTCTGGAATTCTTTGAGCAGTTCGGACACTTTCATCGATGCCGGCACAAAATAGACCTCACGGATGAGCGGCTCTATGGAATCTTTCTTGTGAATGTCTTCCGAATACTCTAAAAGGTCCTTGGCGTTTACGATTCCGTCGATGTTGTCGATCCTGTCTTTATACACAGGGATCCGCGAAATTTTTTCCCTGTTGACGACCTCCCTGAGCGATTCGATCGAAGCATCCCTTTTCGCACACACCATACTCACTCTGGGGGTCATGATTTCCCTGACGATCGTGTCGCCGAATTCCACAACACTCTTGAGGAGCACACCCTCTTCTTTTTCGATGATGCCCTCCTCCTCAGCCTCCTCGACAAAGGCCTGAAGCTCCTCATCCGATGCCTCACGCTCCGCTTCTTCGATCTCCTTATGGAATGCCTTGGCTCTCAATAGAAAAAGAAGCGGTTTAGACAGGAGATAAGGAATCTTATACGTCGAGAGGAAGAAAGAAAACACACCCTTGTGCTTAAAAAAATTAATGAACCGGGGAAAAATGTCGAAAAAGACCAGGTAGAGCCCGAAAGCGATCAACAGATAGGACAACGGCCAGAGCGTCAATGAAGGGAATACGACAAATAGATAGATCAGAAAAGCGATGATAAAAAGTGCCCGCATGATCTCCACCGAGATCCTCAGATCGTCGTAGATCTCTAAGATTTTAAGACGGTAAGACTTCTCTTTGTCTTCGAGGTAACGGCTTATGGAGATTTTCGATGCGGACCAAAGGGCCATGTGAAAGAGCGAAAAAATGAAGGCCGCCAAAAAACTCAACCCTAAACCTATCCATTCGATATAATCAGTTTCCATCGTTCTTTTCGAAAAAAAGTTTTTTTATTCTATTTTCCTCTTCTTCCATCCCCTCGAAGTGTTCATACCCGAGGAGATGAAGAAAACCGTGGACCGTCAGCATTTCCAGCTCACGCTCCAGGCTGTGATTTTTCTCGAGTCTCTGTTTATTGGCCTGTGCGACCGAGATAATGATATCGCCTAAATAATATTTGCCATCAGCCCCCTCTTCCCTTATGGGAAAGCTCAATACATCCGTGGGTGCATCCACCTCCAAAAATCTCCGGTTCAGGTCCCGGATGACACTGTCGTTCACAAAGGCCAGAGTCAACTCCGGGTCGTCCACATCATAAATCCTTATCAGTTCTCCGAGCAGTTCCCTGAACCGTTTTATCTTGATCTTATGCCGTTTCTGGTTGTTTAAAATTTCTATCATTGGCTGCGTTCGATTTTTTGGGAGGTTTCTTTTTCATCTCGAAATCGAAACCCGGATATTCCGTACGGTGGTGATAGATCGTGTACATCGTATCCAGAAAGGATGAGGCGATCGTCCTCAGTTCCCGCAAAGAAAAGTCACAATCATCCAGTTGACCATCCTGGATATAGCTGTTGATGATCTCGGTGATCACCCTTTTCAGGTTCGTTTTTGTGGGCGATTTCAGACTGCGGCTGGCCGCCTCAACAGAATCGGCCAGCATGATCAGGGCGGCTTCCTTTATTTTGGGTTTGGGACCGGCGTATCTGTAGTTTTCTTCTCCGATCTTCTGCATCTCGGGGTCGTATTCGGTCTTGGCTTTTTCGTAAAAATACCTGACCAGGGAGCTTCCATGATGTTGTTCGATGATGTCTCTAATCACCTTGGGGAGCTTCAATTTTTTTGCGCGGTCCACACCCTCTTTGACATGATTGATGATAACCAGTGTACTCATGCTGGGCTTGAGGTCTTTGTGGCGGTCAGGAGTTCTGCCCCTGTTCTCGATAAAATATTCGGGTCTTTTGATCTTTCCGATGTCGTGATAGAGGGCGCCGGTTTTCGCCACCATCGGGTCTAAGTCTATCTCTTCGGCCGCATTCTCGGCTAAAGATGCGACGATCAAAGAGTGATGGTAAGAACCCGGCGCTTCCATGGCCATCTCCCTGAAAATAGGGAGGTCGGAGTTCGTAAGTTCCAGGAGTTTGCTCTGTGTTGCGATATCGAAGAGATTCTCGAACCCGGGCATAAACACGAATGCGAGTGCGGCGCTCAGCATCCCTCCGATAAGACCCATCAGAAGCTCGCTGGCGACGATATCGAAGGGACCCAGCCGTTCTCTTATCAGATGAAAGGTGATGATGATGAAAAAATTGATGGGAGCGATAAGAAAAAAACCGGTTTTGAAGGTCGAGATCCTGTTCTGTTTCCCGTAGTATTTGATCCCGTATATGGCCGCAAACCCCCCGACCAGGCAGAAGATCAAAAGGGAAAAATTCGATTGGAAGAGATACCCCACCAGTAGGCTGTTGACGACCGTTAAGACCAATGCGATGGGAATGGTCGTGAGAAAGGCAAAAAGAAGCGTCCCGAACTGGAAGGGGAACGCATAATAATAACTCTCTGTGTGAGAGAAAAACGATATGCTGGAGCTTTGACTGAATGTGTCGGCTAAAAAGAGGAACAGTTTATAGAACAGAATACTGAGGATCAACGTAACGCCCATCATCAGGAAATACTTTAGCGCCAGATTGGTTTTTACGAGGGATTTCATGTAGTACCAGACAGCCAGGATCAGCAGCGTAAAAAGCAAAAAGATTCCCGAAAAATTTGTCAGCCAGCTGGGTTTAGCCTGGAGATTCTGATTGATGATCTCGATTTGCTTGAGGGCGTCCGCATTGATCTCATCCCCCTTACGAAGGATGACCTTTCCCTTTTTGATCGTGTAAAAAACGGTGCTCACACTCTCCCGCGCTTCCCTCTTGCGCTGCTCCGTCACTAATCTGTCGTAAATGACGTTTGCCTGAATAAAGAAATGAGCGAGCTTTTTTAAAAGCGCCTTTTCGGATTGGGGGAACTCCAGCTGGTCGATCTCCTGGGTCAGCCTCTCTTTACTCTCTGTAATGTCTAAGAGATCGTCTGTCTGTATCGACTGCTCGCTGCCAGAACTCTTTATGAAGGCCAGCCCCTTTTCTTCCTCGCCGTGGATGAATAGATTTTTAGAGACGATGATCCCCGGTTCGGATACTTTTATGATCAGATTGATCAAAGTCTCTTCGAGAGTTTCTCCATAATCCGCTTTGATCAAATTGTTTAGATCCGTGGATGACAGCTCGAGCCCGAAGATCTTTTCGATCTCGGCTCTGAACGTGTTTTTTTCCTCTGTCGTAGGGTTCTCTGCCATCAACGCTCTGCCGATACTGAAAAACTGCCTGATCTTTTCCTCAATGTTCAAGGTCACATTCGGGTCCTGACTGTACACAGGAAGCACGGCCTCCACGGCCTCGTTCCTCCTCTTCTCGGTGGTTTCGATATCTTCTATCGTCAGATCCATAGGCGCGATGATATCGGATGTGGCGATCTCGCCCTCTGTCAAGTTTTGCGGCAATGATTGAGAGGGCAGATAGGCGATGAAGTACGATAGGATTGCAACGAAGAGAAAAAGAAAAATAAGCGGATTGGAAAACAAGTTTTTCCAGAAGCTGACCGCTTTGTTTTTTTCTGGGGGAACAGAGTTATTCTGTGCCCGAGCTTTGGGAGCGGAATCGCTTTTGAAGAATTTAATCTTCTTGAAGAATTTCGAGTTCATTATGTTTTTCGCAGTTTGGCTTCGGCTTTTTGGTAAGCTTTGATGATCTTTTGCACGAGCGGGTGACGGACCACGTCTTTGTGATTGAATTGGATGAACGAGATCTCTTTAATGCCCGATAAAATTTCCATGGCATGCAGAACACCTGATTTTTTCGGCTCGGGAAGGTCGATCTGTGTCACATCGGCAGTGATCACCACTTTGGAGTTAAATCCCGTTCGTGTGAGGATCATCTTCATCTGTTCTTTGGTCGTGTTCTGCGCTTCGTCCAGGATAATAAAAGCGCTGTTCAACGTCCGTCCGCGCATATAGGCGAGGGGTGCGATCTCGATGATGCCTCTTTCGATCAGATTGTTCGCCTGGTCGGTCCGGGCAAGGTCGAAGAGCGCGTCATAGAGAGGGCGCAGGTAGGGATTGATCTTCTGGTACATATCCCCGGGCAAAAAGCCCAATTTTTCCCCTGCCTCGATCGCCGGCCTCGTTAGGACGATTCGGTTCACGGCCTTATCCTGAAGGAACGACAGGGCCATCGCCATAGCCAGATAAGTCTTTCCCGTGCCCGCAGGCCCGATGCCGAAAACGAGATCGTATTCTTTGATCGCCTGGATGTACTGCTGTTGATTGAGGCTCTTGGGGGTAACCGATTTACGCGACAGAGTGAGCGGCTCTGATGAGAGAAAATCCTCGATGCGGTGTGTCATCCCTTCCTCAAGAAGGTCTAGCGTGATGTAAAGGTCTTCCTTGCTGAGGGAGTAGCCCTTGGCTTCCAGGTCTTTGACCTTCTCCAGATAGTACTTGGCGAACTTAACGTTTTTTTCCGGCCCGTCTATGAGCAGTTTATCTCCGCGGGCAGAGAGGGAGATTCCCAGGCGTTTTTCCAGGCTCTTCAGGTTTTTGTCCAAAACTCCAGAATAGGCACTTTTCTGGGCAAAAGGGTGTTCGATTTTCTCCATATTAAAAGGCAGGGAAGGGGATTTGCGTCATTTTTAAGTATTAATAAACACCAAATGGCCCTCTTTGTCAAGCCACTCGAAATGGGGACAGGCTACTTTTCCAGGGGAAATAAAAAAGTAGCCTGTCCCCTTTTTGTCAAAAGCATTGCATTCAACCGACTTTTGAGATATAAAATCTTTCTTGAATACTATACACTGATTTCTAATGTGATAAAGGCGTTCTCACGAACGACCGAGGAAAGGTGGAACGATGACATTGGATAGAAGACTCAATTATATCGTCTCCGGATTGGAACGCTCCGGCACTTCTATGCTCATGCAAATTCTGCAAGCTGGAGGTGTCCCTTCGGAATTCGATCAGGAATCGAGGCCTCCCGACGATGACAATCCACGGGGTTATTTCGAGCTAGAGGGCGGGAAAATCATCAATAAGCTCATGAATAATGAGTTTTCATTCGAGCCATACAAGGGCAAATTTATTAAAATAACTGCATATGGCCTCAAATTCCTCCCTGAAGGGAATTATAAGGTCATTTACTCACAGAGAAATATCGAGGAAATTTTAGACTCGATGGAGAAAATGGCGAAGATTCAGGATGAGAACCGGGAGGACACGCGCATCGTATTCACAAAGCTCAACGATATGATCATGAAACGGATTGAAGAACGGGAAGATATAGATGTGCTGTTTGTCAGTTACAATGAGATCGTGGCCGATCCGGCGGAAAATGTGAAAAAAATATTTGATTTTCTGGACTCGCCAGAATATGACCTGGAAGAGATGATCGCCGCCGTCGATAAGTCTCTCTACCGCAAACGCCGGCAATAATTTATGAATATTTAACCTGGATTATTCAAGAGTGGTGATTGCTACAAAGGCGAGGCAGAGGTCTCCCGGGTGAATAATTCAGGGCAGGAGGATAGACATGGAAAATGAATTTACTGACATCCCCATACCAACCGCGCTGTACAAAGAGATAGAGGAAAAGATCAAAGATACGGATGTAGCCTCAGTGCAGGACTATGTGATCAAAGTCCTCAAAGATAGCCTTCCCAAGGACAAGAAGGAAGAGGGGGGATTGAGCCAGGATGAGGAGGACAAAGTCAAAGAGCGGCTCAAAGCTCTAGGTTATATGGACTGATACTCACATTTGAGATAGGCGCGATGGATAGATATTTGGTGACGGGAGGAGCTGGATTTATCGGCTCGCACATAGCAGAGGAACTGGCGACAAAGGGTCTTTTTGTCCGAATCCTCGATAATTTCCTCACCGGAAAAGAAGAGAACATCGCTTCCTTCCTCGATGCTGTCGAACTCGTCAGGGGAGATATCCGAAATCTCGAAATATGCCGAGAAGCCGTTAGGGACGTGGATTATGTCCTCCATCAGGCAGCCCTTCCTTCGGTTCCGCGTTCGGTCGAAGACCCCCTGTTGACAAACGCCATCAATATCGAGGGAACACTCAATATCCTTCTTGCTTCAAAGGATGCGTCCGTAAAGAAGGTCGTCTTCGCTTCCTCCTCATCCGTTTACGGTGATGACGGGCACCTTCCCAAAAAGGAGGGGCTCGAAGGCAATCCCCTGTCTCCTTATGCCCTCACTAAACTGGCTGGGGAAAAATACTGTCAGGTCTTCAGCAACATCTACAACCTCCCCACAGTCTGCCTCAGATACTTCAATGTGTTCGGTCCACGCCAGGACCCTTTTTCCCAATACGCCGCCGTCATCCCCAATTTCATAACGCGCCTTCTTCGAAATGAAGCCCCGATCATTTACGGGGATGGCGAACAATCCAGGGATTTCACCTATGTCGCCAATGTCGTGAAGGCCAATCTCCAGGCCGCCCAAGCACACGATGTTTCAGGCCAAATCCTTAACATGGGTAATGGAATTCAAACGTCTGTGAATGACCTGGCAAAAGCGCTCATGGAACGCGTGGGGAAATCCATCGAGCCCGTGCACGAAGAGGAACGTCCGGGGGATGTGAGGCACTCCTTTGCCGACATTTCGAAGGCGCAAGCTCTTCTGGACTATGCACCCCACGTCTCTCTCGAAGATGGGCTTCTGAAGACTATCGAATGGTTCAGGAATCGACCATAAAGGTGGGACAATGACTCTGGTAGAGAAGATCAAAGATAGAAAATCATTGGTATGTGTGATCGGCCTAGGGTATGTGGGTCTTCCCCTCATTAAAACTTTTTTGAATGCGGGATTCCGTGTGCTCGGGTTCGATATCGACAAAAAAAAGGTCGATCTCCTCAATAAGGGAAAAAGTTACATCAAACATGTTACAGGGAAAGACCTGATTCCATACCTCAAAAAGAAAACATTCGAGGCCACAACGGATCCCCATGCGCTCGCTAAGGCCGACGTGATACTGATCTGCGTGCCCACTCCTCTGGACGCCCACAAAAATCCCGATCTCTCCTTTGTCCTGAACACGACAAAGCTCATTGCAGAAAACAGAAAAAAAAGACAGCTCGTGGTCCTGGAGAGCACGACATATCCAGGCACCACCGAAGAAGAGATGCTTCCCATCCTGGAGTCCAGAGGATACAAAGTGGGCCGGGATTTTTATCTGGCCTATTCACCAGAAAGAGAGAATCCGGGAGATGAGGTCTACACAACGGCCAATATTCCCAAGGTCGTGGGTGGGGTCACCGAAGACTGTTTGAAAGCGGCCCAAAGCCTTTACGATCAGATCGTCGTTCGAACGATTCCCGTAAGTTCTACCGGTGTCGCTGAAGCAACAAAACTCCTCGAGAACATATTCCGTTCTGTGAACATCGCTCTCGTCAATGAGATGAAGATGATCTTCGACAGGATGGGGATCGATATCTGGGAAGTGATCAAAGCCTCGTCCACCAAACCCTTCGGTTTTATGCCTTTTTTTCCCGGACCCGGATATGGAGGGCATTGTATTCCTGTGGACCCCTTTTACCTGACCTGGAAGGCCAAGGAGGTGGATTATCCCACCCGCTTCATCGAGCTTGCCGGAGAGATAAACACTTTCATGCCCTACTATGTGGTCGATAGAACGGTCGCAGAACTGAACGAGAGAGGAAAAGCCATCAAGGGAGCCAAGGTGCTTATCCTGGGGATTGCCTATAAAAAAGATGTCGACGACCAACGGGAATCGCCGGCTCTGAAGATCATCACTCTTTTGAATCAAAGGGGAGCCAAGGTCGATTACAACGACCCGCATGTGCCCCGGTCCTCAGGCCATAGGGATTATCCGGACCTGAATATGAGATCGGTCAAACTGGATGAGGTTACACTGAAAAAATACGACGCCCTGATCGTAGCCACGGGCCACACAGCTTACGATTTTGATTGGATCGCAAAGCACGCGCACCTTATCATTGACACCCGTAATGCCATCAAGCGCAAAAGGAAAAACATCGTCAAAGCCTGACCTGGTTCAATTATATAAAATGTCGTCAAGGCCTAACCTAAGGAGGCGAGCATGAAGATCGGAGTAATCGGCACTGGATATGTCGGGATGGTGACGGCCGTTTGTCTGGCTGACCTGGGTCATGATGTGATAGGGACGGATATCGACAAAGAAAAAATCGATAAAGCATCCCAAGGAATCTGCCACATTTACGAACCCGGACTCGAGCCGCTCCTTCAGAAAAACCTGAAAAAGGGCAACCTCTCCTTCAACCACGACCTCGAGGAGACCATCCGCGCCTCGGATGTGCTCTTTGTCTGTGTCAACACCCCCCAACGGGAAGATGGAAGCGCAGACATGTGTTACGTAGAGAGCACATCGCGGAGCATTGCCGAAAATCTCAATAAGTATAAAGTGGTCGTCGAAAAAAGCACTGTTCCCGTCAAAACATCCATGTGGATCAAACGCACCATCAGCCTCTACAAGAAGGGCGACGGGGAATTCGATGTGGCCTCCAACCCGGAGTTTTTGCGCGAAGGCACGGCGGTTGAGGACTTTATGCATCCCGACCGCGTAATCATCGGTGTGGAAACCAAAAAGGCCGAAGATGTCCTCGTCAAGATCTATGACACATTCAAGGATAAGATCCTGGTGACGAACATCGATACTGCCGAGCTCATTAAACATGCCTCAAATTCGTTCCTTGCCCTCAAAATCTCCTACATCAACCTCATGGCGGAGCTCTGCGAAAAAACGGATGCCAATGTGGAGCTCGTTGCCAAAGGTATGGGATTGGATGAGCGGATAGGAGAGAGGTTCCTGCGAGCGGGCCTAGGTTACGGAGGGTCCTGTTTCCCAAAGGATGTAAGGGCGCTCATCAAGATCGGGGAAGACCTGGGAGTCGACCTTGCCCTCCTCAAGGAGGTCGATCGAATCAACACCAGCCGAATCCAGAGTTACATCACCAAGGTCAAAAAGGCTCTCTGGATCATAAAGGATAAAAAAGTCTCCGTCTTGGGATTGGCGTTCAAGCCCGAGACCGACGATATCCGGAACGCACCCAGCATTTCTCTTATCGAGGAACTCCGAAACGAGGGTGCAATGCTCAGGCTCTACGATCCTGAAGCTATGGACAACATGCGGAGTGTCTACCCTGAAGATCCTCCCAAGATCATATATACAGCGAATCCCTATGATGCGGTGAAAGATGCCAATGCTATGCTCGTCGTCACCGAATGGGAGGAATTCCAGAAACTAGATCTTCCAAAGGTCAAAGCCCTGATGGCCAATCCCATCATCATCGACGGCCGCAATGTCTTCGAACCCGGAGAGATAAGGAATCTCGGCTTCGAGTACTATTCGGTGGGGCGCCATTAAGTCTCTGTTGCGCTGCTGCGCAGGTCATAAAAGCTCTTCGTAGATACTCTCTATCTTTTTTACGACAATCTTCCAACCCGGTAGGTTTTTCATCTCTTCCCGAGCGTTTGCTCCTAACTTCTCGAGCGTCTCGTGATCGTTTATCAACTCCTGAAGTTTCTGCCTGAGGTCTTCGAAATCGTCGGATCTAAAGAGCAATCCGTTCATTCCGGATCGAATCGCCTCTAAATGAGGGGGGATGTCGCTTACAAGACAACACAGCCCATAGCTTTTTGCTTCAAGAAGGGCTATGGGGAAACCCTCTAAGTGCGAAGGCAAAGAGAACAGTCGGGCATTGCTCAGCAGTTCCTCTTTTTCTGTGCCTGAGACGTATCCTGTAAAGATGATATCTGAAGAGCCCTCACTTATATCTTTCAGCTTTTTGACATACTCAGGAGTTGCACTCGAACCCCCCGCTATCACTAACTTCAAGGGAGAGGACTCCGACGATCTTCCTTTCAGATCTTGGAACGCTTTTATCAACCAATCCACCCGCTTTTCTGGAACGAGTCTACCCATAAAAAGGATGTAATCCCTGCCGTTCAGGTCGTATTTTTCTTTGATGATCGCAGGGGCTATTGATTCAGGCAAATCGGTGCCATGGCCGAGATGGATCACGACTTTATCATACTTATTTTTGACGTATTTCGTAAGTTCTTCGGAGACCGCAATCGTCCGCTCAGGGACCGTGATCGAGATGTGTTCCCCGGCCTTCAGCAGGCTTTTGGCAATGCTCCTCCATTTTTCGGTCTCCCAGTCCAGCCTATGCACGGTGGCAACAACTTTTTTCCTGAAAAGCCTCGGGATAATGGCAAAAAATGCGGGACCAATGCCGTGGTAATGGATGATGTCGAATTTCCCGAAGAGCGCATGGATGGAACACAGGAAACTGTGCACGGATGCATCCAGGTGTTTGCTCTTGATGGTGGGAACATGAATGAGCCTTACGCCCTCGTATTCCTTCAGATTCTTGGCCGTGTACCAGCTTCGGACATAAACGGTCACGTCATGGCCGAGTGCGGCCATTTCTCTGCTCAACTTGTCCACATGGTATTCGACGCCTCCGAATGTGGCGGGGATACCCTTCTGACCGATGTATGCGACTCTCATTGCCCAGTGTTGCGAAGCGTGCGAAATTTGTTATTTAGTACCCAGAGCGTTGGTTTCAAGAGGTTCTTCTTCATCGCCGGGCTTGCCGTACCGATCATCCAGCAGGATTTTGGGCAATCGGCGACTTTTTTGCGAATCTTTTGTGCCCTTTCAGAATTCCAAATCTCGTCAAAAGTGTACTGGTGGAGATTACCCAGGCTATCATACCATATCCCTTCTTCCATCCCATTGCAAGGCCTGATTTCTCCCCATGGATCGAGAAAGAAGAGGTCCGTCCCCGCTCGACAGGGAAGCAACCTCGGATATCCCTGGATCACGTTGATCAATCCGTGATTGAAATAGGCCCTGTACCAGTTCTTGATCCTCCATGTCCTAAGGAGCTCCTGGATGAGCTCTTTAAAAGAATGGATAACCTCCTCTGTGTTGACGATTTTGTTATCTGATTTATGGAAATAATAGGAGTTGTGGACGACAGCGGTCGCGAATTCGACTTTTAAATACTTAGCAAGATAGTACAACTCGAGCATATCTTTGGCATTTCGGTCGGAGACCGTAATGCCGAATCCGATGTCCTTCAACCCCAATCGTTTAAGCTCGAGCAAGGTTCTCAATCCATGGTCGAAGCCGTCCTTTATCCCGCGCAACTCGTCATTTGCTGCCGGCAGGCCTTCGATGCTTATCCGGATCCCGATCCTCTTATCCGTCTTCGCCAGGTCGATGATTCTGTCTGTAAAATAACCGTTTGTGGAGATCACTAATCGCTTGGATTTTCGGAGAAGAATGCGGGTGATCTCGGCGATATCATGCCTCATGAAAGGCTCGCCTCCGGTCACGTTGCAGAATGAGAGAGAGGGAAGTTTTCGAAGCAGCGAAGGCGCAAACTCCTCCTCTTCCTTTGTGGGAAACTTCCAGGTATGGCACATATGGCATTTGTTGATGCATCTGTAGGTGGTTATGATCGATGCTTCCATATCAGTGATTGTCTTTGGCCGTGCTGTAGATGTTCATCAATTTTTGAAAGTGAAGCTCAGGGGCATTGTTTCGCTCGACATGTTGTCTTGCCTTCTTGCCCAAACTCATTATTTTTTCAGAATCGTCCAATAAATACAAAATATTTTTTTTGAGCTCAGCGGCGTTCCCCGGTTCGAATGTCAGGCCAGTTTCCTCATCCCTGACGAGTTCGGGGATTCCTCCGATCCGTGCACCGACGACTGGTTTGCCGAGGGCGAAGGCTTCGAGGACGGATAGTGGATTGTTTTCATACCACTCCGAGGGCAGGACGACGAACATCGCCTTCCGTACTTCCTCCTTGAGTTTTTCTTGAGACACATGGCCACAGAGATGGACATTGTCCATTTTTTTTTCTGCGATCCATTGGAGGAGTCTCTCTCTCTCTGGTCCCTCGCCGAATATCCGGCACTCAACGGGAAGGCCCTGCGCAGCCTGAAGGAGTGTGTAAAGTCCCTTTTCTTTGGAGAGACGACCGAAATAGACGATGTGTTCTTCTTTCCAGGAATAGGAAGGATCGAAACCGGCCGTGTCGATGACATTGGGCAAATGGACGATCCTTCCCTTGAAACCCATTTCCAGAAGTTTGTTCCTCAAGAATTCACTCGGACTTAAAAAAACATCGACCAGATCATACACGTGGAGCCACTTGTGGTGAAGATACATCTCCAGGGTGTTCAACAGGCTTTTAGCGAAGGAACCTTTGCAGCAGAGCCCGGTGGTGCAATGATAAAACCTTTTATGGCGGCACTTCTCACACGGGCGTCCATTGCGCATCAGGGTATACACCGGACAGACCATTTTGTAGTCGTGAAGGGTTAAAGCCACAGGAAGGTCCTTTTTTTTCAACGTGTGAAGGATCGATGGAGAGATCTGGTGATGGATGTTGTGGAGATGCACTATGTCGGGTCGCTCCTTTTCGAGAAGCCTATCCAATTTTTTTCGGGCCTCCCAAGAATAGAGTATCCGAATAGAGGCTTTGAGTTTTTCTGAGAAGGAGCTGGGATTGTCATAATCCACATTCGAAACAAAATATTTTGCATACTGTGATTCACGGTTTGCGGGATGTTCCATGGAAAAAAAGGAAACAGCATGCCCCCTTTTTTCAAGAAGTGCAGCGGTGTCGAAAAGAGAAGTTTCCGACCCTCCTTTTAGGAAAAAAAATTTATTGACGAGCAAAACCTTCATGACCATCCAATGTTGACGTCATTATAAACACAAATACGATATCTTGACCAGCCCAGAAAATGAATTATTCACGGACCGAGGCCAGTCCACACCACTTCCAACCCAGCCCACCCGTTCAAAAAGGTTAGGCAGTGGTCCCGGAAGATGTATTTATCTGCCTCGAAGGGGGTACAATGAAGGCATTGTGGTGAGATCGGTTCACCCGAAGGATCAAAAAAGTGACAGTAAAAACTTGAGTGAGAAAAGCAATTGTCAGCCACTTTTATGAATAATTCATATTATGGATTGAAATTGTTATGGAAGTATGGAAAAATTCTGAGTGCCGATCACGCTGAATCTGGAGGATAGAATGGCCGAATACGAGATCGAGATCATCGATTATCTGAAGCTTATCTGGCGGAAAAAATGGCTGATTATTATTGGGACTTTTGTGTTTGTTGCGGTCACGGGTGCTGTCACATTTCTGCTACCCAAAACATTCGTCGCGACCGCCTATCTTAGAATCGGGAAGATAGGAGGACGTCTTATCGAAGAACCTTTGGCTCTTCGTGCCCGGATAGAAGCCGCCCACTACGCCGAGAGATTCATCGAGAATGAGGAACTCTCGATCTTGGCAGATGATCTTCGGCTCAAAACAGAGAGCTCTCGTGTCGGAGTTATTAGGGTAACCGCAGAAGGACCGTATCGCGAGAGCAATGGGAAATTTCTTCGGTATGTCGTATCGGATGCAACTTCAATGCACGAGCAGCAATACGCGGATGCGGTGCAGATTAAGAAGGAAAGGGAAAAGTTCCTGATCAGTCAAATCTCCCATTTAGAGAACAGAATCGCTCATATCACCGATACGATCAAAGATCCTGAGGTTAGGATGAGGAGAG
>JASFEP010000068.1:0-14350 GCA_050124775.1 Candidatus Aminicenantota bacterium
ACGAGATCAAATTCTACACCCACTCTCCCCGGGAGCTCTTGACCAACTATAAAGACAAGATATACATCGGCCGGGATTTTATCGATCTTTTCCAGTTCAAGAGAAAACATTTCGGACTGCATGATTACCTGGATTCCCTTAAAGATCAGTATGACGTCCTCCTGGATCGTGCCGAGGAGAAGCTCAAGAATCCTCTCAAGTACAAATCCTTTTTTCAAGAGATCAAAGAGTACGTGAATGAGCTCCATACGGAGGGCAAAAACATCTTACAAGTCCTCCCCCCTTATTTGGATCTGAAAAAAATCTCAGGACAGGATCTGATCGACATAAACGCCCAATACAGAGCTCTCAACCATTATATAATAGAGCTCAGAGACGAAGTGGATGAATTCGAGAGCCATTTGAGGGATAAAAAGGAAGCAGGTTTTGTCCGTTATGTAACCAAATATAAAAAAGACCTTGCCAACCTGATTTCTTACTTCAACATCAAGATCAACGGTTTTCTGCAGTCCAGGATTTACTCTCTTAAGAATAAACAGTAAAAAAATAGGCCCGTTCGGGGAACGGGCCTTTTTATCCGTCAGATTCTCTTATTTCTCTTTGACGCCTCCTTTTATGCCCGCGTTTTGCTGTTTTGTACTGGCAATGGTGTCTCTCTATCGTTCGATTCGGGAAACGGGCCTTTAGAAGTTACGGATTCTCTTCAATGCGGATCGTTCCGTACGTCGTGTGCAGAGAGATCAATGGACTTTCCGTTTCTCCCATAAACGCCTTGATCATAGAGACACTGTTCTCCTTCTGGAAAGAGAGCTCGTAAGGCAGATTCCACTCGATATCGCCGCCTTTGTTTTCGGCTTCTGTGGGATAAGTGCCGCCCGCAGGCCAATAGAGATTGATATCCGAGTACTTCCCTCTAACGACGAGAGTCTGGGTGAGAGGTTTCGGAGTCAAAAGAATCTTCCCGTTGGAATGGAGAATTGTCGTTTCCCCGGCAAAGTCTTCGAGTTCCACATCACGGTAGGTCGTATCGATCGTTATTTTACTTCCCAGAATGCTTTTCCCATAAACACTGGTGTTTGTGGCATCGATCTTCAGGTCTCCCAGGATGTTTATCAGTTTCACGCCGCAATAATTGCCCCCGATAACAGAATAATCCTTCACTTCGTTCATCTGGATCTCGCAATTCTTAGCCTGCACTTTTGCTGCCCCTACATTGGTGAGGATTATGTCGCGGTAGGTGCTCTGCACATCCGCCAGTCCTTCGACATTTCGGCAGACGATCTCCGCATTCGATGCATCGACGATAACATCCCGACTGATATCCTTCAGGTTCACATCTCCATACCGGTGGAAAACTCGGACAGTCCCATCGACCTCGGTAACGTCCACCGAAGAATTGTTGCTGTCGATCGTGCACTCCGCACTTACTCTCTGAATATTCACGTCATCGTATTTGTTTTTAACTCGCAGTTCTCCGGATACATCGGTGATGATGACCTTTCCGTAGGAATTGTGGATGTTTGTGCTACCCGCATTGGAAACCTCTACTGCGCCATAGGTGTTCGTAACTGTGATATCTGCATCCTTGGGCACTGAGATCGCGAATGACGTATGGAACCGTTTTTTCCTGAACTCTCCTCGGTTTGTCGTGAGAACGAGGTCGTTTGCGGTTCGCTCTGTGACCATTTTCAGTCGGGTTGCGACCTCTCTTGCCTCTTCTTCAGTTCTGCGCCGGATCGTTTTTTTCATATTGACGACGATCCTGTCCTCGTCGGTTCCTCGGATCTTGATGTCGCCGTGACGGTTGACGACATGAATGGAGCGGGGGAAAGGGGGGTCGATCGTGTGCGATTCTTCGAATTGGAATTCCTCCAGTTTGAAGAGGAAGTCGTCCCCCCACACGATATCCCAGTCGAACTTGTCTGTGTAAGCGTAGTAAAGGAAAATTCCCGCAGCGACCAACAGGATCAGCAAAAGAATTTCTTTGGATCTCATTTTTAAACCTGAATGTCTTCGGATCGTCTGTTTTCTTCCTCTTGTCGGTCCTTCAAGCCGTGATAGAACTTAAGGGCGCCCCAGATGATGAGGATCACCGGCCAAAAATGAGCGAGTACATACCAAATGTCGATATTCAGCAGGAAAAGCACTCCCAGGGTTATGAGAAGAATACCCCAGATCAATGGATCTTTTCTTTTTTGTTTTGCCATTGGTCTCTCCTCAGTCACCCTCTTTGTTCTTCGCCATGTAATCCACGACGAGCTTCACACCGATAATGATGACGATGAGGGGCCAGAGATTCCAGATTCCTCTGTAAGTGATCAGAAACTCGAAATTCGCCATGAGAAGAACGACTCCGAGGATCATAAGGACGATGCCCCAAAACACAGAACCCGTTCTCACGAATTCCGGCAGTTCTTCGACTTTGACTTCGTCCACCTCTTCGCCCTGTAAAGCTTTCCGGTTGATCGCACTGGCTGTAACGATCGCATCGATAAACTGGTAGAAATACAGGCCTCCGAGCAGAATGCCCAGAAAAGGTGCCGACCCTTCCTCGTTCGCCAGCATGGTGACCATGATCGCGACTCCGAGGAGTATAACCAGGAACTTGAGCGGCTGTCCGTTATACAAAGCCCCGGTTCCTGGAAAAAAGAAAGACAGAATACCTGCCAGCGCAGGTGATTTAGGGGGTTTGTGTACAACAACTTTTTCTTCCATATCATACCTCCATATGTTTATGGTTCAATCCCCGTTCCTTCCAAAAGGCTGTTTGCTTTTGATGGTATCGAGGATATTATCCTTGTGTTCACCCAAGGATGCGGTGAATTCTCCCGCCTCTGAGTACAGCTTGCCGATTTTGCTGTATCCCAGATGGACATTGCGGTTTATAGATTTATCGATCGCACTCTTTTCCGGATGGAAAAGGTAGAACGACACAAGCGTTAACAAGATCGTAGCTGCTGCCAGGTAGGGTTGGAGTGCCGGCCGGACCAAAAAATCCAGACTGAGCCGGAATTTTTTCTTCCTGTGGGGAATTTCATAGAGCCTCTCCACCAGTCCTTCACTCATCTCCGCTTGAGGAAAATCGGCCAGAGATTCCTGGGTCTGCCTCAGAAGATCGAGAAGAACGGAGCAATCCGCACAGCTTCGAAGATGCTCCTCGACTGCCAGCCTGTCCTCAGCCGGCAGTTCACCCTCTAAGTAAGGAGACAAAAGGTTTTCGATGTGTTCACATTCCATTGTCCTTCACCTTTTGTTCTTTGAGGACTTTTGCCAGTTGGATCCTGCCTCTGTTGACGCGGGATTTGATGGTTCCCAGGGGGAGATCCATGATTTCTGCCACCTCTTCGTATTTCTTCCCCTGGATATCCCTCAGGATTACAGCCATCCGGATGTCCGGTGACAGGTGATTGAAACCCTCCCACACTCTTCTTTTTGTTTCTTGTCTGAGGACGGCGTCTTCCGGTCCTATCTCCGTTGTTTCTTTCAGGCTGTATTCATCGAACTCATCGCGTGTCTTCTTTTCCCACTTGGTGCGGCGGTATTCGTCGATCAGATGATTCCGTGCCAGGGTTAGGAGCCATGCGTCGAAATTCCGGTTGAAATCGAACTTTTTCAAGGAATTGTAGAGCTTGAGAAAAATCTCTTGCGTCATATCCTCAGCCTCTTCACGCGTTCCTGAGAACTGATAAGCCAGGCTGAAGATCCTTCGCGAGTAGGTGTTAACCAGCATCTGCCAGGCTCCTTCGTTTCCTTTCAAACATTCTTTGACTATCCTTTCTGTTTGCACTAATCACACCTCAGTAGACGAGATTCCGTTCCAAAAAGTTCCGTCATTCATAGAGGAAATTCGATACAGAAATTGCTTGTAAAAACTCGAAGAAATAAAGCTAAAAAACAGACTAAGGAAACGTGAGGTTTTCATCGGGTAACGAAGGAGCACATTGATTCTTCCCATTCTAGTTTCAACGCATTCGAGTGTCAAATCAAAGGCGATTTTGAATTTGTCTTTTTTTCTGCCTAATTTTCTTGATCGATTTTTTTGATTGTGTTATTCAATAGGTAGTCATTAGTCAGCTGAGAAGAAGGAAACAGGCAAAACTTAAATATTTTCTGCCTTATCACGGTATGGGATTCCAAGATCAGCAAATGAGTCTTTTTCAAAATATCGATTGAGGAGGGAGCATTAAATGAGAAATCCATTTCGGATTTTCTTGTGTGGGAGTTTGATTTTTTTTCTAGGGGCATTTGGGAATGCCCAGGTGAAGCTCACCGGTTCTGTGAGCGGGAAGGTTCTCGATGTGGGAAAGAATCCTCTTCCTGGCTGTACAGTCACGATCGAGGGTCCGGCCTTACAGGGAACGATGAGTTTTGTCACTGTAGCCGAAGGTCATTTCCGTTTTCCGGCTGTGCCCCCTGGCGCAGGCTATCAATGCACTTTTGAAATGCCAGGCTTTTCAACTCTTATCCGGAAAGGCCTTATTGTCAATGTGGGCAAGTCCACCAACGTCGCCGTCACTTTATCGATGAGCACACTCGAGGAGGAGGTGACGGTTGTCGGTGAATCCCCTACTGTCGATGTTAAAGTCTCCAAAACCGCTGTCAATTATTCCAAGAATTTTATCCATAACATCCCCCTGGCGCGCGACCTCTATTCCGTTCTCAATTCCATTCCCGGCTCCATTCCCGCTTCTTCTGTTACTTCTAGTGGTCGCACGTCTTACATCGCTGGGGGCACTGTCCGCGGCAACCAGTACAACCTGGATGGCGTGAACATCAATAATCCCTTAACCATGCCGATCATGACGAATATCAACATCGATGTGTATGAGGAAGTCGAGATGGAACTCTACGGTCATCCTGCAGAGATCGCTCATGCCGACGGAGGATTCGTAAACATCGTGTCGAAGTCGGGCGGGGATGAATTTCACGGCGGCGCCACTGTCGAGTACTACAACGAAGCCATGCAGCAGTCCCTGATCAGCGAAGAAGATCTCGATGCTGTCGGGCTCGAGAAACCTACGGGCTGGAATTCCTGGCAGGATTATTCCCTTTTTCTTGGGGGCCCTTTTGTCAGAGACCGGCTGTGGTTTTTTGCGAATGCGCGTTATTATCGATGGAACTATGACTTCAGCCATGTCGTCTGGGATGACACTCTTGCGGCCGGACAGCGTATATTCAATTTGGCCGAGTATCCCCATAAAGAACTGAATTTTTTTGGTAAATTGACCTTCCAATTGGCTTCCCAAATCCGCCTGACAGCCTCGTACAATTTCGTCAATTTCGATGAAGAGAATCGTGGAGGTTCGACTCTTGATGGGACATCTTTTACGAAGCGGGTGGGTGATAACGTACACACTATGAGCGGGCAGCTCAACTGGGTGCTCAGCCAGAATCTTTTCCTCGATGCCCGAATGGGCTACATCCGCAGCTATTGGCCGTTTCTTAATTCTGGAAACGCTATAAACGATGCCCCAAGGAATTATGATAGATATTACAATATGTACAGGAATAATCCCCGTTTTAACGAGACATATACGCAATGGAGAATCAATCCCTCTTGTGTAGCCACTCTTTTTCTGGATAACTTTTTAAATATGGCACATGAATTCAAATTCGGAGCAGAATATGAAAAAAACTCCGCAGACTGGGATTTCTGGCGCGAAAATCCCTGGATGATCCATTATTACAAGGGAAGCATCTATGGTTATGGATCCAATTTTACTTTTATTTCAGCTCCGGCGGTGGGAAACACAGAAGGATCCACTGTCCAGCGAAATGGAATGAGACGGTTCGGATTTTTTATTCAGGACAGCGTCACCATTGCCGGTCGGTTGACCCTGAACCTGGGCGCGAGGTTCGATACAAGCACGGCATATTTTTTAGACCAATACCATTCGAAGGTTCATGACCCATACGGTCTCTTACCCGTCTTGAAGGGAGGTTCGGACCTATGGGATGAATACACTCTGGAAGGCATGGATGCTTTGACATGGTCGAACCTCTCCCCGAGGTTGGGGCTCTCATTCGATGTCTTCGGTGACGGAAAAACCTCATTCAGAGCTTCTTGGTCACGCTACAACGAATACCTCATGATGCAGTACTCTGTTTTGGCCAATCCATTCGGGACGGGCGGCGGCGGCTGGTTCTGGATCGACGTGGATAATAATGAGATAATCGAACCCACCGATTATTTTCAAACGGTGTATCTTTACCCAAACGTTTCTGGGCATGAACTCGAAAAGACTCTGGACACAGAGGCCTCGGCCCCCTATACGGATGAATGGAGCGTGGGCATCGAAAGAGAGCTGGCTCAGGACTTCAGCATGAGTGTGATATTTGCTTACAAGCACAAACAGAATATTTTCGAGGATGTTAACGACCTCGGTCTTGGCAGGGAGGAAGCCTGGAAGGGATACAGTGAGAACAGTCCTTACTTTGAAAGGATCGATATTTTAGATCCCGGTGACGATGGGGAATTCGGCACAGGCGACGACCAGATGTCCTATTTCTATGCTCAACTCGCAGATTCTCCTGACTGGAATATGTATGTTACAAACGTAGAAAGGGGATTCAGAAAATACTGGGCACTGAACCTTATTTTTAACAAGCGGATGTCGAACAACTGGCAGCTTCTCGGGTCTATCGTCTACAGCAAAGCCTGGGGAAATATCGGGGGCTCGTTCGAGCAAACCTATGGAGCAAGCGGGCGCTTCGACGATCCGAACACCTGGCTCTTTACTCCGGGAAGGCTGGATTATGACCGGCCCTGGAATTTCAAGCTCCAGAGCACAGTGATTCTTCCTTACGATTTTATCCTCAGCGGCTATTTCAATCATCTCTCCGGGGAACCTTGGGCGAGAACTGTTACGGTAGACACCTATGGGAATAAGTATAAACCTCGGACCTACACCATCCCGACGGAGTTCAACGGCACGAGACGAAATGCTCCGTTAACCACTCTGGATTTGAGGTTTGAGAAGAGATTCCGTGTGGGTGAACGCTTTTATATCGGCGGATACGTCGATATCATGAATGTCTTTGCCAACAGCGGATTCGAAATATCGTCCGACCCCGGAGGGTATATCGATTACAGCGACCCTGAAAATCCGACATTTACGAGATATGGGACCTACGGAAGCCTCAACAGCGCTTATGGAACCCGCATCGTAAAAGTGAGCCTCCGGTTTACGTTTTAAAGATAAAAATCTGATTTTTGTCTTGGTGGAGTTCGTGCATCCGGTATACGTTGCGGTGGCTGATTTTCCGGGTAAGCTTTATTCTGTTGCAGAAGCGATCGACGGTCCGCTCATCGAGCTCGAATTCGATCTCCCTTTTTTCATCATCTTTCCTCAGGACGAGAATCCCCTTTTTTTCCAGACGAGCCCTCTTTCCCTGCTGCATAAAGGTATTTTAGCAAATCGCCGGTTTCAAAGCCATGCGAAATTCTCGATAAAAAACTCTGCAAGTCACTTGAGCGCAGAAAGGCGGGAGTGGGCATCTTCGAATTCAGGAATGCCCGGGTCCGCATCCTTCCAGAGGTCGAGGAATTTGTTATAGTGGGCGGTGGCTTTTGTGGCCTCGCCCATCTGTTCGTATATTTTTGCCAGGTTGTAATCGAGCTTGGAGTGCTCCTCAAGAAAATCCAGTGAATCTGTCCACAAAACAGTTGAAGAAAAGACCCCGCAATTTTTGAAAGAATTTTGGACCACTTCGGCCGCTTTTTCAAAATTGCCCCGCATGCCTTCTATAACAGCCACAAGCTTCGTTTGTCGAGGGAACTCTTGGAAAACATTCCATTGTTGTAACTTACTGAGTTCCTCTTGGGCGGCTTCAGGCCTTTTCTGCGCTACAAAGAGTTCTGCCTGCAATAAATGATAGAAGATGGAATGCAGAGGGGGATTGTAGTTTCCCCTTTGTATCATGGATTGGATGAGGTCTGCCCGCTCCTGGGCAGCTTTAAAATCTCCCTTAGAGACAAGAGCGCTCCCTATCAGATGATTGGCAAAAAGAGAGCGAGGATTGAAGTCCTCATCATAAAGCGTCTTCGAGAGTTTTTCTGCTTCGTCATATTCATCGATCGCTTCATCATATTTTCTCTGGGCCAGCAAGATTCTTCCCAAATGGATGCGAAACAGCATCTCACGTCCTTTATTATCTGCTTTGTGGGTCGACTCGACAATCTTGCCAATTTCAGAAACGGCCATCTGGTATTTTCCCTCGAGAAGATAAGAACATGCCATAAGGAATGCATAGTTGTAAATGTCTTTTGGGCGAAGATCAAGATAAATACGGAATTTTTCTCGGGCTTTTTCCACATCATACTTCAAAAGATAATTGATTCCAGAATAGTTATGAGAGAAAAACCACTCAGGAATTCTCTGCAACCCCTCATCCAGGAAACTTTGTGCCTCATCGTACAGGCCGAGCATGGCATGGACTTCCCATGCGGAGTGATAAGCATTTGTCACATCAGGATGAACGGCGATGTATTTTTTCGCCGCAGAAGCCGTACCCGACTGATCCTCAAGCATAGCGTTTGTATAAGCGAGGGCCCAGTAGGCTCCGGCAGCGGTCGGGTCAAGCTCCAATCTTTTTTCGACCATGTCCCTCGCCTTTTCAAAATCTTGTTCGTATCTATAACAAACGCCAAGCATTCCGTATCCAAATTTTTCTTTGGGATATTTCTCCACCATTCTTTGACTGAGTCTTTCGACACTCTTGTAATCATAATCGAAAAGAGCTGTCCCGATCTCTATTTGGAGACGTTCTTTTTCGGTTGCTTTTTGAGAATATTTTTTGGCAAGGGCCATTGACGTTTTCCAAGGGGTCGGATCTATAAAAGGATTACTGAGTCCCATTCCATGCCTTGCATGAACCCAAGCCAGATAGTAATATCCCATGGCAAAGGAAGAATCGATATCCACCGCTCTCTGGAAATTTGTCTCTGCACTCCGCCATTCCAATCGCGCGTAGTTTTCGAGGCCCTTTTGATAATACTGGTAGGCCTCCAATGAGTCTGTGGTGATTCCAGATACGTTCAGCTGAGCGGTTTCGATTTTTTGCTGAGATATTTCCATGCCTTCGGAGATTTTCCTGCTCAACTCATCGATCTGAGTAAAAATGCTGTCTTCTCCCTCGCCCCTCGAGCTGGCGCTCTTCAGGAGTCGTTTGCTCTCAACATCCAGAAGTTTAACGTCCGTGACGAACGTTTCGCCGACCTTAGCGAAACTTCCCAGGGCAAGGGCCTGTATACCCTCCCTCTGGCATGCCTGGAATCCCAGATCGCTGGTAATGATGTCCACATCCCCCTTGTTCATTTGTTTCAGGAGGTCTCGCATGCGCTCCCATGTCGCCACATGAAGGAATCCTGTGTTTTCAAGGTTGGTGATCAGAAGATTGGGAATAACCTTTTGGAGATTGTCGAAGGCTTCATCCCCCGTTTGGTTTTCGAAGCTGATTATGGCAATAGAGTTCTCGATTTTCGGGGCGATGACTGCCTCTCCGTGGGGAAGCCATCGCCATATGGCTGTGGCAATGATGAGCAGCACGACTGCGACAACAGGGATAAAGAATTTTCTTCGGATCAATGTTTGAGCTAAGGTCTTTCTTCTAGGTCGTATTTTTGTTCCTAGGGGAAGGCCTTCTTCGATGTTTCGAAGATCATCGAGCAGCGCCTCCGCTGTCTGATATCTTCTCTCCTGGTCCTTTTCCATGCAGATCAATATCAGCCGGCTCAAATCATCTGAAACTTCAGGATTGAGTTTCTTCGGATGCAAAGGCAATTGGGATTTGTGTTTTAACGCAATGCTAAAGGCCGTATCTCCTTCGAATGGGACACGTCCTGTCACCATCTCATAGATGATAACCCCCAACGAGTAGATATCCGATCTCTGGTCCGCTTTCTTTCCTTCCGCCTGCTCTGGCGATATATAATCAGGCGTTCCGATGATCATCCCCGCCTCAGTGACACCTTCTGTCTCTACTGAACGGGCGATCCCAAAATCCATGATCTTCACCCCACCACTCTCATCGATCATGATGTTCTGCGGTTTGAGATCCCGATGCACGACTCCTAGCTCATGAGCTTCCTTAAGACCTGAACACACCTGTTTTGCCACACCCAGTGCTTCTTCCTTTGTCAGCATTCCCTTTCTCTCGATCAAGCTCTTTAAATCCTCGCCCCGGACATACTCCATTGTGATGTAGGGACTTTGCTTTTCTTTACCGAAGTGAAAGACTTTACACACATTTTTGTGGGCGATCTCCCTGGCGATCTTTAGCTCGTTCCTGAATCGTTCGATGATTTCTTCATCAGAGGCGATCTCGGGTTTTAGAAGTTTAAGGGCCACCTCGACTTGAATCTCATTATCGAGGGCTTTGTACACCTTCCCCATCCCGCCTTTACCCAGTTCCTCGATGATCTCGTAACGACCCGCAAATAAGGTTCCTTGGGTCAGATCTTCGATGGGTGTCAGGAGAGTTTTGGTGAAAGACATTTCTTGGGCTTCGGATGGAATAAGCTGTGTTCCGCAATTGCCACAGAAGCTTTGTGTGTCAGGGTTTTCTGTGTGGCACTTAGGGCATTTTGTTGCCATTGGCTCCCTTCTAGAATGCTGAGAAAATCATATAAATTATATTCACTAGAGTCAAATGGAATATCGAAACGATTCAATAGCATTCAATCGATGTAGATGCGATTCTGCCCACAGGTAAATAGGATATTGTTATCTGAGAAAAGTCATCACCACTTCTAAGAATTCTTGGGCATTCGAAACGCTAACAATGGCACTTTCCTTAGAAAATGAACTGCTGTAATCAGCATTTTCCCTCAAAGACATACTGTTTTTATAAATTCGGATAAAACGATTATTCATCTTGCCAGTTTTCACATATAACGCCTTTATAGCAGCAGACAGACAGTGATGGCTTCGTTCTCGATAACCTTTAGAATAAAGCAACGCCCTTGCGGCGTGAAAAATGGAGTAGTAGGAATTTATAGTGGCATATTTATATCGGTCATTTCTCAACCGATCTTGAGCTTCCGCTAAATCATCCTTGGCAGCTTTTAATTCTTTCTTTACGAAGCTTTTTGCTCTTGGGAATGGAATAATTTTTCTTTTCTTTAGACATTCTTCAAAAGCCTCGATCATCGGTGGGTTTTTCCCAAAGGGTTATTCCGCAGTTGACCTCGTTAAAAAATTCAGGATCTTCATCCTCTAATTCAATCCATTCAACCAGCCTCATAATAACAGGACGAATATCGAGATTTGTTTTTCTCTTTAAGCTATTAATATCATTTTCAACTTTTTCTTTTTCCTCAGAAACAACAAATAAATCGAGATCGCTCTCAGATGTAAAAGTTCCGGTTGCGTAACTGCCAAAGAGAATGACGCGTCTAGAGCTCTCTTTGAGTGCTTGGGTGAGAGGATCAAGAATGATAAGTGTATTCAAAATTTTAAATGCATTGATGATAGGGTTGAAGTCTTTCAATCTATAGAGTTTTGTTGTGCCTATATTTTGAGAGACAAGGATTCCGTTTTTTTCCAAAAGTGATAAGGCTTTATGGGCTGCACCCAGACTGATTTTAAGCTTTCTGGAAATCTGTCTCCCATAAAATGCTTGGTCAGGATTCACTGCAAACAAACTAAGGACTCTTTGTTCTGAAGATTTTATGAATATATCAATAATCATTCCTGTCCTCTGTTCAATATAATGAACAATAATTCAGTATATTGAACAGTATTTAAAGCGTCAAGACTTTTGGCAAATTTGCATGGGATTGATGCTTTCGATTATCGACTCTTCAATCCGGCCAACCTCCGCCTCGCATCCTCAACTTCCGGCAGTCCTTCATCCGCATCCTTCCAGAGTTCGAGGAATTTTTCGTATTGCACTTTGGCTTTATCCTGCCAGCCTTTCTCTTCGTAAAGTTCCCCCAGGGTGTAATAATAGCGGGGATGGATCAAGGCATTGGTCTTTTTTGGATCGGGCGAGACCAACCCCTCGTATTCGGTGATGGCCCGATCGAGATCATCGCTTATGGCATAAACCCGGGCCCGCTGCTCCTTGAACTGGGGCCAATTGTGGCTTGAAAGGTAATAAAAATTAAACCACCCAACAGGCTGGAAACCCAAGGGAGGATCAATTTTTTCGACATCGGCCAGCGCTTCCTCGACTGAGCCCTCAGCGAGGTGAATTTCCGCACGGAGAGAATGGATGTTTTTCATCAAGTTCTCTTTATACACTCCGGAAAGATCCTCGAGGGCGGAATCCATCGCCTCGAGCTTCGCCCTGGCCATATCCAGCCGACCTTCCTTGACATAACAGAGGCCCTCTAAGAAATCCCCTATTTTAGCAATGTTAACCTCAGACTTCGGCAATTGTTCGACACGAAAGGCGACATATTTCTGAGCCGACTGTCTCGCCGCTTCGAATTTCCCGCAGTCAAAATAGAGATGGGCTCTCAGTAAGAAAAGATGGGATTTGTCACGCCAATCACCGAGTCGGCTTGCCTCCTCGGCCTGCTGGAAAGCCTCCAAAGACTCGCTGAAACGGCCCAGCCAATAGAGACAGAATCCCTTCCAAAGACAGGCTTCCGCCTGCCTCTCCGGTGAAAGCGTCAGGGACAGGTAGCGGTCGATGGAATCGAGGGCCGCCGTGTAATCCTCTTTGAAGGCGTAAAGATAACTCAGGGCCATGATTGAAATATCGAAATCAGGCTTGATCTTGATGGCTTCTTTGTAACTCGCAATGGCCTCCTCGACTTTCCCCATTTTCACATAAGCCAAACCCAGACTATCCCAGGGATTCGGCTCTCCCGGCGTAAGAGCGATGTGTTTCTTCAAGGCTTCGACAGCCTTCTCGAATTCACCTGATTTTGCGTAGGCTAATCCAAGCCAATTGAATGCAGGTCCGAAATTTGGGTCGAGTCGAAGGACTTCTTGATACTCTCTCACTGCATCGGCAAATCTTCCCTGTTGCTCTAATGCATATCCCAGGTGGAAATGCCCCTGTTTATCGTCAGGGTATTTTTTGACGATTTCTTCGACAATTGTCTTCGATTTTTTAAAATCTCTTTCCTCCCACCAGGCATATGATTGCTCAATAAATAACCTGTCTTTTTCAGATGCATGTCCTGAAAATTCCATGGCTTTCGTCAAAGCCTTACGTCCCTCATTGATTTTTCCAGATAGAAAATAGGCACTGCCTAGCCCGTTATAGGCCACAGCGAATTCAGGATCGATTTGTATGGCTTTCCCAAAATATTCGGCCGCCTTTTCAGGGTCTAAACTACTAAAATGTTCTTTCCCTATAATAAAGAGACGGTAGGCTTCCGGCGAAGCCGTCGAGATTTCTGCCACTTGAAATTGAGACTGTTCGATCTTTTCTCCATCGGTGCTTAAACCCTCGGCGATCGCCCGGCTCAGCTCGTCGACCTGCGTTTTGATGATGCTGGCGGCGCCCTCGCCTCTCGAACCCGCGCTCTTGCGGAGCTTTTTCGTTTCTGCGTCCAGGACTCTCGCATCCAGAGCGAACATATCCCCGGCTTTTGTCAGCGTGCCTGTAACGAGGGATTCGATCCCTCCCATACGGCAGAGTTCAAAACCCAGGTCGCTGTCTATGGTTTCGACATCCTTTTTCCCCATCTGCTTGAGGATGTCACGCATCCGCTCCCATGTTGTGACACGGAAATACCCGGTGTTCTCCAGGTTTGTGATGAGGAGCTCCGGAATCCCTCTGCTCCAAATATCGAGGTCTTTGTCTCCGGTCAGGTTCGTAAAGCTGATGATCGCTACGGAATTTTCTATTTTTGGGACGAGGATTGCCTCTCCTTGAGGAAGAAGCTTCCAGATAACAGTTGCAATGACGGCAAGAGAAACGACCAAGACAGGAATGAGGAGTTTCTTGCGGATTAATTTTTGAGCAAAAGTGACGCGTCTGGGACGTATCTTTGTTCCAAGGGGAAGGCCTTCTTCGATGTTTTGCAAATCTGCAAGAAGAGCCTCTGCCGTCTGATATCTTCGCTCTCTGTCCTTTTCCATGCAGATCAGGATCAAACGGCTCAGGTCATCTGATACTTCGGGATTGAATTTCTTGGGGTCTAAAGGCAGCTGTGATTTGTGCTTCAGGGCTACGCTAAGGGCTGTGTCACCCTTAAACGGAACCGTCCCTGTCACCATCTCGTACAGTATGACTCCCAGGGAATAGATATCCGATCTATGGTCAACATCTTGTCCGTCCGCCTGCTCAGGCGATATATAATCTGGCGTCCCGATAATCACGCCTGTCGCCGTAACTCCTGCTGCTTCGACCGAACGGGCGATCCCGAAAAATGATACGGCGACCACCG